>NZ_CP049801.1:0-324640 GCF_011578045.1 Acinetobacter shaoyimingii
TTTCCTCTAAAAACAGAACAATTGAAGACAAAAAAGTATTTTTAGTCATGTACTATGCGGCACTTTATGCCGCATTGCAAGAATAGAATTTAATCAAATATTAACTTTGAAGTAAGCGCATTAAGTTCTTGTAATCCTCATTAAAAATAGGATCTTCAGCTCTTAAACTTTGCACTTTTTCACAGGCATGCATAACCGTACTATGGTCACGACCGCCAAAGGCCATACCAATTTCTGGGAAGCTATCGCCGGTTAATTCACGGGCTAAACCCATGGCCAACTGACGTGGACGTGCAAAAATTCGGGTACGTTTTGGACCGACCAATTCTTTAAGTGGAATACGGAAATATTCACTGACCACACGCTGAATATTTTCAGTGCTTATGGTACGGGCACGAATAGCCAATACATCTTTTAAAGATTCACGCACAATTTCCAAATCAATAGGTGTACCTTTGAAACGTGAAATTGCAACGACTTTATTTAAAGCGCCTTCGAGTTCACGAACATTGGCTACCACTTGCTGTGCAATAAATAATGCGCAGTTACGAGGTAACTCAATGCCGTTACTTTCTGCTTTTTTCAACAAAATTTCGATACGTGTTTCTATGTCAGGTGGCTCAACACCAACTGACAGTCCCCATGAGAAGCGTGAAACCAAACGAGGATCAAGCTCAGTCAATTCTTTTGGATAACGGTCAGAGGTTAGAATAATTTGCTTTGATTCATCCAATAACGCATTAAATGTATAGAAAAATTCAACCAGACTCGCCTCTTTACCAGCAAGTAAATGAATATCATCGACCAAAAGTAAATCTAAAGAGCGACAGTTTTTCTTAAATTCTTCCACTTTGCCTTTTTGCAAAGAGCTAACAAAATCTTGCACAAAACTTTCAGCAGTCATGTACATCACACGTGCATTCGGTTTCGCTTGTAATAAAGCGTTCCCCACCGCCTGCATTAAGTGTGTTTTACCCAGACCCGTTGGTCCATATAAAAATAAAGGATTGTGTTGTGACTCACCCAGCTGTGTTAACACTTTACGACACGTTTCAGCCGCCATTTGGTTAGAACGACCTTCAACGAACAATGCAAAGTTAAATAATGGATTGAGCAAACGCTTCTTGGAATTTTTATTCACGACAAGATCTTGTTCTTTGTCTTTGCGTGGTTTAGGCATTGAATTAGGTACAGACACCGATTCAAGCGCAGCAGTCGTTGTTGCAGGTTGTTCACTTGCAGACAAAATCGCACCAGGTCTTGAGTCAACCAAAATTTCAACTTTGCGTACACGTCCTTCAGACAATTGCTCTGCCAAAATGGTAATGAGTTCGAGATGATGTTCTTGAATATAACGAGTCCAATACGGATTAGGTGCATACAGTTTAAGTACGCCTTCAACCTCTTCCGCGACTAAAGGACGAATCCACATCGCAAAGACATTATCAGAGAGCTCTTGTCGCAAGCGAGTTAAGCAGTCTGTCCACAGCATGTGAAACCCCTTATTCCATTTTAAATTTAAAAGCCAACCCTACCGTATGAGGGGGTCGCCATTCTAACCAAGTTATCCACATCTGTCATGATAATTTCGCATACTCTGCGTTAAAAAAATAAAAAACCATGCGATTTTTAAATTTAAAACAGGGTGTGGATAAGCTTTTCCACAAGCTGTGGATAGTTTTTCAGCTCAAGTTATCCACAATTTCATAAATTGATAAAAACACAGTTATCAACAATCTAAATAAATGATTTATAAAATTTAAAAGCACATTTCCACAGAAAAAAGCGTCCCTAATAATAATAAATTTAAATTTATAAATTTGAATTTATATAATAACAAAGCGACCTTGTGTGGATAACCTCAAATAAATGAATTTAAATTCAAATTAACTAAATTAAATTTAAAACGTTAATAACACTATGGATAACTTTGTGGATATTTGTGTAGATATCTCATATTTATTTTAATAAATAAAGAGTTAAGTTGTGATTATTTTTTAAAATATTGACTTTTTTAAGATTCGTTTTAAATTCATTGCTTAACACGATGTATAACGCATTTTTATGTAACATTTGCTGTAATTTATTGACAGCACAAACAATGCACAATACAATCGCGAACCTTTATAGAACACCAATACTGGAGTTTCGAAAATGAAACGTACTTTCCAACCGTCTGAATTAAAGCGTAAACGCGTTCATGGTTTCCGTGCTCGTATGGCAACTAAAGCTGGTCGTCAAGTATTAGCTCGTCGCCGTGCTAAAGGTCGTCACAGCTTAACTGTTTAATTTTTTAAGCAGTTAGTCTCATCGACGATTTGGGTGTTATGACACTTTATAATTTCAGTCCAGAGGTTCGTATCCGCTGTGCTGCAGATTTCAAAGGTGTGTTTGATGGTGCGCTTTTTAAAGTGCATCAACCCCATTTTCTTTTTTTAGCAAAATGTACTGAACAGCCGAAAAGCCGTTTGGGTATTGTTGTTGCTAAAAAGAAAGTGCGTCGTGCGCATGAAAGAAATCGAATAAAACGTATTGCCCGAGAAAGCTTTCGCTTACATCAGCAAGAATTAGACTTATTGGATATTGTGGTTATGCCTAAAATAGGCATAGAAGCGATACCAAATGTTGAGTTGCATAAGCAGTTGCAAATTGCTTGGCAAAAGCTTCAACGTCTTGTCAAAAAACATCATAAAATACCCGTCTCCTCCCCTCAAAAATAGAGATGACCAATGGTTCGTATATTGCATTGGTTGATTCGTTTCTATCAAATTGCGATTAGTCCGCTCCTTGGACCACGTTGTCGTTATATTCCAACATGTTCTCAATATTCGTTAGAAGCAATCCATACGCATGGTTCAGTCAGAGGTGTGTGGTTGGCGACGAAACGTGTATGTCGATGTCATCCTTGGGGTGGAAGTGGTTACGATCCTGTTCCCAAAAAAGCAATTCGTTTTATTTCATTTCAGCAAATAGATTCTCAAATGACTCACGTTCATGTACCCTTGCGTGAGCAATTTTTGAACCAAAATCACTCTAACCATTTGGGGTAATCGATATGCAACAATGGGCCAGGTTTGCAATTCTCGGGGCCATGTTCGTCACCGCATATTTGCTCATTTTGGCTTGGCAAAAAGATTATGGTCATGCAGAAACTGTCGCACAGTCTAAACCGGCTGCTGTGGTTGCGCATGATGTATCTACTGATTTGCCAAATAGCCAAGCAGCGGCTGTATCTTCAGATATTCCGCAAGCAAATATTGCTGCTGCACAACACAACACAGCAGCGCCTAAAGCAGCTGTGAGTCAACAACTCATTTCAGTGCAAACTGATTTGTATCACCTTTGGATCAATCCAAAAGGTGGTGATATCGTTCGTATTGAATTACTCAATCATGACCAAAGCAAAAACAGCGATGAATCTTTTGTCATGCTTGAAAACGATGAAAAGCGTACTTATGTTGCGCAATCTGGTCTGATTGGTTTAAACGGTCCAGACAGTAGTCGTAATGGTCGTCCGACATTTGAAATTGAAAAATCTAGCTACACTTTAGCCGACGCAAAAACTGCTCAAGGCAAAGATCAAGCCACTAAAGTTTTATCTGTGCCAATGGTGCTTAAAACGGCTGATGGCGTAGAAATTATCAAGACTTTTACCTTTGAACAAGGTAAATACCCAATCAATGTCAGTTACCAAGTGGTAAACCGTAGTTCGCAAAACTGGCAAGGTCAAATGTTTGGTCAAATCAAACGTGACAACTCTGAAGATCCAGGTAAATCAGATCAAGGGATCTTTACCCTTGGGACTTACTTAGGTGGCGCATGGGGTACACCAGACGAGCACTACAACAAATTAAAATTTGCCAATTTTGCTGAAGAAAAACTCGATACCAATGCTAAAGGCGGTTGGGTTGCAGTGGTTCAGCATTACTTTGTAAGTGCTTGGATTCCAGGTCATTTTGGTAATCAAGAATACGTAGCGAAATTAGAATCTCGCAAATCTGCAGATGACATGAATATCATTGGTTTTACATCGCCAACGATCAATGTTCCTGCTGGTAAATCAATGACTGTTGATGCGACATTCTACTCAGGTCCTAAAGTTCAATCTGAATTGAAGGATTTGGCTGTTGGTTTAAACCAAACTGTAGACTATGGTTGGTTATGGCCAATTGCAAAATTATTGTTTGCTGGTTTGCAATTCTTCCATGGCATCGTGGGGAACTGGGGCTGGTCAATTATTCTATTGACGATTGTTGTGAAATTGATCTTGTGGCCGTTGTCGTCTAAGAGCTATCGCTCAATGGCGAAAATGCGCATCATCGGGCCAGAAATGCAACGTATGAAAGAAGAGTTCGGTGAAGACCGTATGCGCTTCTCTCAAGAAATGATGGCGCTGTATAAGCGTGAGCAAGTAAACCCATTGTCTGGTTGCTTACCATTGCTTCTTCAAATGCCTATTTTCCTTGCGTTGTACTGGGTATTGATGGAATCAGTTGAACTTCGTCATGCTCCTTGGTTAGCGTGGATTCAAGATTTATCTGCGATGGATCCATGGTTTATTCTGCCATTACTAATGGGTATTACCATGTACATTCAGCAGTCTTTGAACCCTCAACCTGCTGATCCAATGCAAGCAAAAGTATTCAAATTTATGCCGATCATTTTCACGGTATTTATGTTGTTCTTCCCTGCGGGCTTGGTGTTGTACTGGATCTGTAACAACAGTATTACGATCTTGCAGCAAGCACTGATTAAGAAAAGTGTCGAAAAAGAAACTGCAGCAAAAGAGGCGAACTCAGCAAACTAGTTCATCTAGCTCGCGCTGAATAGCTGAATCAATCCGCTTAAGATGGTATTCTTAGGCGGATTTTTTATTGCCTTTATTTTGAGTATTTCTCCATGACGATTGCACAACACCTCACTACTATTGCTGCTATTGCAACACCGCCAGGTCGGGGTGGTGTTGGTGTGATTCGTTTATCTGGACCAAACGCATATGCGATTGCAGAAGCATTAACGCAGAAGACATTGCCTAAAGCACGCTTTGCAGGTTTTCGTCAGTTCTTAGATGAACATGGCGAAGTCATGGATGAAGGTTTGGTCATTTGTTTCCCAAATCCAAACTCATTTACCGGTGAAGATGTGGTTGAGTTACAAGGTCATGGTGGCCCAGTGATTCAAAATGCATTACTGGGGCGTTTGTTGGCATTGGGAGCAACTGCTGCTAAAGCGGGCGAATTTTCCATGCGTGCCTTTGAAAATGGCAAAATGGATTTGGTTCAGGCTGAAGCGATTGCCGACTTAATTGATGCAACTTCTCAAGCAGCAGCACGTTCAGCGGTACGTTCATTACAAGGTGCATTTTCAACCAAAGTAAATGCCGTACTCGAAAAGTTAATTCATTTACGATTACACGTTGAAGCGGCAATTGATTTTCCAGAAGAAGAAATTGATTTTCTGGCAGATGGTAAAATTTTAGCTTTGCTTGAAGATGTACAGTCTTCTGTGGGTTTGGTACAGCAATCTGCACGTCAGGGACAATTACTCCGTGAAGGTTTACAGGTGGTGATTGCAGGTAAGCCGAATGCGGGTAAATCTAGCTTGTTAAATTCATTGGCAGGTGTTGAACGAGCCATTGTGACCGATATTGCAGGCACCACACGTGATGTACTGCATGAAAAAATCACTTTAAATGGTTTGCCGATTACCCTGACCGACACAGCAGGTCTTCGTGAAACAGGTGATGTGGTCGAAAAAGAAGGTATTCGACGTGCCATTAAAGAAATTGAAAATGCAGATTTATTGCTATTGGTGTATGACTTGAGCCAAGGCGATGATCCATTACATTTGGCTGAAAACTATTTTGCAGATCATATCGATGCTAAACGTTTAATGCTGATTGGTAACAAATGTGATTTGACTGATCAACAGGCAGAATTGAGTGATTTAAATGGATTTAGACATATTACGGTCTCTGCCAAGCAAGAAACAGGTGTTCAAGCGCTCATAGATGCGATTACAGCGCATGCAGGCTTCCAACCAGAAGAAGATACCTTTATTGCTAGAACACGTCATTTAGACGCAATGAAGCGCACTCAGCAGTATTTGGCAGAAGCGCATGAACAACTTACAATTTTCCATGCAGGTGAGTTGGTGGCTGAGTCTTTACGTTTAGCGCAAAATGCTTTGGGTGAAATTACAGGCGACTTTAGTGCAGATGATTTGCTCGGAGTGATTTTTGGATCGTTCTGTATTGGTAAATAAATAGATTTTATCTTTAAAAATTGTTTATTTAAGCTGGCAATTGTCAGCTTTTTTATCGCTTCGGTAATGCTTTGTTATTTGTCATTTACTTTAACGCATAAGTTGTTAATTTGAACATAACGCAATCTGAAAAAGGTGGAACAATGAAGAAAAGATCTTTGGTTCTAACTGTTATTTTGATGGGTATTACCGCCAGTGTTTGGGCGGGGAAAAGCGATCAAGCCATCATTAAAGAAGCGAGTAAAAATCAATTTACAGTTGCTCAAGCCACAAAAGCGACTGATGCTACAGGTGTGACTTTAACGGGAGAAATTGCCGCTCAACTGAAAGATGAACATTATCAATTCAAAGATAATACTGGCACCATTACAGTTGAAATTGATCGTGATTTAGCGACTCCTCAACAATTACAAAATGGTGTAAAAGTAAAAATCATTGGTGAAGTGGATACACACCGAGATAAACCTACGGATATTGAAGCGGTTCAAGTTGAAATTCTTTAATGTATGTCTTTAAAAAATAAACCCTTCATTGGGTTTATTTTTTTGAGAAAAGCTATTTTATAAGTGCTTTAAATTGCAATTCAATTTTAAGATGTCTCATAAACAAATACAGACATAGTAAACCCATCACCATGCTGAAGCTGACGATTCCAGCTGTAAAGCCAAAATGATCTGCAATATAGCCGACACTGACTATGGGTAATATGGTACCCAAATAAGCGATAAACAAATAGGTAGAAACCACAGCTGCTCGGTTGTGATCTGTGGTGATTTTTTGTATCACAGAAAAAGCACCAATAAGACCATAACCATGTCCCCATCCAACTAAAATCACACTAATAAAAAACAGCAGAGACCAATGAAAAATCATGCAAAAAGTCAAAAGAATAAAACTTAAAATGAGAGTGATTAAGCCTATATTTAAAGACGGATGCATAGCTTTGCTACGAGCAAAAAATTGGGCAACAGCAGATACCAATAGAATGCTTGAAATGGTCATACCGCTCACCAAAGGCCCATGCCACGGAATAATATCGCGAATAAAAGACGGTGCTAATGATGCAAATAAGCTAAAGCCTGCAAATGCACAGAAGGCGGTAAAACTTGCGATATAAAAAATCGGTTTAAATTGATGTTCTGGTGCTTCCAAATGCGGTGCAATGGAAAATGATTGCTTGGGCAAAGTTTTGGCTTGAATGAAAAATAAACTGATAAAACTCACGCTCGCCAAAATGATAATTGGAAGATATGGCGTTACCAAAGGATATTTCGAAAATTGAGCAATACTCCCCCCAACGAATGGACCCAAACCAAAACCGATGACCGTAATGATTGAGCTGATTTGAGCTGCATTTTGTTTATGAGAATCTGGAATGGTATAAATTAGACCTAACATCGCGGAAGTGCTGATCAGGCCTGAAGCAATTCCAATAATAAAACGTCCAATGCCTAGCACCAATGTATGTTCAGCGATCACTGAAAGGCTCAAGCCTGCAATAGCAACACATAATCCCGTCTGTAAAGTGCGTATATATCCAATGCTATTACTGGTACGCCCTAAAAATAATAATGTGGTCATACAACCAAACATATATGCGACAAACAGGTAAGTAATATCACTCGGTAATAACTGCCAGAGTGCTTGGTAGAGCGGATATAAAGGACTGGCCAATGCAGTACCGATGGTGCCGATACACAGCGCCAAACTGACCGTAATAAAGGGTCGCCACGCAGAGAAATTCATAGATGCATTCTTATAAAAAGAAAATGCCAGTCCTAAATAAAATAGACTGATATTGGAGTAAGATTTCCCAGATTAAAACCTAATCGGAATAGGGTCAATTAAAATAAAGATAATAAATTTCTTTCATAAATTATTTTTATCCAATTAAAATTTATCATAAAGTTACCTCTCCTTTTAGGAGAGGGCTAGGGAGAGGTTATTTTAAGCTTTAAATCCTTCACCTCTTGCGCAGCAAGCTGCTCATCCCAGAGGGAGAAGGAACTTTCGTTGTTACTTTAAATACGATTCAATGATCATTTTTTGATTTTTGTAAGAGATTTAATGATTTCAAATTTATAAAATCATTGAAAATATTTGATATTTATATTTAAGAATAACGTTTTAATAAGCTTAAAAATTCTGCCAATTCTGTTTCATTGATTTGCGTTTCATCTGTGATGACATGATGACGTAAATGACTTTCAATGAGTTCATTCATTAACCCATTGATGGCACCTTTAATAGCGGCAACTTGCTGTAAAACTTCAATACAAGACTGTTCTGGATTTTGAATCGCCTCTTCGACAGCGGATATTTGGCCTTTGAGTCGTTTCACACGATTCAATATTTTCTTGTCTTCATTTAAGTGACTCATCTTGATCTGTTCCCATTTCTATATACCCCCTTATAGTATATTTTGATTCTAACTCATATACTACTAGGGAGTATATTGGGTGAGTCATTATGCAATTTCAAAACTTAAATCGAAAACATTCGCATCAGTTTGATGAAGGTAATCCAATGGGGCAAAGAAAAATTTTATTTGCCACGATTTTGACTGGACTGATGATGGTATTTGAAATTTTTGGAGGTTGGTTATTTAACTCCATGGCTTTATTGGCTGATGGTTGGCATATGAGTTCGCATATGTTGGCTTTAGGTCTGGCGTATATGGCGTATCGAGCTGCACGGCATTTTGCGCATGATCAACGGTTTAGTTTTGGTACGTGGAAAACTGAAATTTTAGCGGGATATAGCAGTGCCATTTTATTGATGCTGGTTGCATTGCTCATGTTCTACCAATCCTTTGATCGTTTATTGCATCCGATTCAAATTCACTACAATGAAGCGATTCCTATTGCTGTCATTGGACTGATCGTCAATTTGGTTTGTGCTTGGTTATTACATAGCGGTGGTCACCATCATTCACATGATCATGGACATGCTCACCACGTACATGATCATAACAATCATCATCAACATGCTCATGGTGATCATGATCTGAATCAAAAAGCAGCGTTTCTACATGTGGTGGCAGATGCGGTGACCTCTGTATTTGCGATCATTGCTTTATGTGCAGCGAAGTTTTTTGGTTGGGATTTTTTAGATGCATTACTGGGGATCGTGGGCGCAATTTTGATTTGTAAGTGGTCTTATGGATTGCTCATCGAAACTGGAAAAACTTTATTAGATGCTGAAATGGATCACCCAGTTGTTGATGAAATACGCGAAGTAATAGCCTCTATAGATTCAAAAATTTCAATCACTGATTTACATGTATGGAAAGTGGGCAAAGGCAAATTTTCTTGTATTCTGGCTTTGGAAAGTGCAGAACATGCATTAAATGCAGATTTGATCCGTCAGGCATTGTCTATACATGATGAAATCGTACATATTTCAGTAGAAATCAATCATCCAGCCAAATTTAACTTTGTTTCACGTGAAACAGTTTGATTTTTTTATGAATACCTAAGCTGTATTTTTTTCTTAATTTTGAAACAGATTAGACACACATTGATGATCAATTAGAGCTAGAATTATTTGCAGAAATTCTTCAATCATGGTGTGTCGTTGATGTTAAAAAAAATATTGATGTTGAGCTTAGGCTTAGCAATGGCAAGTTCAAGTTTTGCCAATGTAGATTCTGTGAAAGCTAAACTGACTCAACAATTTCCAAATCTTCAGGTTAAAGATTTAAAAGCGACTGAAATGAAGGGAATGTACAGCGGTGTTTTAGATAACGATGTGGTCTATGTCAATGAAGATGCTCAACATGTGTTTATAGGATCTATGATCCGTATTAAAGATAAGCATAATTTAACCAAAGATTTGGTGATTCAAAACAACACCATCGACTTTAAAAAATTACCTTTGCAAGATGCCATAAAAACGGTTAAAGGTACTGGCAAACATGTCCTTGCGGTATTCTCAGATCCAAATTGCCCTTATTGTAAAAAATTGGATTCAGAATTGGCGAGCCTAAAAGATGTCACCATTTACACTTTTATGTATCCAATTAAAAACCAATCTGTGGTTCCATCGAAAAAAGTATGGTGTTCGCCAAATAAAGATTATGCATGGAATAAACTGATTCAAAATGGAACTCAACCCGCAGCTGGTTATGATTGTATTAATCCGATTGATCGTAATTTACAGTTAGGACGTACTTTAGGCATTCAGGGTACACCTGCAATTGTATTCTCAAATGGATTTAAAGTGACAGGTGCCTACCCTGCGACTGAAATTGAAAAAATTTGGAAAGAGTTTGGACTTTAATACACTGAACAATAGCAGATATAAATAAAGCACCTTATGGTGCTTTATTTTTAAATTGAATTGTATGTATTGGCACTTAGGATTTTTTTACAACCAAGTTGTAGATAAACAAGATAATAATTGCACCAATCACAGAGGCAATAAATCCAGCAGATGAACCTTCAGGATAAAGCCCGAGTAAACGGCCACCATAGGTTGCAAGTAATGATCCAACAATACCCAATAATGTTGTCACAATAAAACCAGCTTTATCATTCCCAGGATGAATCGCTCGCGCAATTAAACCCGCAATAAAACCAATGACGATTGCACCAATCAATGACATCATAAGACCTCTCCCTGTTGTTCTTGTGAATTTTAATATATTGATGAAATTCAAATGCTAAATTCATCATTATTGAATTTTGATTGTGTGGATAGTGCCACTTCGCTATTTATTGTATCTTTTTTGTTCGATAAAAGATGCAAAAAAGCGACCGAAGTCGCTTAGCAAATTCAATTGGTGGTCGCTACATTAAAGACCAATTTCACCAATAAATGGAATATGACGGTATTTTTGATCGTAATCTAAGCCATAACCCACAATAAATTTATCTTCAACTTCAAAACCTAAGAATTTCACATCTAAGTCAATTTCACGGCGCGAAGGCTTGCTGACGAGTGTACAAAGTTGAATTGAATTCGGTTGACGTGTTTGTAAAATTTCTAGAACTTTGCTTAGAGTGTTGCCTGAGTCAATAATATCTTCAACGACAAGAACATCCTTACCACGAATTTCACCATCTAAATCTTTTAAGATTTTGACATCACGTGATGAGGTTGTACCACCGCCATAACTAGAAACAGTCATGAAGTCGAGTTCGTGTGGTTTGCTAATGGTACGGCATAAATCTGCCATGAAAATAACTGAACCACGAAGTAAACCAATCAAAACGAGCTCTTTGTCACTTGTTGCATAATGAGCATTAATTTGATTACCAAGTTCAATAACCTTCGCTTGAATTTCTTCAGCGGAAATCATTACTTTCATTTCAACGGTCATGCTTAGATACCTAAAACAACGATTCAAAATTAAAAAAGGTGTTGACTTGCAACACCTGTAATATACGTTAATTTTAAAACATATCATCCTCAGATGCATCTATTTTAAGACCTGAAAATGTAATCAATGCATGACTAATGTGCATCCCGTTTTAAAAGCAATGCACAAACGACAAATAAACTGCCCATCAGAATGTATTTTTTCTTTGAAGATGGCTTTGGTGATTTATTTGAATTTTCAGTTTTTTCAGGCTTTTTGCTCATATGCTTTTTGTCCATAAATATAGGTCGCTTGGATATTTCGATCATCACCCATTGTGAATAATGCAAATAAAGCATCTTCAATATTCTTCGCACGTTGTTGACGCAAAGTCTGTAATGCCGTTGCATTTAAGTTTAACACCACAAAATCAGCTTCTTTGCCGACATTGAAATTGCCAAGTTTATCTTGCAAATGAAGGGCTTTAGCGCCGCCCAATGTCGCATGATAAAACGACTCAAAAGCAGACAGTTTGTCACCTTGAAGCTGCTGTACTTTGTAGGCCTCATTTAAGGTTTGAAGCTGATTAAATGACGTCCCTGCCCCAATATCTGTGCCTAAACCGACTTTGACTTGTTTTTCCCAAGTTTTTTTCAATGGGAATAAACCACTGCCTAAGAATAAGTTTGAGGTTGGGCAGAAAGCGATGGCTGAATCTGTGTCATGCATACAATCCCATTCATCTTCTTCTAAGTGTACACAGTGAGCGAACACAGAACGATTTCCTGTTAAACCATAATGATGATAAACATCTAAATAGCCTTTCTGTTCTGGGAAAAGTTCTTTGACCCATGCAGTTTCATTTTTATTTTCACTCAAATGTGTATGAATATAAACATCAGGATATTCAGCTTTTAACTGCCCTGCTTTTTCCAATTGTTCTGGTGTAGAGGTCGGTGCAAAACGAGGTGTAATGGCATAGAGGTTGCGTCCTTGACCATGCCATTTCTCGATCAGCGCTTTAGAGTCGTGATAAGCGCTTTCAGCTGTGTCGCATAGACCTTCGGGTGCATGACGGTCCATCATCACCTTACCTGCAATTAAACGCATGTGGTGGCGTGTTGCAGCTTCAAACAACGCATCGACAGATTGAGGATGTACGGTACAAAATACTAAGGCAGTCGTCGTACCATTTTTTAAAAGTTCATTGACAAAAAAATGTGCAATCTGGTCTGCATAGGCTTTATCTGAAAATTGAAGTTCCGTTGGAAATGTATAGGTATTGAGCCATTCTAAAAGTTGTTCGCCAAATGCGCCGACCATTTCGGTTTGAGGAAAATGGATATGTGTGTCAATAAATCCAGGGACGATCAATTGCTCTGGATAATGTTCAACAGTTATATCTGATGTCAATTGAGACTGCCCTTGTTCCCAAGAACCAAACCACTTGATCTGACCTTGTTCAGTAATGAGTAAACCATCTTCAATATAACGTACAGCTTGAGCAATCTGATCTGCTTGAGAAACAGTATGGGTAATATCAAGGAAGCGACCACGAATCGCAATTGGGGAGAGAGAAGACATAACAACCTACATTTATCATTTTTTCGATTGATTGTACCTGAAAAATGAAAATTCACCTTGAGCAATTACGAAAAAATGAACAATTTTAGGTGATCTATTGCGCTTTATCTTTTAGAAAATTATGAGTAAAGTGTGTTCAAAATATAAATCAAGAGAATACAGAATTTATGTACTTCTGGAACACGAAAGCTTTAGCACATGAGTTATCGGCAGATACTTTAGAGAAAAAACATTATAAAAATTATTATCTCATCGCAGCTTTAGTGGTGAGTGCGGTGTATTACTACGGCATGTATTCGCCATATTATGATGTCCGTGTGATTGGTATTGAATGTTTTTTGACTCTACTGATTATGTTTGTGGGCATTCAACGCTGTTACGTAGCCAATGGTGGTGATCAAGGGCAACATTTTATGAATCGAATTACAGCGCTTTCTTTTCCAATCTTGCTACAAACTACGGTTGCTGGAGTTGGCTTTGGTTTAGTTTTATATGTAATTTATGATTATTTTAAACTTGAGCAAACCTCTTTTGCACTGTGGTATGAATGGTGTGTTTCTGCATTTACGATTTTCTTGCAGGTCATTTTCTTTACCCGTTTAAATATGTATATGAAACGTGTGGCTGAGCATACAATTTAAAATGAATAAGTAAAAATAAAAGGATGTGATAGGCATCCTTTTTATATCTTGATGAATCATATCGGTGATTAAAACATTGGCCTAATCCACATATAAGATAAATATAAGCCAATACCAAAAAACAGATGGGCAAGAAGACTATTTTTAATACTGATGAGTGGGTTTGGTGTTTTTAAGGCAAAAAAACCAAATCCTAAAGCGGGTTGTAAAATTAAAAAAGAAATTAGAGTAGTGAGTAGTGAAAAAGAGATGCTACTTAGAAATAGACTATTAAAGTTTAAGAGATGATCTAATACCAAATACACATATACCCAGAAAATGCCAATGAGATAATGAATAAACCAGCCAATGACTCTTTCAAATTTAACGACAGGAACAAGCGTAATATTTTCATGAGTTAACGTCCCATCTTTCCAAAGAAGAATCCATCGACCAAGAAAAGCATAGTTAAGCGACCTGATTTGAAATAATTTTTCCCTTATGTATGCGATAACATCCATAAATAAAGTTGCAAATATACCTATAAAAATAATTTGAATCATTAAAAGCATAAGAACATTTACCTTATATATGATTAGATTGAAGTAGAGTGTGCTACTTCAAGTTAACTTTAAGTCAAGGTGTTTTTATGAAAGAAATTGATATAGGAGATTTATCTTTAAAAGCAGGTTTGTCTACGGCTACAATTCGATTTTATGAATCAAAAGGGTTGATAAAATCGATCGGAAGAAAAGGCCTTAGACGTCAATATTCAGAACACACCTTACTTACACTTTCATTCATTCAATTATTAAAAAAAGGAGGCTTATCCTTAAAAGAAATTGATGAAATATTTATCTGCAATGGAAAAATAAATGTAGATAGAGGACGTGTTGATGAGAAATCGGCCGATATCGAAGACAAAATTGAGAATCTAAAAAATTTATTGAGTGTACTTCAACACATTAAAAACTGTCCGTATAACGAACACTTATCCTGTCCAGATTTTTTAAAAATGCTGAATTGAATAAGAAAAAAAGAGAATATTCTTACAGGTTGACGCATAAAGTTGGGGGAGTTGCATGATGTAACGGAACTGTGTCTCATTACATCGGTTTTAAAATTATTTTTTACTTATTCCACAAAATAATGTGCTGCGAAATGTGCATCATTACCAATGACATCAAACACATCTTCACGTATCGACATCCCCGAACATTCATCACCGACCATCCAAAGCCCTAAGGTCGGTAACATACCTTCATGTAAAGGCGTTTTTACCCATTTCTGCATGACATAACCATGCTTATCATAATCTTCAAAGTGGAAACTGCCTGAAGCTGCACCGCAATCGACATCATTTTGAATAATATGAATATTTGCTCCTTCTCTCGCCAATATCGGTTTTTTGACCCATTTACCAGCATAGGATTGTTTCGGATCAAAAGCATGCGTTTCAAGCAATAGAGGATGATTTGGATAGCGCTTCCAAAGCTCGATTAAAATGGCTTTATTGGACAGCAACATTTTCCAACACGGTTCAATCCAAGTATTGTCAGGTTTTATATACTGAGAAAAATGTTCTTCCCAAATCCATTCCCAAGGATATAACTTAAATAAATTTTGAATCTTATCATTATTCAAATCAACAAAATCAGCACCATTCCAACCTAGATTTTCCATAGATAATTCAGACACGCGATGCCCTGCCTGAAATGCGGTGTCCATCAAATACTCTAAATTGCCCCAGTCTTCACGACCTGCTTCTTGGCAAGCAGCAAAATGAACATGAGCGTTTTGAGGCAAAATGCGACCCCAACGCTCAATCAAGTCCTCATGAATGCTGTTGAATTGATCTCGATGTGGAATATTGGCAACTTCTTCAATCCAATGCCACTGAGCTACTGAAGCTTCTAACAGCCCTGTTGGTGTATCTGCGTTATATTCCAGCATTTTGATATGTTGTCCGTCATAGGCAAAATCAAAACGTCCATACAGCATTGGTGCATTGTTTTTCCAAGAGTGTTCGATCAGTGGAATTGCTGCTTTAGGAATTTGAAAATAATCGGGATAATTGCCTCGTTGAATCAGATCTCGCACCACCTCTAGACACATTTGATGCAATTCATTGGATGCATCTTCCAGTTGTTCAATCTGCTTGAGTGTGAACTCGTATGCGACACCTTCAGACCAATAAATCGAACCATCGGTCGAGGGTAAATTGTAGTAATCGAAGCCAATGTCTTGATGTGATTGTTGCCAGTTGGGACGCTCATTGAATATGCGACGTTTCATCTATTACCCCCCAAATGATCCACCACTACGTCCAAAGCCACCCCGAATTGGCGAATAGGTTTTACCGTTGTAAGCGCGAACAGAAACACGTGGTTGTGTGACACTTCGATTACTTGTAGGTTCAAACACACGACCTAGGTATTTTACTTTACGGTTACCTTGATAATATTGAGGACCTAAGTACCGTCCTACATAATAGCCACCATGACTAGATGAACTTGAACCATTTTCATCATCTTCTGTTTCACACAGATCGGTTTGCCAATCCATTGCACAGTCATACTGATTATTATAGACATCTTGTTGTAATGTTTTTTGACCGCTACATGCTGACAATAAAATAGGAACAACAACCAGTGATATTTTTTTTGTTCGCATTCTTGAACAACCTTTATGGTTTGGTTTTTAAGCATAAAATGAAATTTTATGCTGACTCATGATATTTATTGAGCATGTTAAAGTACAGTGCAGAATTAAAATTAATCATGATCTGATCTATATTGTGCATAGATTGCGCTGTATTCAAAATGGTGTAAGCGTAATGGATTCATGTCTGTTTCTGATCAAATGCATCATATTTATATAGGCAAATTAAAGAGATCAAGTCATGGATAATGCATATGAAGATCAATTGATTGCATGGATTGAACAGAATCAAGCCATCATGCAGATCCTTAAGCATTTGTATGCCGTAGATGCACAGGCTTATATCGCGGCGGGTATTATTCGAAATACCATTTGGTCAAATTTGCATGGCACTGAATATGCACTAGATGGCACTGAAGTCGATGTGATTTTTTATGGTTTAGATGATGATGCTCAAGCGCAGTGCATTCAACAGACAATGCAAAATCATTTTCCACATATGGAATGGGATGTGACCAACCAAGCATTGGTTCATACTTGGTATAAAAAAGACAATGGTGAAAAAATTCCACCTTTAACATCGATTGATCATGCGCTTTCACTTTGGCCTGAAACTGCAACAGCGATTGCGGTGAGATTAAATGCACAGCATCAAATTGAATATGTCGCCCCGTTTGGATTGGAAGATTTATTCGAGCTGAAATTACGCTGGAATCCAACCTTGGTGAGTCATGAAGGTTTTATGAAAAGACTTGAATCTAAGCGATTTTTAGAGCGTTGGTCTCGATTGGTATTAATAAATGATTAAGCTTCTAGTACAAGCGTTATATCACCCAGTCTAAAGTGGTATAAGAAATCAGCTTTTGACCAATTTGTATCTATAATTTCTATGTGCATTTTATTTATCACATTCAATTTACAACGCGAATATTTTCTAAATTTAGAGATGACATCAGTTTTATTTAGGTGGCTTTCAAAGCCCGAATAAAAACATATTTTAAAACACAGCCCCTTGGCATTTTCGGAAATCATAATCAAGTCAGATGACGCATTAAAGCAAGAAAAATAACCTTTAAGACTCCAAATGTATTAGTTAGGAGAATATTCTGATTGAGTGAATTCACCATTTTTTAATGCATCAATAGTTATGGATTTAGAATCTAAAAAAACTTCTTTGTTTATAAAATCAATAGTGATTTCATTTTGATATTTTTTCATACTTTTATTGTTTGATATTTCAATGCTATTTTCAATAAAAAGCCCTCCAAAAGGAAGGCTTTTTCTCATTAATTTACAGTTTTATAAGGTGGTCTCATGATGCTTTTTACTGTGTCGAATTGATAACCAAGAGGTAATCGCAAGTACGATCACAATAAAGCCAAGTGAAATCCAAATTGGCATATGGAACACTTCCAGCATCAGCATTTTGAAACCAATGAACAATAAAATAATTCCTAAACCGTAGGGTAAATAGTGCATTTTTGACGCAGCACCTGCCAATAAAAAGAACATGGCACGTAAGCCTAAAATCGCCATTAAATTGGCTGTTAATACAATAAATGGATCACTTGTTACGGCGAAAATTGCAGGAATCGAATCCACTGCAAAAATAACATCAGATGCTTCAACTAAAATTAAAACCAAAAATAAAGGCGTTGCCCAAATTACACCATTTTGACGGACAAAAAACTTATTACCTTCTAACTTTGGCGTAATACGCATATGTTTACGTAACCATTTTAACAATGCCATATCTTCGATATTGGGATCTTCTTCTTGCCCTTTTAAAAATTTGAAACCCGTCCAAACCAAGAACGCACCAAAGATATAAAGCACCCAAGAAAACTCTTGAACAAACCATGCACCAATAAAGATAAAAATCGTTCTAAGAACAATTGCACCTAAGACACCGTAAAGTAGAATCTGACGTTGTAATGCAGGAGGGATCGCAAAAGCTGCAAAAATCATGAGCCAAACAAAGACATTATCAATCGCTAAAGATTTTTCCAGCAAATAACCTGCAAAGTATTCCATCACTTTGGTATTGGCGATGGCGATACCTGAAGTTTGTTGTAAATAAAGCCATAATCCACCACCAAAAAGAGTGGCAACCGAGACCCAAGCAATACTCCAGTAGGCCGCAGTTTTTACTTTGACCTGCTGACCTTCTTTTTGTTTAAAGCCTAAAAAATCAATCAGTAACATCATGGCAACGAGGCCAAAAAATACACCGTATAATCCAATACTGCCAATGGATTCCATAACCATCTCCATATCCAGCAAATGGTGCAGGCATAAAAAAACCTTGACCAGTTGCCAGATGAAAAAAACATCTGTGACAACATGATCAAGGTCTTGCCTACATTTAAACTCATTTACTGATGAAGATTTAAATGCTCAGATACCGACTTTTTGCAAAGTGTATTGACGATATACTGACACGTTATAAACAGTATTTATAACGCTGGAGGAGGCTACTCCCCTTGTTCAATTCTGTATTTACATGAATGTAAAGTATGGCTAATAATCCCACACATTGAATAATTGATCAATGTTTAAATGGGTTTTTTCGGTAATCAGAATATACTGACCATAAAATTACAACACCGATAAGGAGTAGAATCATAATCGCAATTGTTAAGAGATCCATTGGATAGAACCGTAACATCAAAACAGAGGCTAAATTATAACGGCATTCATGTAACTTTAAATAAGCACATTGTTAATATTTTATAAAAAATATTGCTCAATTTCATACTAATTAGTGGAAATTTGAAGTAAATAACAGCTCAATGATTAGTATAACTTTATAAACTAGTCTCCTTTTTGGTGGATAAGGAAATCTTTTCTCTGCACCAGAATAATGGCAAGGATCGTACCCAGAATTGCCAATAATCCTCCTGCTATTCCGATATAACTTAAGCCCAAATGTAGGCTGACATATCCGCCGAGTAATGCTCCACCACCAATGCCCACATTGTATAAACCTGAATAAATGGCCATGGCAACATCGGTTGCATCGGAAGCCAAATTCAAGGTCTTAGACTGAAGCGCTAAACTAAAAACAATGATACTGGCTCCCCAAAATAAACTGATTGCTGTGAGCTGAAATACTGAGTTCGACAGTGGTAAAATCATTAACATGGAGGCGGCTAATAACAGACTACTTAATGGAATAAACAGCTTAGGAAATTTAGCCCCAAGTTTGCCAAATAAAAATGAACCAATAAGCCCTGCTCCACCATAAATGAGTAATAAGGTCGTAGTTTGACTTGAACTAAAGTGTGCAATATTTAAGGAAAATGGTTCGATATAGCTATAGGCTGTGAATTGGGCTGTAATGATTATAATTGTTAATGCAAAGACCATCATCAAACTTGGACGGCGTGTAAAGTCCTTTAAACTGGATATTGACCCAGAATTGATGCTTGGTAATTTGGGAAGCACGCTGGCTAAAATAATACAAACGACTAAAGCACATAAGGCAATTAAACCAAATGTATTGCGCCATCCATACATTTCACCAATCATACGCCCGAATGGAATGCCCAATACCATTGCCAGCGCCGTTCCCGTGGCCAGTAAACCCAATGCTTGGAATTCTTTACCTTTTGGAGCCACACGCACAGCCAGTGAAGCTGTAATTGACCAAAACAATGCATGTGAAAATGCAATACCAATCCGACTGGCAATAAGAACATTAAAATCCCATGCCCAATACGACAACACATGACTGAAAATGAACACAATAAATAATGCAATCAACAAAAAGCGCCGTTCAATGTTCTTGGTTAAGAGCATAATTGGCAATGACATGGGGGCGACAACCCATGCATAAATGGTGATCATGATTCCAACATCAGTCGCAGGCATTGCAAAGCTTTGACCGATGTCGCTGAGCAACGCAACCGGAATAAATTCGGTGGTATTAAAAATGAATGCAGCAAAAGCTAGACTAATGACACTGATCCATTGTTTGGTTGAGTGAGGTGAATTTTCGATTTCAGCAAAGGACATGAAGTTACAACATGAAGAAGGTCAATAAAGTTTAGGCTGAATCAGTGACAATGTTAAGTTCTCCATTGAAAGTGACTATTTCATTACTAAATGTAAAAAAAATCACTTTAATCCTTGATTGATAAAAAAATTAACAATACTGAAAAATAAATCATGGCATGTTCGTTCTAGTCGTAATTAAAGGAAAAATAAAATGTTAGAAATTAAACATCATGATAATGGATCAAAAGGTGAATTTTATATTGGTGAGGAAGACCAACATTTAGCTGAAATGACTTATTCGTGGGCAGGTTCAGATAAATTTATTATTGATCATACTTGGGTAGATGATTCTTTACGTGGTCAACATGTCGGTCGTCATTTGCTTGATCAAGCCGTTGACCTTGCTCGCCAGAAAAAGGTTAAAATTTTACCCTTATGTCCTTTTGCAAAATCTGTATTTGATAAAGACACATCTATTCATGATGTATTGTTTAAATAATTGGTTTTTATGAACATTCAGCCCCGATCAATATACTGACGTGTAAAAATCTTCGTCTTAACTTATTTAAAAATGAAGGATGATCTATGCAATTTCAACATCAAGACAATGGTCAAAATGGTGAGTTTTTTTCTTTAAATGAATCAGGCGAGCGTATTGCAGAAATCAGCTATGTGTGGAGCAATGATCAGCAAATTATTGCCAATCATACATGGGTCGATCATTCCTTACGTGGTCAGGGTGTTGCGCGTCAGCTTTTAGATGCCTTGGTTGCTTTTGCACGTGAAAAGCATCTAAAGATTATTGGCACTTGTTCATATGTTGAATTGATTTTTAAACGTGATAAAAGTCTAGCGGATGTTGTTGGTTAGTATTGAGTGACTAGTTTTGAATAAAAAAGCCCGCATTGCGGGCTTTTTTACTGTTTCAACTTTATGCTTTTAATGCAGAAATGAGTTTTTGATGTAAGCCACCAAAACCACCATTTGACATGATTACCACTGCATCCCCCTCACCTGCTTCACTTGCCACAGTTTGAATAATGTCATCCAGTGAGCGAGCAACAACAGCTTTATTCGGTGCAGCATCAATCACAGGTTGTAAATCCCAATCTAAACCTTCAGGTTGATACCAAATTACTTGATCTGCTAAGCGAGCCGAATGTGCTAAACCATCTTTGTGACTGCCCATACGCATCGTGTTTGAGCGAGGTTCGATAATTGCCCAAAGTTTACGTTCGCCTAAGCGTTTACGTGCACCATCAAGTGTGGTTTCAATTGCTGTCGGATGATGCGCAAAGTCATCATAGACTTCGATACCACGTACAGTGTCGAGTAATTCCATACGACGTTTCACGCCACCAAAATTAGACAACGCTTCACATGCTTGTTCAATTGAAACACCAACATGTTCTGCCGCAGCAATGGTCGCCAATGCATTGGCTACACTATGTTGCCCTGTCATATTCCATTTGACTTCACCTTTGACTACGCCGTGTTGAAGCACTTTAAAGTGAGAGCCATCTGCAGACAGTTGCTCTGCATAAACCTCAGCTGAATCGTTGGCATCTAAACTGGTGCGAACCACGGGTGTCCAACAGCCCATCTCTAAAACTTCGTCAATATTGGTTTCTGAAATAGGCGCAATAATGCGACCTTGACTTGGAATAGTACGAACTAAATGATGGAACTGTTTTTGAATAGCGGCCAAATCATCAAAGATATCGGCATGGTCAAATTCAAGATTATTTAAAATGGCTGTTTTCGGATGGTAATGTACGAACTTCGAACGCTTGTCGAAAAATGCAGAGTCGTATTCATCGGCTTCGACACAGAAGTACTTGCCACCGCCTAAACGTGCACTTTCACTAAAACCTAAAGGTACACCGCCAATGAGAAAACCTGGTTCTAAGCCTGCTTGATCAAGTACCCAAGCCAACATCGTCGTGGTTGTGGTTTTACCGTGAGTACCCGCCACGCCTAAAACATGTTTGCCTTGTAAAACGTGATCTGCAAGAAACTGAGGACCTGAAATATACGGTAAACCTTCATCGAGCATATATTCGACGGCATCAATCCCACGTTTCATGGCATTGCCAACGATGACCAAATCTGGATGCGGTTGTAGATGGCTGCGGTCGTAACCTTGCATTAAGGTGATACCTGCGCTTTCAAGTTGGGTCGACATGGGTGGATAAACATTCTGATCCGAACCTGTCACTTTATGACCTAAGTCACGAGCTAAAAGTGCCAGTGAACCCATAAAAGTGCCACAAATACCCAAAATATGCAGATGCATGCGTTCTTACTCCACAGCTTTATAGACACATCACGTTGTTGTTGGTGGTGTTGTCGTGATTAATTCGATTTGAAAGCAACGATAGCAAGGCTCTTAGGGAAAAGATAGTTTTTCTTGTACATTCTGAGAAAAATCAATTCTATTTTTATCTGCTCTGATTGTGATTGATGGGATGAAATTATTGAACGATTTTACAGCGTAAAATTCAAAAGCACCGTAAAATAAATGCCATCACTTATGGCTCATTAATTGTTATGACATTGCCGTTTTTATTGCTCATTATTTCTAACTGTTTTATGACTTTGGCTTGGTATGGACATCTGAAATTTTTACACGATGCCCCACTTTGGCAAGCGATTTTATTTGGCTGGGCAATCGCCTTACTGGAATACAGTTTTATGATTCCTGCAACACGACTCTTGGCACAGCATGGTTGGTCCATGGGGCAAATGAAAATTAGCCAAGAAGTGGTGACGTTACTGGTCTTTGTACCTTTTATGATTTTCCTCTTTAAACAACCCTTTAAACTTGATTATTTATGGGCAGGTTGTTGTTTACTTGGCTGTGTATTTTTTGTATTTCGTAGTCAATAAAATCATGACTAAAGTTTTTATCCTAAGAATTTAGAACCTTACAATGGGTTTAATCTATGTCATTGAGATGAATGCTATTCGCCTGCTCGATTGATGAGTGAGGAAATTGCGCATTAAAGGTTTCGATTAAGATTTCACGATCTGGTTCAAATTCAAATTGAGTTAAACAGTGTTTCACAATATTAATCGCCATTTCCTCTGCCGCTACCTTTAATTCAGGTTCTGGCACATTTTGCTGAATCATCGCTAAAGATTTCAACATGCGAACATTGAGTTCAATATTGTTGACACAGTCTCGCGCCATCGGTGCAAACGAGCCAAAAATAAGTTCTTTAATATCAAATTGATGCATACTCATATGCGGATAATCTAGTTTGTTCACCTCAGCGTGAGGCTGGCTATCAATCAGAATACGGGTTAAAGCATTAATGGCACTAATTCCAGAACCTACATCATTAATGGCGGAAGACATCGCTTTTTGACCGACTTCGCTCATCACCAAAAGCCCAAATCTTGGATCTTGTAAAAAACTCCGATTGGCTTCAATAATAAACTTATTCGTGATCTGGAGTTGTAGACTGTCCTGTTCCTCTTTTGTCAGATGATTTTGAGCATAGACAAGAATGATGGGTGTTTGCGGATCTAAAAATTTGCCTGGTGAAACATTCAGATGAAAGTGCAAATCTTGAGCGCTGGCAAGTTCCTCTAACCCAATAATATCGAAATGGGTTAAATATCCAGTTTTAGCGCTATAAACCTCAAAAGTTGGAGTTTTTGATGGTTTTTGACCTGTTGCACCATAATTGGGTTGAGTACGATATTCAATTAAAGCTTCAGATGCAGCCTGTTCAATTTTATCAATCGTGGTGGTTAGTGTCCCCAATTTTGAGAGCGTGTGTACCCAGCGAATTAAGGTATAAATCAGATAAATCAGGACCAGAATGGTACTAACGAATAGAATAAAACGACCAGACGTCCCGTAATATTGTAAACCCAGTGCAATTTTAGCAATCACCGCATAAATAAAAGCAGAAATAAAACTGGTGATGGCAAGCCGCGTATTATCATCACTCATCATGAGTTTATAGGCACGTGGTGTCCCACTTGATGATGCAGAGGCAAACGCTGCGACCATAATAGACAAAGAAAATGTTGTTACCGCCAGCATGCTGGAAGCAATGATGTCTAATAAACTGCTGAGTGTTTCTATACTGATATTGGGTACAGCATTGGATGGAATAAAGTAGCGACTAAATGTGGCGAATAAAGAAAAGAATGTGGCAAAAATTGCACCTAATGCTGGTGTTAGCCATAAGTTTTCAGATGGATTCTTCAACCAAATCTTTAATTTGAACCACATGATCATCCCCTTTATTATATAAATTTTAAGATTGATGAATGATGAAAAAACGGCTTAAAGCTACATTTTATAATGCCTTGAGCTTACATGATTATTGTAAATAAGAGTATTTGAACAAAATTACAATTTGTAATTCTTGTTAATTTCCAAAAATATAATTTTAATTTTAATTAACTCGACTAACTTTAGGCAAACTCAAAATCAGTCTATAATATAGGGCTCTTATTAAAGCTTGGCGCTAGTCGAGATTTATCTCTCTTAACTAATCTCTGGAAACATTGCAATGAATGCGGCCGCTTCACAAGACACTCCTCTCG
Source organism: Acinetobacter shaoyimingii (assembly GCF_011578045.1). Lineage (NCBI taxonomy): Bacteria > Pseudomonadati > Pseudomonadota > Gammaproteobacteria > Moraxellales > Moraxellaceae > Acinetobacter > Acinetobacter shaoyimingii. Next base: position 24,997 of record NZ_CP049801.1, read on the forward strand.
TTGGAATTATTATGGGTTCTCAGTCTGACTGGGCGACTCTAGAACACACTGCCAATATGCTCAAACAACTTGGCGTTCCATTTGAAGCGGAAGTGGTTTCTGCTCACCGTACCCCAGACCGTTTATTTGAATATGCTGAACAAGCGCGTGACCGAGGTATTCAGGTGATTATTGCAGGTGCAGGTGGCGCAGCGCATTTACCAGGTATGTGTGCAGCAAAAACAGATTTACCTGTACTTGGTGTTCCTGTGAAGTCATCCATTTTAAATGGTGTCGATTCATTGCTTTCAATTGTACAAATGCCTGCAGGTATTGCAGTTGGCACACTTGCGATTGGTCCTGCTGGTGCAACCAATGCGGCGATTATGGCAGCACAAATTTTAGGTTTAACACGTCCTGACATTGCAAAAAATGTTGCAGATTTCCGTTCTGCGCAAACTGACAAAGTTGCGAGCAACAATATTCCAGGTCAACCCTAACGCCAAGCTAGAAATGGGATACAGATTATGAATAAAACCATCGGTATTTTTGGTGGCGGTCAGCTTGGTCGTATGATGGCGCAAGCGGCATTACCCCTCAATATTCAATGTACTTTTTTTGAAGCAGCGACAGACTGTCCTTCATCGGCATTGGGTCAAGTTTTTTCGACCAAAGCAGATGATGGTTTACAACAGTTTATTGAAAGTGCAGATGTCTTCAGTTTAGAGTTTGAAAACACGCCGTTGACCGATGTTGATGTGCTTATCAAACAAAAAGATTTGCATCCACCACGTCAAGCTTTAGCTATTGCACAAAATCGCTTATCTGAAAAAGCATTATTTGATGAATTACAAATTCCAGTAGCACCGTATAGTGCTGTTGATTCATTGGATAGCTTAAAAAAAGCTGTAGAAGATTTGGGTTTACCAATCGTTCTAAAAACAGCGACAGGCGGTTATGACGGTAAGGGACAATTCGTTTTACGTTCAGTAGATCAAATCGAGCAAGCATGGCAAGAACTGGGTCCTGCGGGTTCACTCATTGCCGAAAGTTTTGTGACTTTCTCTCGTGAAGTATCAATCATTGCTGTACGTGGTCAAAATGGTGATGTAAAAACTTGGCCATTGGCAGAGAATCATCATCACAATGGTATTTTATCGCATTCGATTGTTCCTGCCCCAAACAGCACAGATTTACAACCTGTGGCGCAAGACTACATCACTCGCCTGCTCAATCATTTGAACTATGTTGGTGTATTAACTTTAGAGCTATTCGTCACTGAGAAAGGTTTATATGCCAATGAAATGGCACCACGCGTCCACAACTCTGGACACTGGTCTATTGAAGGTGCTGTGTGTTCGCAGTTTGAAAACCACGTTCGCGCTGTGGCAGGTTTACCTTTAGGTTCTACAGAAGTAGTGCGTCCAACGGTGATGGTGAACATTATTGGACAATATCCGAAGTCTGAAGATGTTTTGGCTTTAGAGGGTGCACATTTACACCTTTATAATAAGTCAGAGCGTGAAGGTCGTAAGATTGGTCACATTACGTTAATGCCAAATGATTCAGCACAATTAACGCATTTATGCCGTCAACTGGCGTTGATTCTTCCAAATCCATTGTCATTGACTCAAGATATAACCATCTAAACTTAAAGTTGTTGTTTATTAAAGCGATCACGACAGTGGTCGCTTTTTTATTGGCAATCATTCAGGCATGATTGCGCCTCCTTAAAAGTCAGCGCCTTTTATCGGAACAATATAAAAATAAATTGTATTTAAAATGATCAATGAGTATAAATATATTGTATAAAAATGAATCAATTGGGGTTGGCAATTCTGTCAAGAAGATTCATTTTTTAAATTCAAATAATAAGAAAATGAATTTAAATATTGAGCTTTGAATTTAAAGTGAATCATCAGAATGAATTCAAAAAAATCACAAAGCGACTTATGAATTCAAAACAATGAATTTAAATTTAAAACTTTAGATGTTTTGAATTTAAAAGTTGAAGTTTTAAATTCATAGTTATGTGATTGATTAAACTTATCCACATGTGAAAATGCAAATACAATCATGTTTTGAATTTAAAGTTCTTAATTTAAATTTAAAATAAATTTCTTTTGAATTTAAAACTGAATGCTACTCATCTTGTGGATATCTATACTGTGGATAAGTATTTAAATTTAAATCGCCCTAAATGAATTTAACTGTTTTAAATTTAAAATTTTAAGAGAATGAATTTAAAGTTACGTTTCAATGCTTTTCTTTCTGCACCAAAATGATATGTTGAAAGCATAATTTGAATTTAAAAATACAAATGGAACGTTATGCGCCTTTTGCCGATTTTTTTGGGTACGCTGTTTTTGTCAATCTCGCAGGCTTATGCAGATTTGATCATTAATGGTAAATCTGTATCTGTGGACTCTAGTTCACAAATGTATGCAGGTGAATCTGATTCATCACAAAACAATTTTCAAAGTTGTATCGCAAATTTACGCTCACAAGCAATTTCATCTGGTGTGAGTGCTGCAACATTTGACCGCTATACGCAAAATTTAGTTCCAGATTATTCAGTGATAGAAAAATTGAATTATCAACCGGAATTTACAACGCCTATTTGGGATTATTTATCTGGATTAGTGGATGATGAGCGAGTCAATGTAGGACGCCAGAAATTGGCTCAACACAGTGAGGTTTTAAACCGTGTTGCACAATCCTATGGTGTTCCAGTCGAAACAGTGGTGGCGGTTTGGGGTGTTGAAAGTAATTTTGGTGACATTTCTGGAAAATATCCGTTATTACAGGCTTTAGGTACGTTGAGTTGCGAAGGGCGTCGTCAAAGTTATTTCCGTGGGGAATTCTTTGCCACGATGCGTATTTTACAACGTGGCGATTTACGCGAAGATCAATTAAAAGGCTCATGGGCGGGTGCATTTGGTCATACTCAGTTTATGCCTTCAACTTATGAAGAACTGGCTGTTGACTTTGATGGGGATGGACGCCGAGATTTGGTTTCAAGTACCACAGATGCCTTGGCTTCGACAGCAAACTTCTTAAAAAAACGTGGTTGGCAAACAGGTCAACCTTGGGGATTTGAAGTCGTTGTGCCTGAAGGAATGTACATACAGGGCGAAAGTCGCCGTAATAAAAAACCACTGAGTTATTGGGTGAGTCAAGGATTGACACGTGCTGATGGTTCACCGTTGATTCAAGGAGCGTTATTTGAAACGTCTCAAGCAGGTTTAATGTCACCAGCTGGTGCTTCAGGTCCCAAATTTTTAGTCTTTAAAAATTTCGATGCTATATATAGTTACAATGCTGCTGAAAGTTATGCATTGGCGATTGCTCATTTATCTGACCGTTTACAAGGGCAGGGTTCAATAAGAGCTGCTTGGCCGACAGATGACCCTGGCACATCACGAGCTGAACGTCGTGAAATCCAAAACTTCTTATTAAAGCGTGGTTATGATATTGGTGAAGCAGATGGGTTAATTGGTGATAAAACTCGTCAAGCCATTCGCCAAGAACAAAACCGATTGGGTTTAAGTCCAACAGGGCGTGCAGGTCAAAAAATCTTACAAGCATTTCGTCAAGATAATGCGAGACAATTAATGCAATAACGACAAATCGTTGGGATGCTGATGATTTAAATTCAATTTTGAACATCTGTTCAAAAAATCCAAAAGGTCTGCTAAAGCAGACCTTTTGTTTATCTATATTTATCTTTAACTAAGATGTCTTAACCTATGTAATAAAACCTATAACAGGATAGTTTAAGATTAATGACTCTAATTAAGGTTCAGCGTGTTCAATTTTCACCGCTTCTAAAATGTCAAAAATCACGTGTGTGACATCTTGGCTTAAGTCGCGATCATTAAAAATTTCATACGCTGTAATGGTTATATCGGTATCACTTGGGAGCTGTTTTTGTTCTTCTGTAATTAAATCTTGAATCGGAAGTAGGGTTTGTTTGACTTGTAAATGAAGGATATCTTCATATTTGATGTATTCATCTTCCAGCTCAATCAGTTGTTTGTTAAAAAAAGGCTGAATGATAGAGAATAGATAAGGTTGGATTTCAACTATATCAAAAATTTCGATATCACGCGTTTGTTCGATCGTGCTGATATGATCATTTACTTCTAGAATAATATGATAATAACTCACCTTGATCTCCTCTTATCTACTTATACATCACAATAACATGATGATGAAAAAATTAAATTTTTAGCGTCTATCTATTGCTTAAGATACATGATTACTCATTAAAATTTTAGTTATAACTGAGTTAAATCGAATTTAATTTGTATGAAAGCTTATCTACGACTGTTTAGAAGCTGTAAATCTGCGGGACGAAGAGAGAAATCATCTATATTCTGTTTTTCCATCATTGGATACATTAAAGAATAGGGATCATCGGTATGCAGCATACCTAAGGCATGCCCCAATTCATGTGCCAATGTGAGTTTTAAATCATTGATTGAGTTGAATTCATAAATATTAATCTCTCGACCGTTAAAGATACCCTTGTCAAATTGTCTAGGTTGGAATTGAGTATTAAAACGATCTACAGCATGGTTGATTTCATTTTTCATACTATTAATCATGTCAACTTGTTGATTGAGCTGAGCAACTCTTTCATTAAAGAAGTCAATTTGTGCCTGAATTTGAGCTTGTTCACTTCTTAATTGCTCTTTTTCATATTCAATTTGATTCATTGTGTTTTGGTTATAAGCTCGGTTATGTTGATTTAATGAATTGATCCATTGGTTATAAGTATCGACCTTGGTGGTGTAATTGACTCTGAGTCTTTCAATCTCTTGATGGTAATAATCTAACTGATCTCTTAATTCATCCAATTTCGCTCTTTCTTCTTTAATAGATTGTTTTGAATGTTCAATCTGTTCTAACTCGTTGCGCCTAGCTTCGGATTCAGATTGTCTTTCATCGTAAACAAGATTAATTGAAAGCTTCGCATTGGGATCATAAATAAAATATTGCTGATGAGTACCTAAATGCCAAATGTCAGCTGCTTGCTGGGCAAGAGTAATGAGTTCAGATTTTGAAAGATTAAATCGAGGATCAATTTCTCCAATACGATAACGAACACGTGAATCGAAAGGATGTTGAATACGATCAGTAAGCGAATTGAATTTGAGTTGCGGGTAAATTTTGAGTTGAACAGCAAAATAACCGACAAATATGATCAAAACGAACAGTGTCGAAAAACGTAAATGACTCATTCAATGATTTGAGCAGTAAATAATATGCATAGATTCTGCACCTTGCTAATAATTTGATCAATATATACAAGTGATTAAAGCTTAAATTTGAATATTTCAAAAAATAGGGTGTGGAACTTGAGTGGTTTTATTTGATGAACTACATTTAATTTTAAAAAACATTATGAAATTTGGCTAAATAATGATTGAAAAGTAAAGTTTTTATTAAAAATAGAATAAAAAACCAACAGGCAGTGAAATTAAGTGAAATAAGGGGTTGCAAGAGTTTTTAAAGTGTATAGAATGCACCCCATACCGACGAGATAGACGGAAACGAACGAAGCACGAAGTGCTGAGTTGTTTGAGTTTATCGAAGTCCAGCTCTTAATACTGACGAAGTGTTAAGAAGATCATTAAGAGATTATGAAGAACAACTTGTGTGGATTTTTACTGGTTGATTGATCGAAATTATTTTCATTGATTGATGGTAGAAATTACTCGAAGTTTATTTGAGAAATTAATGTCAGAAAATTGATGAGCCAAGATTGGCGCCCTTTAAGGCGCTACGAAGTATTAAACTGAAGAGTTTGATCATGGCTCAGATTGAACGCTGGCGGCAGGCTTAACACATGCAAGTCGAGCGGGGGAAGGTAGCTTGCTACCTAACCTAGCGGCGGACGGGTGAGTAATACTTAGGAATCTGCCTATTAGTGGGGGACAACATCTCGAAAGGGATGCTAATACCGCATACGCCCTACGGGGGAAAGCAGGGGATCTTCGGACCTTGCGCTAATAGATGAGCCTAAGTCGGATTAGCTAGTTGGTGGGGTAAAGGCCTACCAAGGCGACGATCTGTAGCGGGTCTGAGAGGATGATCCGCCACACTGGGACTGAGACACGGCCCAGACTCCTACGGGAGGCAGCAGTGGGGAATATTGGACAATGGGGGGAACCCTGATCCAGCCATGCCGCGTGTGTGAAGAAGGCCTTTTGGTTGTAAAGCACTTTAAGCGAGGAGGAGGCTACTTGGATTAATACTCTGAGATAGTGGACGTTACTCGCAGAATAAGCACCGGCTAACTCTGTGCCAGCAGCCGCGGTAATACAGAGGGTGCGAGCGTTAATCGGATTTACTGGGCGTAAAGCGTGCGTAGGTGGCCAATTAAGTCAAATGTGAAATCCCCGAGCTTAACTTGGGAATTGCATTCGATACTGGTTGGCTAGAGTATGGGAGAGGATGGTAGAATTCCAGGTGTAGCGGTGAAATGCGTAGAGATCTGGAGGAATACCGATGGCGAAGGCAGCCATCTGGCCTAATACTGACACTGAGGTACGAAAGCATGGGGAGCAAACAGGATTAGATACCCTGGTAGTCCATGCCGTAAACGATGTCTACTAGCCGTTGGGGCCTTTGAGGCTTTAGTGGCGCAGCTAACGCGATAAGTAGACCGCCTGGGGAGTACGGTCGCAAGACTAAAACTCAAATGAATTGACGGGGGCCCGCACAAGCGGTGGAGCATGTGGTTTAATTCGATGCAACGCGAAGAACCTTACCTGGTCTTGACATAGTAAGAACTTTCCAGAGATGGATTGGTGCCTTCGGGAGCTTACATACAGGTGCTGCATGGCTGTCGTCAGCTCGTGTCGTGAGATGTTGGGTTAAGTCCCGCAACGAGCGCAACCCTTTTCCTTATTTGCCAGCGGGTTAAGCCGGGAACTTTAAGGATACTGCCAGTGACAAACTGGAGGAAGGCGGGGACGACGTCAAGTCATCATGGCCCTTACGACCAGGGCTACACACGTGCTACAATGGTCGGTACAAAGGGTTGCTACCTAGCGATAGGATGCTAATCTCAAAAAGCCGATCGTAGTCCGGATTGGAGTCTGCAACTCGACTCCATGAAGTCGGAATCGCTAGTAATCGCGGATCAGAATGCCGCGGTGAATACGTTCCCGGGCCTTGTACACACCGCCCGTCACACCATGGGAGTTTGTTGCACCAGAAGTAGGTAGTCTAACCGTAAGGAGGACGCTTACCACGGTGTGGCCGATGACTGGGGTGAAGTCGTAACAAGGTAGCCGTAGGGGAACCTGCGGCTGGATCACCTCCTTAACGAAAGATTGACGATTGGTAAGAATCCACAACAAGTTGTTCTTCATGAAGATGTATCTGAGGGTCTGTAGCTCAGTTGGTTAGAGCACACGCTTGATAAGCGTGGGGTCACAAGTTCAAGTCTTGTCAGACCCACCATTCTGACTAACGCAGTATGAAAGTACTGAGGCGAACAGAGCGTAAAGATATATCGAATCTATAGATGATAAGCTGGGGACTTAGCTTAGTTGGTAGAGCGCCTGCTTTGCACGCAGGAGGTCAGGAGTTCGACTCTCCTAGTCTCCACCAGAGTTTCGAAATAACAAAGCAACGCTTTGTCGAAACGCAAGACAAGCAGCTACGCTGCGCGTAGTGTTTGATCATATAAGTACTGCTTTGCGCAGGCTTTAATCGAACGAAGTCGTAGATTATAGAATTTAATAAGAAGTTAGCGTAATATGCGCGTCTTGTTAACTTCTGTGATTTATCACAGTTGACCACGATCTGACGAAGACGTGGTGAATCATTAACAGAATATATTTGAGTTGAAATAATTTGTTCAAACTCATACAAAAGCGGAAACGAAGTAACGCAAGTTATGGAGTTGAAGTGATTGAATGAGAACTAGCGAAATTAACTGAATCAAGCGTTTTGGTATATGAATCTAATTGAAGCTGTATAGTGCTTAAGTGCACAGACGCCAACTGTATGATTGACTAAGAAATTGGTTGATCTGTTGCTTATCCTGCTTGTAGGGATGAACGACTGTTTGGGGTTGTATAGTCAAGTAATTAAGTGCATGTGGTGGATGCCTTGGCAGTCAGAGGCGATGAAAGACGTAATAGCCTGCGATAAGCTTCGGGGAGGCGGCAAATATCCTGTGATCCGAAGATTTCTGAATGGGGAAACCCACCGATCATAAGGTCGGTATCGTATGATGAATACATAGTCATACGAGGCGAACGAGGGGAAGTGAAACATCTCAGTACCCTTAGGAAAAGAAATCAATTGAGATTCCCTCAGTAGCGGCGAGCGAAAGGGGAAAAGCCCATTAAGTCATATCAGCTTTAGTGGAACGCTCTGGGAAGTGCGACCATAGTAGGTGATAGTCCTGTACACGAAAGGGCTGATATGATGATGTCGAGTAGGGCGAGGCACGTGAAACCTTGTCTGAATATGGGGGGACCATCCTCCAAGGCTAAATACTCCTGACTGACCGATAGTGAACCAGTACCGTGAGGGAAAGGCGAAAAGAACCCCTGTGAGGGGAGTGAAATAGATCCTGAAACCGCATGCATACAAGCAGTGGGAGCCGACTTGTTCGGTGACTGCGTACCTTTTGTATAATGGGTCAGCGACTTACATTCAGTAGCAAGGTTAACCGCATAGGGGAGCCGTAGAGAAATCGAGTCTTAATAGGGCGTTTAGTTGCTGGGTGTAGACCCGAAACCAGGCGATCTATCCATGAGCAGGTTGAAGGTTGGGTAACACTAACTGGAGGACCGAACCCACTGTCGTTGAAAAGCCAGGGGATGACTTGTGGATAGGGGTGAAAGGCTAATCAAGCCTGGTGATAGCTGGTTCTCCCCGAAAGCTATTTAGGTAGCGCCTCGGACGAATACCATTGGGGGTAGAGCACTGTTTCGGCTAGGGGGTCATCCCGACTTACCAAACCGATGCAAACTCCGAATACCAATGAGTACTATCCGGGAGACAGACTGCGGGTGCTAACGTCCGTAGTCAAGAGGAAAACAATCCAGACCGCCAGCTAAGGCCCCAAAATCATAGTTAAGTGGGAAACGATGTGGGAAGGCATAGACAGCTAGGAGGTTGGCTTAGAAGCAGCCACCCTTTAAAGAAAGCGTAATAGCTCACTAGTCGAGTCGGCCTGCGCGGAAGATGTAACGGGGCTAAAACTATGTGCCGAAGCTGCGGATTTGCAATTTATTGCAAGTGGTAGGGGAGCGTTCTGTAAGCCGATGAAGGTGGATTGAGAAGTCTGCTGGAGGTATCAGAAGTGCGAATGCTGACGTGAGTAACGACAAAACGAGTGAAAAACTCGTTCGCTGAAAGACCAAGGGTTCCAGTCCAACGTTAATCGGGGCTGGGTGAGTCGACCCCTAAGGCGAGGCCGAAAGGCGTAGTCGATGGGAAATTGGTTAATATTCCAATACTTCTGTGTAATGCGATGAGAGGACGGAGAAGGTTAAGTCAGCCTGGCGATGGTTGTCCAGGTGAAAGGTTGTAGGCATGTATCTTAGGCAAATCCGGGGTACTCTATGCTGAGAACTGATAGCAAGCTAATTTATTAGCGAAGTGGCTGATACCATACTTCCAGGAAAAGTCTCTAAGCTTCAGTTACACAGGAATCGTACCCGAAACCGACACAGGTGGTCAGGTCGAGTAGACCAAAGCGCTTGAGAGAACTCTGCTGAAGGAACTAGGCAAAATGGTACCGTAACTTCGGGAGAAGGTACGCTGTCGACGGTGATTCCCCTTGCGGGATGAGCTATTGACAGCCACAGAAACCAGGCCCCTGCAACTGTTTATTAAAAACATAGCACTCTGCAAACACGAAAGTGGACGTATAGGGTGTGATGCCTGCCCGGTGCTGGAAGGTTAATTGATGGGGTTAGCGTAAGCGAAGCTCTTGATCGAAGCCCCAGTAAACGGCGGCCGTAACTATAACGGTCCTAAGGTAGCGAAATTCCTTGTCGGGTAAGTTCCGACCTGCACGAATGGCATAATGATGGGGGCGCTGTCTCCAGCAGAGACTCAGTGAAATCGAATTCGCCGTGAAGATGCGGTGTACCCGCGGCTAGACGGAAAGACCCCGTGAACCTTTACTGCAGCTTGACATTGAACTTTGATCTTACTTGTGTAGGATAGGTGGGAGGCTTTGAAGTCGCGACGCTAGTTGCGATGGAGCCAATCTTGAAATACCACCCTGGTAATATTGAGGTTCTAACTCTGCTCCATAATCTGGAGCGAGGACCATGTCTGGTGGGTAGTTTGACTGGGGCGGTCTCCTCCTAAAGAGTAACGGAGGAGTACGAAGGTGCGCTCAGCGTGGTCGGAAATCACGCGTAGAGTATAAAGGCAAAAGCGCGCTTAACTGCGAGACCCACAAGTCGAGCAGGTACGAAAGTAGGTCTTAGTGATCCGGTGGTTCTGTATGGAAGGGCCATCGCTCAACGGATAAAAGGTACTCTGGGGATAACAGGCTGATACCGCCCAAGAGTTCATATCGACGGCGGTGTTTGGCACCTCGATGTCGGCTCATCTCATCCTGGGGCTGAAGCAGGTCCCAAGGGTATGGCTGTTCGCCATTTAAAGAGGTACGCGAGCTGGGTTTAGAACGTCGTGAGACAGTTCGGTCCCTATCTACCGTGGGCGTTGGAAATTTGAGAGGATCTGCTCCTAGTACGAGAGGACCAGAGTGGACGAACCTCTGGTGTACCGGTTGTGACGCCAGTCGCATCGCCGGGTAGCTATGTTCGGAAGGGATAACCGCTGAAAGCATCTAAGCGGGAAGCCTACCTCAAGATAAGATTTCCCAAGGACTATATGTCCTCTAAAGAGCCGTTGAAGACTACAACGTTGATAGGTTGGATGTGGAAGCATAGTGATATGTGAAGCTGACCAATACTAATTACTCGTGAGGCTTGACTATACAACACCCAAACAGTTGTTGTATAAAGCTCGATTGATTCGAAATCAAACTGATCAAACTTGATTTAGTTAAATAAACCGCTAAACTGAACGAATTAAACAAACTCAAGTATCTCTGTTAATCACTCATTTGGAAAAACACTTAGCATAAAGGTAAGACTAAGCGAGTATCCATAAACAGTTGTGCTGGCGACAATAGCAAGAGTGAACCACCTGATCCCTTCCCGAACTCAGAAGTGAAACCTCTTCGCGCTGATGGTAGTGTGGCGTTTGCCATGTGAGAGTAAGTCATCGCCAGCTCATTATTCGAAATCCCCCTGACCATAAGGACAGGGGGATTTTTTTATGAGCGAAAGTTAGGTCTAAAGCTTCAATCTAAATCCCTTACATTTTATAAAAAATATGGCGGTTCATTTCGGTTAGACTTTAAGCGAAACTCATTAAAAATCTAAAAAACATGAGGAATTGCTTATGTCATGGAGGGTCGTTGCAACGTATTCATTCCCATATGAAGCTCAGATTGCGAAAGCGCGTCTAGATTCTGTTGGTATTCCATCTCAGATAGAAAATGAACATACCATTAACATGAACTGGATGTATTCAAATGCACTAGGTGGGGTCAGAATTGCAGTGCCTTTATCCTATATTGATGATGCAATATTCTTATTGGAAAGCGATTTTAGCCAAGATTTAAAAGAACAACTTCAATTCACAGATCCTTTGTGTCCAAAATGCCAGAGTTTAAATATTGAGCCTTATACAGAAGGTAAAAGAGCTGCCTTTTTAGTTTTTACACTATTGGGATTTCCTTTATATCATTATAAACATGGCTATCTATGTCAAAATTGCGGTCATTTTTTCACATATTGTGATGATGTATAAGTCGAGTGAATGAATGAAGCATTTACCTTATGTGCGCTCGATTCAAATCAAGTCAGCTGAAAGCATAGATTGGTCGATCTATCCTTATAACATTCCGACAGTCAATGATATTGAAAAAATTGAATTTCATCCTAAAGTTACATTCTTCGTTGGTGAAAATGGCTCTGGAAAATCCACAATTTTAGAGGCATTGGCTTTGGCACTGGGTTTCTCTGAAGAGGGAGGGACTTTAAATGTGATGCTAAATTCAGCCAGTTCTGCATCGCCTTTACATGAATCATTAAGGCTGATAAAAAGTTTCAAAAAACCGAAAGATTATTATTTTCTTAGAGCTGAAAGTTTTTACAATGTTGGCACTTATATGAATGCGCTGAATTATTTGGTTGAATATGGGGGGAATATTCACGAACGCTCTCATGGTGAAGCATTTATTAAAGTATTAACCTCTAAGTTAAAGGGCAAAGGTTTGTATCTGATGGATGAACCAGAAGCGGCATTGTCTCCGAGTATGCAAGTGATGGCTTTATCTGCTATTCATCAACTCTGTGAAGATGATTCTCAGATGATTATTGCCACGCATTCACCCATTTTATTGGCCTATCCCGAGGCTAAGATTTACCAATTTACAGATACGGGTATGAAAGAAGTGCGTTATGAAGATACAGATCATTATCGAATAACCAAGGATTTTTTGAATTGTTATGAAAAACGAATTAAACAATTACTTGAAGAATAAAATGATGAATAAATTGATATAAAAAAGCCCTTACATCCTGTAAGGGCTTTTTTAGTATTGGTGGTACGGTAGAACATCCTGTTTTACCTTGTTGATTTACTTTTTATATTGTTATTTATTTTCATTTTCCATTTGGGGGTATTCAGGAAACTCCCTGTTTCCTATGAAGTAAGAATAGAGAATTTAAGGTTGCTGAACTATAGGTAAAAGTCACATTGTCATGTACGTTTAAGCCTACAAATTTTAAAAGAATGATTATGTGAAACAGTAGTGATTTGTTTTAAAAGCTGATTTTAAATCAGATAAATACAAGGATTTTCTATACTGTAGAAAGTAATGAAAGTTTGGTTACTTAAAAAGCATTTTAATCTGCTGTCTTCAACGTGCATGATATAAAGTAGATGAAAAGCGCTATCGACCAAAACACGAGGATCATTTATGGCAACTTCAGCACAACAAGAGATTCTAGAATTTCCCTTATATGTCGCAAATAAGGCTGTAACTTCTGGACAATGGTTAGAAGTACATCATAAATATTCTGGTGAAGTTTATGCCAAAGTTGCTTTAGCAGATCAAGTTATTCTAGAAAAAGCGATTTCAGCATCAGTAAAAGCAGAAAAAGAAATGGCTGCACTGAAACCTTTTCAAAAGCAAAAAATATTATTACATTGCGTAAAACGTTTTAATGAAATGCGCGAAGAGCTAACCGATTTACTGATTATAGAAGGTGGTAAACCGAGAACAGCTGCAGCTGCTGAAGTTGAGCGTTTGATCAATACTTTCCAAATTGCAGCGGATGCAGTGAGTCAATTAGATTCAGGGCGTTTAATTCCATTGGCAGTGACACAAGCCGCTTCGGCCTATCAAGGCATGATTAAACATGTACCTATCGGTGCTATTTCTTTAATCAGTCCATTCAATTTTCCACTGAATTTAACTGCACATAAAATTGCACCCGCCATTGCAGCAGGTTGTCCTTTTGTTTTGAAACCAGCCAGTTTAACGCCTATTTCCGCACTTAAAATTGCTGAAGTTTTAGCAGAAACAGATTTGCCAAAAGGTGCATTTTCAATACTGCCTTGTCCACGCGATCTAGCGGATGTATTGGTTACAGATGATCGTTTTAAATTGCTGAGTTTTACTGGGTCTGATGTGGTCGGCTGGGACATGAAAGCACGAGCAGGTCGTAAAAAAGTCACCTTAGAACTAGGTGGCAACGCAGCAGTCATGATTGAACCAGATACCGAAATGAATGATGCATTGATCGATCGAATCATTGGTGGTGCATATGGGCATGCAGGACAAGTCTGTATTAGCGTACAACGTATTTTGGTACATGCAGACATTTACACAGAATTGAAAAAACGTTTGCTGACAAAAATTAAAAAACTCAGTGCTGCAGATCCCAATTTAGCGAGCACTTTAGTGGGTCCAATGATTAAAGAAGCTGAAGCAGTACGCTTAAAAAAATGGGTTGATAAAGCCCAGAAAAAAGGTGCAAAACTGCTTGCTGGTGGCACGCTTAAAGGGGTTTTATTTGAACCAACGCTATTAGAAGGTGTCGATGAAAAGCTTGAAATTTATAAAGACGAAGCATTTGGCCCTGTTGCAGTGATTGAAAAATACAAAGACTTTGAAAAGGCGATTACTAAGATCAATGCCAGTCGTTTCGGTTTACAAGCAGGTATATATACGCAAAATCTGAATAAAATGCTATATGCATGGGATCATTTGCATGTTGGCGGTGTGATTATCAATGATATTCCAAGCTTCCGTGTAGACAACATGCCTTATGGTGGTGTGAAGGATTCAGGTCTAGGACGAGAAGGTATTCAGTCTGCGATTCGTGATATGCAAGAAGAACGTTTATTGGTAATAAAACAGTAAAACTAATCGCCATGAAAATATGAAGGAGCTTCGGCTTCTTCATGTCCAATTGAAAGTTTAATACTTTAAAAAAATAAAAATGAGCATAACCATGAAAAAATTATTTTTAAATCTCACATTTATTCTCTGCATTGCAACCTATAGCCTTTCAGCTTGGGCATTTAAAACGGAGCAATTGGTGACTGATGCACGTTCACAAATTGGTCGGACTTTATATTATGATCCTGCCTACACTTCACTAAAATATCCGATGGGCGATGTCCCAATCATTAAAGGCGTATGCACAGATGTGGTGGTTCGTGCATTACGTCATCAAGGTTTAGATTTACAGCAACTCATTCATGAAGACATGAAGCAAAACTTTAAAAAATACCCACAAAAATGGAGCTTAAAAGGTCCTGATAAAAATATCGATCATCGTCGTGTGCCGAACATCATGACCTATTTTCAGCGCAAAGGTTATCTGGTGAAAGAAAAAAATTATTTGCCTGGGGATATCGTGACATGGGATCTGGGCAAAGGATTGGTGCATATAGGAATTGTTTCTGACAAAAAGACCTTAATTTCGAAAACGCCTTTAATTATTCATAATATTGGTTTAGGTACACAGGAAAATGATATTTTGCATGACTATAAAATCATTGGTCATTATCGATTAACCAATCAAGCCAAATAAGTGAAAAACATGCGAAGCATTATAAATTGAATAGAAAAACAGTGAGTTAAAATTTTATTTTGTAAAATAAAAAATGACCGAATTATATTCTGCAAAGACCTGAAATAAATTACAGAAAAAGCCTGAGAAAAACGGTATTGTTGCAAGATTAAGCTATGATCAAAATTCAGCTTTACCAAGGATGGTTGAACAATTATCTGGTGCTGTATGGTGTAAAAATTGCAGGATTTTGATATTGCTCAGTAAGCATGATGAATGTCACTGTACTTTGCATTCTAAAACGAAAATAAAAAGTGCAGTGAACATAAGGATAATTGAAGGTGTTCTATGACAGAAAAACGTGAAAATTGGTCTGCCAGATCGGGATTTATTATTGCAGCCATAGGGTCTGCAGTGGGCTTGGGAAATATTTGGCGTTTCCCGTATGTGGCCTATGAAAATGGTGGTGGTGCCTTTCTTATTCCTTATCTGATTGCATTATTGACTGCTGGTTTGCCTTTATTGTTTTTAGATTATGCGGTTGGGCATCGAAGTACAGGGTCTCCTCCTAAAGCATATAAACAATTGCTAAAACCTGCAGAAGCCTTAGGTTGGTGGCAAGTTTGTGTTTGTATCATCATTGCATTGTATTACGCAGGTGTACTGACTTGGGCGGGAAGCTACGTTTATTTTTCCGTCGGGCAAGTGTGGGGCAGTGACCCAGAAGCTTTTTTCATTAAGCAATATTTGCAAAATTCTTCTGCTGAAAATTTTGATATGACCTTCATTGGTCACTTATTCTGGCCCCTTATTGCTGTTTGGGCTGTCATTCTGGTGATCTTATTCGGTGGTGTGAAAAAAGGCGTAGAGCTTTCAAATAAAATATTTATGCCATTACTGATCGTTTTATTTACCATTTTGGTGATACAAGCGCTGCGTTTACCTGGCGCGGTTGATGGCTTAAATGCATTTTTTACACCGAATTGGAAAGCCATGATGGACTATAAAGTCTGGCTTGCAGCTTATGGACATATCTTTTTTAGTTTGTCGGTCGGTTTTGGGATCATGGTGACTTATGCATCATATTTAAAACCGAAAACTAATTTAACGGGTGCAGGCTTTATTGTTGGATTTGCCAATTCATCATTTGAAATTTTAGCGGGTATTGGTGTATTTGCAGCTTTAGGCTTCATGGCGCATAGTGCAGGTACAACGGTTCAAGATGTTGTGAGTGGTGGTATTGGTCTGGCTTTTATCGCTTTTCCAAAAATTATCTCAAGCTTAGGTGCAGGTGCAGATCTATTTGGAATTTTATTCTTCACATCATTATTTGTGGCAGGGATCACCTCCATGGTGAGTATTCTCGAAGTGCCTATTGCTGCGATGCAGGACAAATTAAAGTGGAGTCGGGTAAAAGCTGTGAGCATTATTGGTGGCGGAACAGGCTTAGTCTCAATTTTCCTGTTCTCAACTGTCAATGCCATCAAACTGGTCGATATTATTGATCACTTTATTAATAATATTGGGATTGTCTCAGGTGCACTCATTTCAATTATTATGGTTTCATGGTTCAAGCGCTCATTAATGACTGAACTTGAAATGCATATTAATGGTATTTCAACCATTCAACTGGGTCGAACTTGGGAATTTACCCTGACTATTATTACCCCTGTGGTTTTATTGTCGACGCTCGTGATGACCTTGGTCGCATTACTGCAAAAAGGCTATGGTGATTACTCATTTGGATTACAAATGTGGTTTGGATGGGGCAGTATCATCTTCTGTGCCTTAGGTGCGTTGTTATTTTCTAAATTAAATGATCGCTAGGAGTATACACATGAATAATTCAGCAATCGTGATGATGGTGATTTCAATCGTATTTTTATGGGGCGGATTGTTAATGGCGATTTTACATTTGGTAAAACACCCTGAAAGTCTAGATGATGAATAAATAAAACACGTATAAATATCAATTCACATATGTAAATGAAAGTCATTATCATTTATGATAATGGCTTTCTTATTGTGAAATTGAACATTGCTATGGGCAATATTTTTGAAAATCATGTTGTAATTGCATTTGCAGTAACCTTACTAGCAGGTTTAGCAACAGTGATTGGCGGTGCTTTAGTTTTATTCTTTAAACAACCCAATGCGAGACTCTTATCTTTCGGTTTGGCTTTTTCAGCAGGGGCAATGGTTTATGTTTCCCTAACAGAAATTTTAAATAAATCAATTTCTTCCTTTGCTGAAACGTTTAATGAACAGCATGCCTTTGCCTATGGCACATTTTCATTTCTATTGGGTGTGATCTTTGTTTTACTGTTAGATCATTTTATCCCCAATCCCCATGAGCGGTTAGAAAAGAATGTAGCGTCAGGTTTGAATCATCAGCAATTGCTACGTACCAGTTTAATGACTCTATTTGCCATTACTGCACACAATTTACCAGAAGGTTTGGCTACATTCTTTGCGACTTTATCGAGCCCAACGTTAGGTGCTCCTTTGGCTGTGGCTATTGCAATTCATAATATTCCTGAAGGTGTCGCAATTGCTTTACCTGTATATATGGCAACACAAAGTAAGAAGTTCGCGATATTGGCGAGTTTAGTGTCAGGTTTAGCAGAGCCCTTTGGTGCAGCTTTAGGGTATTTCATTCTGCAACCTTATTTGAGTGCAAATTTATTTGGTATTGTCTTTGGTCTCATCGGCGGAGTGATGGTGTATTTGGCACTCGATGAATTGTTACCGACAGCAAAACGTTATGCCAAAGGGCATGAAACGGTTTATGGCTTAGTTTCAGGTATGGCCATTCTTGCCAGTAGTTTGGTGATGTTTAAATTCACGGTTTAATTGATCAGATGAAAGAATATGAAAAATAAAAAAGGTGGCTTGAGCCACCTTTTCAATTGAATCATTGCCCATCAAATTTAGATTTTTTTGATTAAGCAGTAATAGAAGCCATCACCACGATCTGTTTCTGGGAATAACTGACGACCATGGACTTGTTCAATACCCCAATCTGCCTCAATTTTAATTTCTTCAGCATCTGAGTGTGTAGTGAAGAAATCAATCATTTGCTGCTCATTTTCAGCTTTTAAAATCGAACAGGTAATGTAAAGCAATGTGCCACCGACTTTAAGTTGTTGCCACATATTTTCAAGAATGGCTTTTTGCAATTCTACAGTTTTGGCAATGTCATTTGATTGACGTAATAAACGAATATCTGGATGACGACGCATCACACCAATAGCAGAACAAGGTGCATCAAGCACAATACAGTCCACCTCAGAAGGGGCTTGCCAAGTTGTTGCATCGGCTGCCAAGATTTCAACATCTGCGTATTCATTTAAACCTAAGCGTTCTAAATTTTCTGCAACACGAACCAGGCGTTTCGAATCCTGATCAATCGCATACAACTTTTTAGGGCTATATTTTTCTAAGATATGCGCTGTTTTACCACCAGGTGCAGCACAAGCATCAACAACAACTTGACCTTCTAAATTAGGCAATAAAGTCGCGCAAAGTTGTGCATGTTCATCTTGTACCGAAAAACCACCTTCTTCATAGCCAGGTAGATTCGGAATATGTACGTTTTGTTCGAGCACAATACCTACGTCTGAAAGTTCACATAGGCGTGCTTCAAAGCCATCCTCATGTAAAATTTCAAGATATTCAGCACGGCTGACTTGATTGATATTTACACGTAAAGTCAGTGGGGCAGTTTGCTTTAAATGATATGAAATTTCAGGAAGTTGTTCTTTCCAGTCTTTCTTTAAGCGCTTGAATAACCAACTTGGTAAACCATGTGCTTGCTCAAGACCTTCACTAAATTCCTCTGTTTCACGTGAAACTCGACGCAAAATCGCATTGACTAGACCACTAAGTGGTTCAAAGCCCAGTTGTTTTGCTGCTGTCACTGTTTCTGAAATAGCAGCATGCGCTGGAATACGCGTACATAAAATTTGGTATAAACCTAAATATAAGCAGCTTTCTACAGCTGCATTATCTAAAGGCTTAGTCAGTAAAGGCAATGTGATGGCTTTAAGACCATGCCATTGACGTAAACAACCCAAAGTGAGTTCATGATACAAACCACGATCACGTTCAGACACAATATTGATATGCTGATTTAAAACAGATGCCAATGATTGACCATTTTGTACAGCTAGAAGTGTTTTTACGACTTGTGCACGCAAATTCAAATTTTTAGATGATGATTGAATTTGGCTCATGCGAATATATATCCTACAGATAGTTTTTGTGTTTGATTAATTTGAACAGCATTTAAAGGCTTACCACCTGGCCATTGTAGATGGGTTAAGCACACGGCTTTACCATCTCCGCATAAGACATGGACACCTTGTTTATCGAGTGCAATCACTTCGCCTGCCTGAGCAGTATTTGATGTTTGAGTAGACAATAATGAATTCCAAACACGTAGATTGTTGCTTTCATCAAGTGGCGTAAATGCCACTGGCCACGGGTTAAATGCACGGATATTTCGGTCAATGTCGATTGCTGTTTGCTTCCAATCGATCTGTGCTTCAGCTTTAGAAAGTTTATGGGCATAAACCGTGAAAGCTTCGTCTTGTACTTCACGATTTTCTAAATAATGTTTCAGCGTTTCTTCAGTTTCTAATATTTGAACCAATGCATCAGCACCTTGTTGTGCCAATTTGTCATGCAGTGTTGCAGAGGTATCTGTGGCTTCAATCGGGCAGAGGGTTTTCAACATCATATCGCCGGTATCTAAACCCGCTGCCATTTTCATGATGGTCACGCCAGTTTCTTGATCACCTGTAGCAATTGCACGTTGAATGGGTGCAGCACCACGCCAGCGTGGTAGTAAAGAGCCATGAATGTTGAGACAGCCGTATTTCGGAGTATCTAAAATCACTTGAGGTAAAATGAGACCATAAGCCGCAACCACCATGACATCGGCATTTAAAGCTGCTAATTCTTTTTGTGCAGCTAAGCCTTCTTCCGTTGAAGATTTAAAATGTAGAGGTTGATACACAGGTAAATTGTGTTCTAGAGCCAATTGTTTAACCGCTGATGCTGTCAACTTTTGACCACGCCCAGCTTTACGGTCTGGCTGAGTATAGACAGCGACAATTTCATGTTCGGTGTTTAACAATGCTGCTAAAGCATTTGCTGCAAATTCAGGAGTTCCAGCAAAGATGATTTTCACATGTAGGCTCTATAACTAAGAAGCTTTCTATTATAGCAAAGCTCAGTTCAGCTGTTAAATTTTGAGTTTTATTTTCATCATTTATATTTAAATAAAATAAAAAACACGAATTTAAAATAATGAAAAACATTATAAATAAAATTAAAAATATAATTAATTTATATTAAAAAGAATAATAAAAAGTGTAATTTATTTAAAGTAAGAGTTTAATAAATATATATATTTAATTTTTTTATTGGTATGAATAACAAAAAAGTAGAATAAAATTTGAT
Organism: Acinetobacter shaoyimingii; assembly: GCF_011578045.1. Taxonomy (NCBI): domain Bacteria; kingdom Pseudomonadati; phylum Pseudomonadota; class Gammaproteobacteria; order Moraxellales; family Moraxellaceae; genus Acinetobacter; species Acinetobacter shaoyimingii. Next base: position 45,591 of record NZ_CP049801.1, read on the forward strand.
TTTTAATGTTTAAAAATTGATGAAATTGTACGAATGATGTTAAATAAAAATATATTAATTAATAGATCTATTTCATAAGTGGTTTTTTGCTATTTGAAATTTATGATGAAAATTCGAACTCCTTACACAAGATAAGAAGCAAAGCTTTTAAAAGGGAGAAGTAATTCAAGCATTGCCCCTCTTAAAATTAAATTATCATATGATTTATAAGGACTTTTGTTAAAAATTTAAATGCTAATCAATAATCATTCTTGAAAGAACTTTAAGAGAACGAAGATTTTAAAAAAAGATTCAAAAATCTGTAGAAATTAAAAACAAAAGAAAGCCCATGGGGAAATATAAATGAATAAAGTCTATAAAGTGATTTGGAATTCAACTCTAGAGACATGGGTGGCTGTTTCTGAGCTGGCAAAAGGAAAAACGAAATCTTCAAAAGTGAAAGCGATTGTTGGAACTGTCAGCGTTTCAATGATGGTAACTTTTAGCCCAAGTATTGGTGCTGCGTGGATTAACACAAGTACTGGTGGCGGTAATAATCCTAGTGGTACTGCATACACAACAGGCTCAAGTAGTTCATCTATAGCAATAGGGAATGGTGTTTATTTAGCCTCTGCTCCAGGTGAGAAATCAATTGCTATTGGTGGTAATTCACTTGCATCAGGTAATGGATCTATTGCTATAGGGGACTCAGCTAGAATAAGTACTTTATCTAATGTGAATCCTGAAGGCGCTATTGCTATTGGACGCAACACAGTTGTTTATGGTTCAGGGAGTATCGCACTTGGAGATGGTGCCCAAGCATCGGGTGGCTATCAGGATATAAACTCAATTGCGATAGGGAAAAATGCTAGAAGTTGGGGACAAAGCTTTGCTTTGGGAACGGAGGCATCAGCAGACTCGGCGACTTATGATGTCAATGATAGTAGTGTGGCGATAGGGGCTAAATCTAAAACAACATCCTTAACTACACAAGCTGTAGCTATAGGTGTTAATGCTGAAGTTACGAGTAGAATTGCTGGTTTAGCCATTGGTAGTGGTGCAAATGCTTCACAAAACTATAGTACCGCTATTGGAGCATCTGCAAATGCTTCGGCTGACAATGCTATTGCTATTGGTAAACAGTCTATAGCATCGGCTACGAACTCAATTTCCATAGGTGACAGCAGTGCTTCAGCAAATTATTCAGTAGTTCTTGGTTCTGGATCTAGTGCTACAGGGAATAACTCTTTATCTTTGGGGCGGACGAGTGAATCGAGTGCTGATAACACTATTTCAATAGGAACCTCTGCTAAAGCAACAATAAAACAAGCTATTGCAATTGGTGCTGATTCTAAAGCTCAACAAGAATTTACAACAGCAATAGGTAATGCTGCTTCATCCACTGGGAAATATGCAGTAGCGATCGGGGGGAATGAATCAGATAAGGCTGTAAAAGCAAGTGCAGACGGGGCTGTTGCAATTGGTGGAAATGCTACAGCAGGTGCTCAGGCTACGGGTATTAACTCAGTGTCTATTGGGGCGGAATCACTTGCTAGTGGTGACAATACAGTTGCGATAGGACTAAATACTCAAGCTATTGCTAATAATAGTATTGTATTAGGATCCAATGCAAAGTTAACCTCAACTGAAGCTATAAGATCTGTGGCGATAGGGAATAATGCTAGTGTAACTAATATGGACTCTGTTGCAATAGGTTATAACTCGCAAAGTGTGGGTAATGGTGCTTTTGCAATAGGAGCGAGTAGTTTAGCTACAGGGAACAATGCTTTTTCAATAGGAACTTCTTCTCAAGCAACATTCAAAAAAGCTGTCGCAGTCGGTGGTGATGCAAAGGCTCAGCAAGAGTTTGCTACAGCAATAGGTAACGCTGCTTCATCCACAGGGAAATATACAGTGGCAATTGGGGGGAATGAAACAGATAAGGCTGTAAAAGCAAGTGCAGATGGTGCTATTGCTATTGGTGGAAATGCTACAGCAGGGGCAATAGCATTAGGAAATGATGCTATAGCAATTGGGGGGCAATCACAATCTACAGGTAGTGGTTCAATTGCTATAGGCATCGCTTCTTATACCAAGGGTAATAATGAAACAGCCGTTGGATCGAACGCTAAAGCTTCAGGTAATGCATCATTAGCGATGGGTTACAATAGTAATGCCTTAGGTGCTGCGTCATCCGCTATAGGTAATGGCGCAGCAGCATTAGGTAATGCATCTTTAGCATTTAGTGGTGGTGCTGGAGGGAAGGAGCTTAAAAATATTACTCTTCAAAAAGATAATAATAATAATGATGTTCCTTATTACAATAATGGACTAAGACAAATTGTTTTAGATAAAGTTTACGACACTGGCGATACCAAGATAAAAGGCGTGGCAAAAAATAATGGAAATGGTTCGGCAGCAGATTTTGTTTTCACACTTGATTCTGGAGGAAAAATAACTAGCGTAGACTTTACTGTAAATGGAGTTTCAAAAAGTTTAACCGGAGAAAAAGCTTTAGCGATTTACAATGCTTTGTCTTCTGGTGCAGCAATAGCATTAGAATCAAATTCAACAGCCATAGGATATAGCGCTTTATCTACAGGTAATGCTTCAAATGCTATTGGTGCTGGTGCAACTGCTGCAGGAGACTCTTCAGTCGCTTTAGGTCGAGCATATAGTGAAGGTTTGTATTCTGTTGCAATAGGATATGGCGCTCAAGCGCTTGGTAATCAGTCTATCAGTATTGGTAAAGGTAACATTGTTAAGGGAGATAACTCAGGTGCGATAGGAGACCCAAGTACGATTAATGGAAATAACTCATATTCTGTTGGTAATAATAATAAAATAGCGACTGGTACTACAGATGTTTTTATTCTTGGAAACAGTGTTGATATCGATAAGTCTTATGCTGTGGCTTTGGGAACTCAATCTGATGTTACGCAAGTGGGTGGTGTTGCTTTAGGTTATCAATCTATAGCTGATAGAGCAGCTGGAACGGCTGGCTACGATGTAGCAAAAAAAGCGAATTCTACAAATACATCCTCTACATGGAAGGCGACAAATGCTGCAGTTTCCGTAGGTAATGGAACCATAGTCACCAGACAAATCACCAGTGTGGCAGCAGGAACAAATGATACTGATGCTGTTAATGTAGCTCAGTTAAAAGCATCGGGTCTCAAATTTTCAGGAGACGCTTCAAGTGGCGTAAATAACGATTTTACACGTTTGCTTGGAGAAACAACAAAAATTACAGGAGGTGTAACCTCTCCAAGCTTGCTAACAGATAATAATATTGGTGTTGTATCAAATGGTGTAGATACTTTAACCGTCAAACTAGCTAAAAATATTAATTTAGGTGCACAAGGCAGTATTCTGGTTGGTTCAACATCTATCGTAAATGGTGCGGTTACAGGTTTAAGCAATACCACTTGGACGGGAACCAATGTTCAAGCTGATCGAGCGGCAACGGAAGGTCAACTTCAACAAGTCTCTCAAGCACAGATTGAGACTAATAATACTGCTGTGAAATATGCAACCTCGGAACAAAATGGCAATACGGTTGTTGATTATCAAAATATTGTCCTTGCTGCACCTGAGGCTATTGTTTCCAAGGATGCAACGACCAATAAAATCTCCACCACAGGTGGTACAACCATCAGTAATTTGGCAAGTGCAGGTGACTACACCAATGTCGATAATGCGACCAAAGCGGTCAATGCGGGTGATCTAAATAATGCTGTATTAGATGTGGTAGATAAAGGTTTAACCTTTACTGCAAATAGTGGTACTGCGCATAAGGCAACCCTGGGAACCAGCATTTCAATTAAAGGCGCTGAAGACAATAGTGCATTTAGCACACGAGTCTGATCAGGGTAAAAACATTTATACCCAGGTGGAAACAGATGGCACCATTCGTATTGGATTGGCAAATAATCTAGATTTAGGTGCACAAGGCAGTATTCTGGTTGGTTCAACATCTATCGTAAATGGTGCGGTTACAGGTTTAAGCAATACCACTTGGACGGGAACCAATGTTCAAGCTGATCGAGCGGCAACGGAAGGTCAACTTCAACAAGTCTCTCAAGCACAGATTGAGATAATAATACTGCTGTGAAATATGCAACCTCGGAACAAAATGGCAATACGGTTGTTGATTATCAAAATATTGTCCTTGCTGCACCTGAGGCTATTGTTTCCAAGGATGCAACGACCAATAAAATTTCCACCACAGGTGGTACAACCATCAGTAATTTGGCAAGTGCAGGTGACTACACCAATGTCGATAATGCGACCAAAGTGGTCAATGCGGGTGATCTAAATAATGCTGTATTAGATGTGGTAGATAAAGGTTTAACCTTTACTGCAAATAGTGGTACTGCGCATAAGGCAACCCTGGGAACCAGCATTTCAATTAAAGGCGCTGAAGACAATAGTGCATTTAGCACCGAGTCTGATCAGGGTAAAAACATTTATACCCAGGTGGAAACAGATGGCACCATTCGTATTGGATTGGCAAATAATCTAGATTTAGGTGCACAAGGCAGTATTCTGGTTGGTTCAACATCTATCGTAAATGGTGCGGTTACAGGTTTAAGCAATACCACTTGGACGGGAACCAATGTTCAAGCTGATCGAGCGGCAACGGAAGGTCAACTTCAACAAGTCTCTCAAGCACAGATTGAGACTAATAATACTGCTGTGAAATATGCAACCTCGGAACAAAATGGCAATACGGTTGTTGATTATCAAAATATTGTCCTTGCTGCACCTGAGGCTATTGTTTCCAAGGATGCAACGACCAATAAAATCTCCACCACAGGTGGTACAACCATCAGTAATTTGGCAAGTGCAGGTGACTACACCAATGTCGATAATGCGACCAAAGCGGTCAATGCGGGTGATCTAAATAATGCTGTATTAGATGTGGTAGATAAAGGTTTAACCTTTACTGCAAATAGTTACTGCGCATAAGGCAACCCTGGGAACCGCATTTCAATTAAAGGCGCTGAAGACAATAGTGCATTTAGCACCGAGTCTGATCCGGGTAAAAACATTATACCCAGGTGAAACAGATGGCACCATTCGTATTGGATGGCAAATAATCTAGATTTAGGTGCACAAGGCAGTATTCTGGTTGGTTCAACATCTATCGTAAATGGTGCGGTTACAGGTTTAAGCAATACCACTTGGACGGGAACCAATGTTCAAGCTGATCGAGCGGCAACGGAAGGTCAACTTCAACAAGTCTCTCAAGCACAGATTGAGACTAATAATACTGCTGTGAAATATGCAACCTCGGAACAAAATGGCAATACGGTTGTTGATTATCAAAATATTGTCCTTGCTGCACCTGAGGCTATTGTTTCCAAGGATGCAACGACCAATAAAATCCACCACAGGTGGTACAACCATCAGTAATTTGGCAAGTGCAGGTGACTACACCAATGTCGATAATGCGACCAAAGCGGTCAATGCGGGTGATCTAAATAATGCTGTATTAGATGTGGTAGATAAAGGTTTAACCTTTACTGCAAATAGTGGTACTGCGATAAGGCAACCTGGGAACCAGCATTTCAATTAAAGGCGCTGAAGACAATAGTGCATTTAGCACCGAGTCTGATCAGGGTAAAAACATTTATACCCAGGTGGAAACAGATGGCACCATTCGTATTGGATTGGCAAATAATCTAGATTTAGGTGCAAGGCAGTATTCTGGTTGGTTCAACATCTATCGTAAATGGTGCGGTTACAGGTTTAAGCAATACCACTTGGACGGGAACCAATGTTCAAGCTGATCGAGCGGCAACGGAAGGTCAACTTCAACAAGTCTCTCAAGCACAGATTGAGACTAATAATACTGCTGTGAAATATGCAACCTCGGAACAAAATGGCAATACGGTTGTTGATTATCAAAATATTGTCCTTGCTGCACCTGAGGCTATTGTTTCCAAGGATGCAACGACAATAAAATTCCACCACAGGTGGTACAACCATCAGTAATTTGGCAAGTGCAGGTGACTACACCAATGTCGATAATGCGACCAAAGCGGTCAATGCGGGTGATCTAAATAATGCTGTATTAGATGTGGTAGATAAAGGTTTAACCTTTACTGCAAATAGTGGTACTGCGCATAAGGCAACCCTGGGAACCAGCATTTCAATTAAAGGCGCTGAAGACAATAGTGCATTTAGCACCGAGTCTGATCAGGGTAAAAACATTTATACCCAGGTGGAAAACAGATGGCACCATTCGTATTGGATTGGCAAATAATCTAGATTTAGGTGCACAAGGCAGTATTCTGGTTGGTTCAACATCTATCGTAAATGGTGCGGTTACAGGTTTAAGCAATACCACTTGGACGGGAACCAATGTTCAAGCTGATCGAGCGGCAACGGAAGGTCAACTTCAACAAGTCTCTCAAGCACAGATTGAGACTAATAATACTGCTGTGAAATATGCAACCTCGGAACAAAATGGCAATACGGTTGTTGATTATCAAAATATTGTCCTTGCTGCACCTGAGGCTATTGTTTCCAAGGATGCAACGACCAATAAAATCTCCACCACAGGTGGTACAACCATCAGTAATTTGGCAAGTGCAGGTGACTACACCAATGTCGATAATGCGACCAAAGCGGTCAATGCGGGTGATCTAAATAATGCTGTATTAGATGTGGTAGATAAAGGTTTAACCTTTACTGCAAATAGTGGTACTGCGCATAAGGCAACCCTGGGAACCAGCATTTCAATTAAAGGCGCTGAAGACAATAGTGCATTTAGCACCGAGTCTGATCAGGGTAAAAACATTTATACCCAGGTGGAAACAGATGGCACCATTCGTATTGGATTGGCAAATAATCTAGATTTAGGTGCACAAGGCAGTATTCTGGTTGGTTCAACATCTATCGTAATGGTGCGGTTACAGGTTTAAGCAATACCACTTGGACGGGAACCAATGTTCAAGCTGATCGAGCGGCAACGGAAGGTCAACTTCAACAAGTCTCTCAAGCACAGATTGAGACTAATAATACTGCTGTGAAATATGCAACCTCGGAACAAAATGGCAATACGGTTGTTGATTATCAAAATATTGTCCTTGCTGCACCTGAGGCTATTGTTTCCAAGGATGCAACGACCAATAAAATCTCCACCACAGGTGGTACACCATCAGTAATTGGCAAGTGCAGGTGACTACACCAATGTCGATAATGCGACCAAAGCGGTCAATGCGGGTGATCTAAATAATGCTGTATTAGATGTGGTAGATAAAGGTTTAACCTTTACTGCAAATAGTGGTACTGCGCATAAGGCAACCCTGGGAACCAGCATTTCAATTAAAGGCGCTGAAGACAATAGTGCATTTAGCACCGAGTCTGATCAGGGTAAAAACATTTATACCCAGGTGGAAACAGATGGCACCATTCGTATTGGATTGGCAAATAATCTAGATTTAGGTGTGCAAGGCAGTATTCTGGTTGGTTCAACATCTATCGTAAATGGTGCGGTTACAGGTTTAAGCAATACCACTTGGACGGGAACCAATGTTCAAGCTGATCGAGCGGCAACGGAAGGTCAACTTCAACAAGTCTCTCAAGCACAGATTGAGACTAATAATACTGCTGTGAAATATGCAACCTCGGAACAAAATGGCAATACGGTTGTTGATTATCAAAATATTGTCCTTGCTGCACCTGAGGCTATTGTTTCCAAGGATGCAACGACCAATAAAATCTCCACACAGGTGGTACAACCATCAGTAATTTGGCAAGTGCAGGTGACTACACCAATGTCGATAATGCGACCAAAGCGGTCAATGCGGGTGATCTAAATAATGCTGTATTAGATGTGGTAGATAAAGGTTTAACCTTTACTGCAAATAGTGGTACTGCGCATAAGGCAACCCTGGGAACCAGCATTTCAATTAAAGGCGCTGAAGACAATAGTGCATTTAGCACCGAGTCTGATCAGGGTAAAAACATTTATACCCAGGTGGAAACAGATGGCACCATTCGTATTGGATTGGCAAATAATCTAGATTTAGGTGCACAAGGCAGTATTCTGGTTGGTTCAACATCTATCGTAAATGGTGCGGTTACAGGTTTAAGCAATACCACTTGGACGGGAACCAATGTTCAAGCTGATCGAGCGGCAACGGAAGGTCAACTTCAACAAGTCTCTCAAGCACAGATTGAGACTAATAATACTGCTGTGAAATATGCAACCTCGGAACAAAATGGCAATACGGTTGTTGATTATCAAAATATTGTCCTTGCTGCACCTGAGGCTATTGTTTCCAAGGATGCAACGACCAATAAAATCTCCACCACAGGTGGTACAACCATCAGTAATTTGGCAAGTGCAGGTGACTACACCAATGTCGATAATGCGACCAAAGCGGTCAATGCGGGTGATCTAAATAATGCTGTATTAGATGTGGTAGATAAAGGTTTAACCTTTACTGCAAATAGTGGTACTGCGTATAAGGCAACCCTGGGAACCAGCATTTCAATTAAAGGCGCTGAAGACAATAGTGCATTTAGCACCGAGTCTGATCAGGGTAAAAACATTTATACCCAGGTGGAAACAGATGGCACCATTCGTATTGGATTGGCAAATAATCTAGATTTAGGTGTGCAAGGCAGTATTCTGGTTGGTTCAACATCTATCGTAAATGGTGCGGTTACAGGTTTAAGCAATACCACTTGGACGGGAACCAATGTTCAAGCTGATCGAGCGGCAACGGAAGGTCAACTTCAACAAGTCTCTCAAGCACAGATTGAGACTAATAATACTGCTGTGAAATATGCAACCTCGGAACAAAATGGCAATACGGTTGTTGATTATCAAAATATTGTCCTTGCTGCACCTGAGGCTATTGTTTCCAAGGATGCAACGACCAATAAAATTTCCACACAGGTGGTACAACCATCAGTAATTTGGCAAGTGCAGGTGACTACACCAATGTCGATAATGCGACCAAAGCGGTCAATGCGGGTGATCTAAATAATGCTGTATTAGATGTGGTAGATAAAGGTTTAACCTTTACTGCAAATAGTGGTACTGCGCATAAGGCAACCCTGGGAACCAGCATTTCAATTAAAGGCGCTGAAGACAATAGTGCATTTAGCACCGAGTCTGATCAGGGTAAAAACATTTATACCCAGGTGGAAACAGATGGCACCATTCGTATTGGATTGGCAAATAATCTAGATTTAGGTGCACAAGGCAGTATTCTGGTTGGTTCAACATCTATCGTAAATGGTGCGGTTACAGGTTTAAGCAATACCACTTGGACGGGAACCAATGTTCAAGCTGATCGAGCGGCAACGGAAGGTCAACTTCAACAAGTCTCTCAAGCACAGATTGAGACTAATAATACTGCTGTGAAATATGCAACCTCGGAACAAAATGGCAATACGGTTGTTGATTATCAAAATATTGTCCTTGCTGCACCTGAGGCTATTGTTTCCAAGGATGCAACGACCAATAAAATCTCCACCACAGGTGGTACAACCATCAGTAATTTGGCAAGTGCAGGTGACTACACCAATGTCGATAATGCGACCAAAGCGGTCAATGCGGGTGATCTAAATAATGCTGTATTAGATGTGGTAGATAAAGGTTTAACCTTTACTGCAAATAGTGGTACTGCGCATAAGGCAACCCTGGGAACCAGCATTTCAATTAAAGGCGCTGAAGACAATAGTGCATTTAGCACCGAGTCTGATCAGGGTAAAAACATTTATACCCAGGTGGAAACAGATGGCACCATTCGTATTGGATTGGCAAATAATCTAGATTTAGGTGCACAAGGCAGTATTCTGGTTGGTTCAACATCTATCGTAAATGGTGCGGTTACAGGTTTAAGCAATACCACTTGGACGGGAACCAATGTTCAAGCTGATCGAGCGGCAACGGAAGGTCAACTTCAACAAGTCTCTCAAGCACAGATTGAGACTAATAATACTGCTGTGAAATATGCAACCTCGGAACAAAATGGCAATACGGTTGTTGATTATCAAAATATTGTCCTTGCTGCACCTGAGGCTATTGTTTCCAAGGATGCAACGACCAATAAAATCTCCACCACAGGTGGTACAACCATCAGTAATTTGGCAAGTGCAGGTGACTACACCAATGTCGATAATGCGACCAAAGCGGTCAATGCGGGTGATCTAAATAATGCTGTATTAGATGTGGTAGATAAAGGTTTAACCTTTACTGCAAATAGTGGTACTGCGTATAAGGCAACCCTGGGAACCAGCATTTCAATTAAAGGCGCTGAAGACAATAGTGCATTTAGCACCGAGTCTGATCAGGGTAAAAACATTTATACCCAGGTGGAAACAGATGGCACCATTCGTATTGGATTGGCAAATAATCTAGATTTAGGTGTGCAAGGCAGTATTCTGGTTGGTTCAACATCTATCGTAAATGGTGCGGTTACAGGTTTAAGCAATACCACTTGGACGGGAACCAATGTTCAAGCTGATCGAGCGGCAACGGAAGGTCAACTTCAACAAGTCTCTCAAGCACAGATTGAGACTAATAATACTGCTGTGAAATATGCAACCTCGGAACAAAATGGCAATACGGTTGTTGATTATCAAAATATTGTCCTTGCTGCACCTGAGGCTATTGTTTCCAAGGATGCAACGACCAATAAAATTTCCACCACAGGTGGTACAACCATCAGTAATTTGGCAAGTGCAGGTGACTACACCAATGTCGATAATGCGACCAAAGTGGTCAATGCGGGTGATCTAAATAATGCTGTATTAGATGTGGTAGATAAAGGTTTAACCTTTACTGCAAATAGTGGTACTGCGCATAAGGCAACCCTGGGAACCAGCATTTCAATTAAAGGCGCTGAAGACAATAGTGCATTTAGCACCGAGTCTGATCAGGGTAAAAACATTTATACCCAGGTGGAAACAGATGGCACCATTCGTATTGGATTGGCAAATAATCTAGATTTAGGTGCACAAGGCAGTATTCTGGTTGGTTCAACATCTATCGTAAATGGTGCGGTTACAGGTTTAAGCAATACCACTTGGACGGGAACCAATGTTCAAGCTGATCGAGCGGCAACGGAAGGTCAACTTCAACAAGTCTCTCAAGCACAGATTGAGACTAATAATACTGCTGTGAAATATGCAACCTCGGAACAAAATGGCAATACGGTTGTTGATTATCAAAATATTGTCCTTGCTGCACCTGAGGCTATTGTTTCCAAGGATGCAACGACCAATAAAATCTCCACCACAGGTGGTACAACCATCAGTAATTTGGCAAGTGCAGGTGACTACACCAATGTCGATAATGCGACCAAAGCGGTCAATGCGGGTGATCTAAATAATGCTGTATTAGATGTGGTAGATAAAGGTTTAACCTTTACTGCAAATAGTGGTACTGCGTATAAGGCAACCCTGGGAACCAGCATTTCAATTAAAGGCGCTGAAGACAATAGTGCATTTAGCACCGAGTCTGATCAGGGTAAAAACATTTATACCCAGGTGGAAACAGATGGCACCATTCGTATTGGATTGGCAAATAATCTAGATTTAGGTGTGCAAGGCAGTATTCTGGTTGGTTCAACATCTATCGTAAATGGTGCGGTTACAGGTTTAAGCAATACCACTTGGACGGGAACCAATGTTCAAGCTGATCGAGCGGCAACGGAAGGTCAACTTCAACAAGTCTCTCAAGCACAGATTGAGACTAATAATACTGCTGTGAAATATGCAACCTCGGAACAAAATGGCAATACGGTTGTTGATTATCAAAATATTGTCCTTGCTGCACCTGAGGCTATTGTTTCCAAGGATGCAACGACCAATAAAATTTCCACCACAGGTGGTACAACCATCAGTAATTTGGCAAGTGCAGGTGACTACACCAATGTCGATAATGCGACCAAAGTGGTCAATGCGGGTGATCTAAATAATGCTGTATTAGATGTGGTAGATAAAGGTTTAACCTTTACTGCAAATAGTGGTACTGCGCATAAGGCAACCCTGGGAACTAGCATTTCAATTAAAGGCGCTGAAGGCAATAGTGCATTTAGCACCCAGTCCGATCAGGGTAAAAACATTTATACCCAAGTGGAATCGGATGGAACGATTCGTGTTGGACTTGCAAATAATGTGGATCTTGGTGCCAACGGAAGTGTGCAAGTTGGAACTACGAACGTAAGTAATGGTTCGGTAACAGGACTGTCGAATACCACTTGGACGGGAACCAATGTTCAAGCCGATCGAGCGGCAACTGAAGGTCAATTACAAAGTGCCATCAATCAAGTTAATAATGAAATTAATCAACTGACAGATGGCGTGGTTCAATATGATCGTAATCCAGATGGTAGTGTCAATAAAAATAGTATTACGCTTGGGAATGGTACAGATGCAACTACGATTACCAATGTCGCTCAGGGGAATGTGACTGAAACATCTAAAGATGCGGTTAATGGCAGTCAGCTTTGGGGTGTCCAGCAGCAAGTAAATCAAAACCGAACCGACATTGACAATATCCAACAAAGTATCAATAACGGCAGTATTGGTTTAGTGAATCAGGTGAATTCGACTTCAGATATTACAGTTGCGAAAAATACTGCGGGTAAAGTGGTCAATATTACGGGAACTGATGGTGAACGTATAATTACCGGGCTCGACAAAGGTGCAGTTAATGAAAGCTCAACACAGGCAGTGAATGGTTCACAATTAAATACAACCAATCAGGCGCTGGTTCAGTATTTGGGTGGAGGAGCATCTTATAGCAATGAAACCTTTGAAGCACCAAGCTATTATGTTGGTGGAAATGCTGATGCTTATCGTAATGTTGGTGATGCAATTAACGCACTTGATCAAGCTAATCAGAATACAAATAGTCGGATTGATAATATTGTCACCAATATTGAACAGTCCTTCTATAACACCAATAAACGCATTAATGATATTGAAAAGCGTGCAAATGCGGGGATTGCAGCGGCAATGGCAATGGAGTCTGCTCCTTATGTTGCAGGTAAATTAAGCTATTCTGCTGCTGGGGCATACCATGGTGGTGAAAATGCTGTAGGGGTGACTTTACGTAAGACTGCAGACAATGGACGTTGGTCAATGACAGGCGGTATTGCAGCTGCATCACAGGGTGATCCAAGTTTCCGAATTGGTATTAGTGGTGTCATTGATTAAGGTTTAAATTTAGGAGGATCTGTTGAGATCTTCCTTTCCTTTTTTAGTTTTCTGGGGATAAAAATGAAAATAACTAAAAATTTACTAAGAGTGATTTTACTTCCTAGCTTACTTATATCTATCTGTTCTATTGTAAATGCAACAGATGAAGACAAGAATATTATTTTCCCAAATCCACAAAAAAGTTATTTAAAACAGGTTCAGCGTTATCAATTGGATCAAGTACAACTTTTGGATTTAGGTTTAAATAAAGATCAAATCCGTTTTATTTTAGGAAATCCACATTTTTCAGAAGGATTATTTAATGTAAAAATTTGGAATTATGTATTAGATATTTGGCAACCTAGTCAACAAACTTATAAAAGATGTCAGCTAAGAATAGATTTCGATAATCGTTACTTAAGTAAACGTTTATCTTGGAAAGGAGAGTACTGTCAGGGACTTATTGATAGGATAGCAAACACTGCATCTTTATTTTTTTATTTTGATCAATCAGATCTAGAGAGTATTAAAAATTTTGAACAAATTAAAAAAATTGCTGAGAAAATCAATTCTAACAATAACATTGAAGCTGTAAATGTATCGGTATATTCAGATCCATTAGGTTCACACAGTTACAATCAGAAATTACTAAAAAAACGGGCTGAGACCGTAAAGACTGCATTAATTCAGCATGGTGTAAAGGAAAATCGAATTCAGTTGAATTCAATGGTGCAAACAGACCAATTTAGTCAGTGTAAATCTAATTATAAAAAACATGAACAAATTGAATGTTTTGCTCCCAATCGTAGAGTATATATCCAATGGTAATGAAAATTTTGAAGCAGATAAAAAGAATGATGCAACCTAAAAAAGTTTGGATTTATTTTCCATTTCTTTTGTTCTCAACGATAACTGTTGCAGAAACTTTAAGTATTGAAAAAAATTTATCGAGTACTCAGAAGTGGGGACTTGTTCAATCGGGGACAGCATGCATTGAACATTACAGATTTAAACCTACTACAAATGAAGTTTTTATTTCGAGTAATCAGGAAATAGTGACAGGCACATATCATTTTATTGAAGCAGGTAATCATTTTGAGTTACCTGCAATAGTAATTAGTTTTGAAACGGATAATCAAAAAGCTGATTGTGCTAATAATGCAACAAATCAGGCGGGTACATCCACAACAAATTTTTTGAAAAGAGTATCAGACAAAAAAATCTTTTTTTGTAATGATAGTTTGGGTAAGCAATGTTCAGTGTATTTAGTACCTGAAAAATAAAAGGAATGGGGTATATTATGTTTAAGCAAGTTGTATTAACTGGATTTATTTTAGGGTTAACATCAAATGTAATGGCATTAGATAAATCTAAAATAAGCTTAGATCAAGTATTTTGGGGAAATTGGTCAGTTTATAATGCGCAATCAAAATGCACAGAAACTTATACTTTTACTAAGCCAGGTAAATTTACTTATACAACTAAACAGAAAAGTATGAGTGGTGAGTTCGCTGTTTTACGTTCTAAGACAGCAACGGATTTAGATGTACTTGCAATGAAAGTAGTGAATGACAATAAAAAAGCAGGTTGTGGTGGTCAAGTGAATGACTATACAAATGCCGATATTCGTCTTTCTTTAAAATGGATTTCTCCTCGATCTGCTGAATTATGCACCGATATCGAAGGAAAAAAATGCACTGGATTATTCTTTAATAAAATGTAATACGGTTAAAAATAATGATTTAAATAATAAAGGACTCCAGATGAAGCCATTTTTAGTTTTGTATAATTTTTTTTTATGCAAAATTTAAAAAATATTCATGAAAGTTTTGTATTTAATTCATTTAGATCGGTTTATATTAGTCGCATAAGCAGTAGCCAAGATTCATAAAATAGGAATGAGCAAACATTTAGGTTTCTAATGCTCAGTGATGCAATGTTCATGACTGAGCTGTAGTAATATATGCCTAAATTTAAAATCATTTAAACCTATATTAGATTAGTACTATTTAGCCAGAATGGATGATAAAACATTCATTTCAAGCTCAACTTGTTGGAAATACACATGCCTGACTATCGTTCAAAAACATCGACACACGGAAGAAATATGGCTGGCGCACGCGGTTTATGGCGTGCTACAGGGATGAAAGATGAAGACTTTGGTAAGCCAATTATTGCTGTCGTCAACTCATTCACGCAGTTTGTACCGGGTCATGTGCATCTGAAAGATTTAGGTCAATTGGTAGCGCGTCAAATTGAACAAGCAGGTGGTGTAGCCAAAGAATTTAATACCATTGCTGTGGATGATGGTATTGCGATGGGTCATGATGGAATGCTGTATTCACTGCCTTCACGTGACTTGATTGCTGACTCAGTTGAATACATGGTCAATGCACATTGTGCAGATGCAATGGTGTGTATCTCAAACTGTGACAAAATCACCCCAGGGATGTTGATGGCATCTATGCGCTTGAACATTCCTGTAGTGTTTGTATCAGGCGGTCCAATGGAAGCGGGCAAAGTGAAAATCCGTGGCAATGAACACGCGATTGACCTTGTAGATGCGATGGTTGTTGCTGCAGATGATAACTTCACAGATGAAGAAGTGGCGGCTTATGAACGTTCTGCATGCCCAACATGTGGTTCATGTTCAGGGATGTTCACAGCGAATTCAATGAACTGTTTAACTGAAGCTTTAGGTTTATCTTTACCGGGTAATGGTTCTACGCTTGCGACACATGCAAACCGTAAAAAATTATTTGAGCGTGCAGGTCAACTTATTGTTGAAATTACCAAACGTCATTATGAGCAAAATGATTACAGCTTGTTGCCACGTTCAATTGCAACAAAAGCTGCTTTTGAAAATGCGATGACCCTTGATATTTCAATGGGTGGATCAACCAATACAGTCCTTCACTTGTTGGCAGCAGCACACGAAGCGGAAGTTGACTTCACCATGACAGACATCGATCGTTTGTCACGTAAAGTGCCTGTTCTTTGTAAAGTTGCACCTGCAAAACAAGATGTGCATATGGAAGACGTTCACCGTGCAGGCGGTATCATGTCAATCCTTGGCGAATTAGACCGTGCTGGTCTGCTTGATACTTCAGTGCCAACCGTTCATGAAAAAACATTAAAAGATGCTTTAGATAAATGGGACATTATCCGTACTGAAGATGAAGAAGTTTATCAATTCTTCCGTTCAGCACCAGGCGGTGTACCAACTCAAACAGCATTCTCTCAAGATCGTTATTATTCACGTCTAGATGGTGACCGTGACAATGGTGTGATCCGTAACGTGGCAAACGCTTTCTCTCAAGATGGTGGTTTGGCCGTGCTTTACGGCAATATCGCATTGGATGGTTGTATCGTTAAAACGGCAGGTGTTGATGATTCAATCCTAAAATTCAACGGTACAGCACGCGTATTTGAAAGCCAAGATGCCGCTGTAGAAGCAATTTTAGGTGGCAAAATTAGCGCAGGTGATGTGGTAGTGATTCGCTACGAAGGTCCACGCGGTGGTCCGGGTATGCAAGAAATGCTTTATCCAACCAGTTACCTTAAATCGAAAGGTTTAGGTAAAGAATGTGCGTTGTTAACCGATGGTCGTTTCTCTGGTGGTTCATCAGGTTTATCGATTGGTCACGTGTCTCCAGAAGCAGCTGAAGGTGGTGCAATTGGTTTGGTTGAAGATGGCGACCGTATCGAAATTGATATTCCAAACCGCAGCATTCACTTGGCTGTTGATGAAGCAACCATGGCAGCACGTCGTGAAGCACAAGAAGCCAAAGGTTGGAAGCCTGCTGAAGAGCGTCCTCGTAAAGTTTCAAAAGCATTAAAAGCTTATGCGATGCATACAACGAGTGCCTCAAAAGGTGCGGTACGTGAAATCTAAGGTATAAATTTAAAAAAGATTTAAAAAAACACTCCAAATGGGGTGTTTTTTTATATGTGAATGATTTGTTATGGGAATGTTATGAAAAAAATCACATTACATTTTAAAACCAGTGAATTTCACTTATAGCATTGTCGATGTTATGGATTTCTATACAATAAAATGAATAAAAATAGCGACGACAAAACACATTAATATTTGTCTTAGCCATGGAGAGCATCACAATGAGTAAAAGTAATATTCGCGAACATTCTGCTCCCGTTTACGAAGGCATAGAAAATGCACCTGCACGGTCAATGATGCGTGCAACAGGCTTTCAAGATGCAGATTTCGAACGTCCTTTCATTGGTATTGCATCGACATGGGCGAACGTTACACCATGCAATATGCATATTGATGGCTTAGCACGTGAAACTGAAAAAGGCGTCAATGCTGCAGGTGGCAAAGGTATTATTTTCAATACCATTACCATTTCAGATGGGATTTCAAACGGCACAGAAGGGATGAAATATTCCTTGGTTTCACGTGAAATCATTGCAGATTCAATTGAAGCTGTGGTCGGCTGTCAGGCCTATGATGGTGTGATTGCCATAGGTGGATGTGACAAAAATATGCCTGGTTGTGTCATGGGCTTGGCACGGTTAAATCGACCAGGGCTGTTTGTCTATGGTGGAACCATTCAACCGGGTGAAGGTCATACCGATATGATTTCAGTCTTTGAAGCCGTTGGTCAGCATGCTAAGGGTGAAATTAATGCCATTCAAGTTAAACATATTGAGGAAGTAGCACTTCCAGGCCCTGGCTCTTGTGGTGGCATGTATACCGCAAACTCGATGGCATCGGCAATTGAAGCTTTAGGTATGAGTTTACCAGGGTCTTCTGCACAAGAAGCAGTGTCACAAGACAAGATTTTGGACTGTCAACGTGCAGGTGAGGCAGTCATGAACTTACTGCGCTTAGACATCAAACCACGTGACATTATGACCAAGGCAGCTTTTGAAAATGCGGTTAAGGTTTTGATTGCTTTAGGGGGATCAACCAACGGTGTTTTACACATGTTAGCGATGGCACATACTGCTGGTGTGGATTTAACTTTGGATGATTTTGTGCGCATAGGTAAAGACATACCTGTGGTGGCAGATGTTCGTCCTTCGGGCAAATATTTAATGTCAGAACTGATTGCCATTGGTGGCATTCAACCTTTGATGAAACGTATGCTCAATGCAGGCATGCTCGATGGTTCTTGTTTAACAGTGACAGGTAAAACATTGGCAGAAAACTTAGCTGAAGTTGACGATTACCCTGAAGGTCAGCAAATTATTTTACCGTTCGATGCCCCGATAAAAAAAGATTCGCATTTGGTGATCCTCAAAGGCAATTTAGCACCAACAGGTGCGGTGGCTAAAATTACAGGAAAAGAAGGGCTGTATTTTGAAGGACCTGCACGTGTCTTTGAGGGTGAAATTGGTGCGATGCGTGGCATCTTAGATGGTGAAGTTCAAGAAGGCGAAGTGGTGGTGATTCGTGGTGAAGGTCCAAAAGGCGGACCAGGGATGCCGGAAATGCTGAAACCAACTTCAGCCATTATTGGTAAAGGCTTAGGGAAATCTGTTGCACTGTTGACTGATGGACGTTTTTCAGGTGGCAGTCATGGTTTTGTGATTGGGCATGTGACCCCAGAAGCCTATGAAGGTGGTCCAATTGGATTGGTCAAAAATGGTGATAAAATTTCAATCAATGCTGAAACGCAAGAAATCACCTTACATATCTCAGACCAAGAACTGGCAACACGAAAAGATCAATGGACTAAACCGCAGCCAAACTATCGCTATGGTGCTTTAGCCAAGTTTGCAAAATTGACTACAGGTGCAGAAAAAGGTGCAGTAACCGATTTAAATTTAGATGTTTAATTGATCATTGCGCAACAAATTGTTATAACCCTTGTAGTGCGATCGTGCACCGCAAGGGTATATTTTTCTTAGAGGCTTTATTCATGTCACTGTTACGCCGTTGGTTCGATCCTATTCGATCGAGTTGGTTTTATCAAAAACCAGTTCGCCAAGAGCTATTGTCGACAGAACACGGACTCAGTATTTATTTACGTTTAGATGATGTGTATAGCTATTTAGCGGTACAACAGCTGATTCAATTGAACGATATTTTAAATGATGAATTGAAACCTTTAAAAGTCATTATTTCAGATACTGCTGCCGAACCTCCCAATGAGATGACCGCCGAAGAATGGCGTGATTATAGTTTGAGAGATGCGCAAATTTTAGCGCATCAACATCGGTTTGGTTTTGACAATGAACAGCCTGAAATTCCAAATCCAGAAGCGATCTTACAAGCGCAAACCATTTTAAAAAACACCCCATTAAAAGATCAAAATTTTTTATATTTACTTGAAGATGTGTTTCATATGTTGTGGCAACAACAGTATGGAAAGCTGCGTACTTTATATGTGATGGCCAGTAAACACCAAAAAGAACAACATCTGCCTGAGCGCCAATTTGACCACACACCTGTTTTAGCCAGCTATTTTGAAATTGGTGGACGTAAGTATCACGCCGTGGATGATTTACTGCGTTTAACTCGTCGTTTGAAACAGCAAAAATTACTCACGGGTAATCCTATTTTTCTGATTAATCATATTGAGTGGCGTGAACACTTGATGAATGATGCAGAAGAACTCAGTGAAATTCAGGCCATGAGTCCTGAACTTGATTTGTATATTGCACTAGAAGATCCACTTAGCTGGTTGTTATTGGCTTATATTAAAGAAGAACTTGCCGATTATTATGATATTGATTTGACGATTTATCCGTTGAACTACCAAGGTCGAGATTTATTTGATTGGAGTCTTGCGACAAGGTTGTCTAAACGTGCAGGCGTGAAATTTACGCCGTTTTGTCGACCCACTGAAGAAAGCACCATCAATATGGCAAAACTCTTTTATAGCGTTCCAGAAGAGCAACGTATTGATGCGATATATGAGATTTTAGAAGCAGTATGGTCGAAAGGTAAAGACCTGTCATTTCCAACACATTTCAACCGTATTCGACGTGAATTGAACATCGATCATTTAACAAATTTGGATGTTGAAGAAAAATTAAAAGAAAATGAATTGTTATGCGAAATGAAGTTGCAACCCGATTTTCCTGTTTTGGAACTGCGTTTGGATGGGAAAAGTTATGTATTTAATAGTTTGTATCGTGTATGGATGATTGAAAGTATTTTCAGTAATGTGTTAGAACAGAAGTATAAAAGCGATAACGAACTAGAACAGAATCAGGAGGAAAAACTCGAAGATGAATAAAGAAAAATGTAGTTCATTGGAAGAAGTCAGAAATCACATTGATCGCATTGATCAATCCCTTATAGAGCTACTCGCTACGCGTCAATATTATGTCGATCAAGCGGTCCGTTTTAAACATAGTGTTCAAGATGTTCAGTCCCCACAACGAGTCGAGCAGGTGATCGCTAAAGTACGAGCACAAGCAACTGAAGCCCGAATCGATCCAGATCTCATTGAAAAGTTATATCGGGATATGCTCCAGCATTTTATTCAAAGAGAGCTGAAAGAAATTCGTCCATAAGATTCTAAATTTGACAACAGGCTATAACAATTTGGGAATCACAAAAGCATGTTGCCATGATTCAATTTTTATATTTCTAATTAAAAAAAACTATAAAATTATGATTTATAAGACAACTTTATAAGGTTCAAAGCCTTCACCCAATGGAAAACCTGCCTGTTGTCCTCTCAAAAGTGCGATTGATTTGATCAGATGTGGCGACATGTAGTGTTTATGAATTTGACTTGCATGATGTTGTAAGGAATCAATTTTTTTATTTAAATAAGCTTCATCTACATCTTCAAATACTTTGGGACTAAAATAAGCACCTGAACTTGGCGTCTCATAACAAAGAATTTGTTTTACATGTCTAAAGGCAACGATAGATGCTTCATAGGTCGCTCTATGATCTTGATGGCGATCATCTTTAAACATCGTATAAATACGCTCAATATTAGATTGAGTAGACAAATCTTCTAGAATTTTTTCTAAAGCTAAAATAATCTCATGTAAGTTCAAAGACAGTTTAGTGTCGGCAAAATTTAAGAAAAATGTCTTCGTCACACCAAGTAAATTTAACGCATCGCTGGTTTCTTGAATACGGTTTTGTTTTAGAGGATTTCCTTCAGAACCGTTCGATAAAACGATAGCAAAAATATCGCGACCTTGATTTGCCAATTTTGCTAAACTTGCACCACACCCCAATTCTATATCGTCGGGGTGTGCACCTATAGCAATGATTCCTGATTTCATAATTCTAAATCTTTCATTACTGTTAGAATATTTTTGTGAATCTTTTAATTCGACTTTTATAAATGACATCTCTTTGCTACTGAATAATTGTATTATTTAGAAAAACTTAAATTGGTGAATCTGATTTTATAATTAGGTTCATAACCTGTAAGAGTCATTCTAATAATTAAAAAACATAATGATAGAAACAAAATGTTATTATTGTTATCAGAGTTTTGATAAAAATATTCTACATTTCATTGATTTAATCGGCATATTTTTTGGAATTTATTTTATATTAATTAATCATATATAGAATTATTTTCTAGACTAAAATCTACAATATTTCGCTTAAAGCCAATACATAAATACGCATTGTTTAACAACAAATGAGTATATTTTTAGCAAAAATTAACAATATGCGACGTATGTCACACTATTAAAAAATGATTACTCTCTGAATTTATTTGTTATACATCTATGATAAATAGTATTTTTTATGTATATAGCCATTTAGGCATGATATTTTTAAACGATTAAACTTAAATTTTTTTATGCTGTATGAGATGGCTTATGAACGAGGCTCAAGAGAAAATAATTAAAACTGCAACAAAATTAGTCGATTTTTTTAGCTCAAGTTGGTTTTTTCAATTAAGTTTAACTTAAGTGAAGCGATTCAAAATTATCAGTAGAACTCGCATATTTATGAATCATCGAATTAATCAACATCTTTATGAATCATCGAATTGATCAACATCAGAGTAATTCACAGCAAAATTCTGTATAGATCAATAGATCTCTTTCATAAGTCAAAAAATGATCATTAATTTGTATTAGAATTAACAATGAAAGTTACTTTTCTTTCGCCATATATGGCTCAGGGAGAGGTTACGATTAAGGATTTTAAGCTAAAAATAACCTCTCCCTAGCCCTCTCCTACAAGGAGAGGGAACTTTATTATAAATTTTAATTGGTTGAAAAATGATTTATGAAAGAGGTTTAATAAATCCTACTCATATTTAATTTAGCCTCAATTTTTAATTGAGGCTTCCTTCTAAAAACAATGATATTCCCCCTCAAATAAAACAATTAGCATGAGCCAGTATTTTTATCTGAGGGATTGTTCATGCTTGCGATTGTTGTCGCTGTATTTTCTATTGCAGGTATGATCAAAGGCACGATTGGCTTAGGGCTTCCAGCGGTATCTATGGGATTACTTTCATTGGTTATGACACCTTTCCAAGCGGCAACACTTTTAATCATTCCTTCAATGATTACCAATTTTTGGCAACTTTTTGCTGAAGGACAGGTATTCAAACTGATTAAACGCTTTTGGCCTTTGCTCATCGGTATTATAGTCGGTTCAATTTGGAGTGTTTTTCCAACCTTGGGTCACGGCTCTTTTAAAAGTGAAGCACTATTAGGGGGAATGCTCGCCCTATATGGCGTATATGGTTTATGCGCCAAAAATATGCCAAATTTAGCTCCACAGGAAAAATGGCTTTCTCCATTCATGGGATATTTGGGTGGGGCTTTGACAGTGGCAACAGGCGTCGTCGTGATTCCAGTCGTTCCTTATTTACAGTCTTTGCATTTAAAACGTGATGATCTGGTTCAATCTTTAGGTTTAGCATTTACCGTTTCAACGATTTGCCTTGCTATATATTTGCATTTAAATCCTGTAAAAGACATTCCTATCGACTACAAACTATCTTTGATTGCGCTTATTCCATCACTCATTGGAATGTGGCTAGGGACCAAAATTCGTTATCGCATTCCTGAGCAAAAATTTCGTAAAGTCTTTTTCGCAGGATTGGTTATTTTTGGAGGCTATATGGTCAGTCATCAATTAGGATGGATTTAATCCTACACTCAAATTTTGAGAAAGTAAGAACTGACTAAAATGCTGATAGGAAATAGGCAAGGCATCAAAACTTTTCGCAGCCAACAATAACTTCCGATTTGCCCAATCACCGATGATTGGAATTTGATGAAATTGATAATGTTGACTAAGACGCTGTGCCGCACGTTGAGGAATAATCGCAATGCCAACGCCATTGGCAACTACTTGTGCGATGGCGGCGAAATTAGGTAAGCGAAGGCGATATTGTATGGCATAACCTAACTTTTTGGCTTGAGTTTCAATTGACTGTTGTAGTGAATGATATTGCATTAGTCCTACATATGGATAATGCAAAGTCTGCTTGAGATCTAAGGTTTTGTAAGTGTTAAGCTCATGTTGTAGTGGAGAAATTATCACGAGTGGATCTTCGGAAAATTCTAAGGTTTGTAATGTACTTGAGTCAAAAAAACTCGAAATCAGTCCTAATTTCGCCGTACCATTTTCTAATGCGACAATAATGTCATTGGTTTCTGCTTCTTTTAGATCAATTTGGATATTCGAGTTTTCAACTAAATATTTGGGAAGCAGAAAGGGAAGATATTCACTTTGCGCAGAGGAGTTGCACCATAAAGTCATTGAAGATTGAAGATCTTGAGAAAAAGGCAACATGGCTTGTTCTAAGTGATGGCTTTGTTGAATCAAGAGCTGAGCTTGTTCAGCAAACGTTTGACCTGCAAGGGTTAACTTGACCCCAGTTGCATGTCGGGTAAATAAGTTGGTTGCAAACTGTTGTTCAATTTTTTTTACACGCTCACTGGCAGCTTGCAATGAAATGGATGAACGGTGAGCACCTTTGGTCAGGCTACCTGTGTCGACGATATTTAAAAATAATTGTAGATCAAAAAAATCAAGGCGCATCCACTCAGCCCATCCGATTAATGAATGTTCATCATACTCAAATTTGCACAAAATAAGACAATAAAAAAGCAGCCAATTGGCTGCTTTAGTAAAATGCAAGGATTAGCTTTTATCTTTAAGACTAAAAAACCAGTTCAAAATAAGCGCTGCAAAAGTTGCAGTACCAATACCGCCTAAGTTGAAACTACCGAATTGAAGGGCAAAGTCACCTGTTCCCAAAATCACAGTAACAGCAGCAACCATGAGGTTTTTGTTCTTGGAAAAATCGACTTTATTTTCAATCCAGATTTTAGCACCGGCAATGGTAATCAAACCAAAAACGACAATAGATGCACCCGTTAAAATCGCGGTTGGAATGGTATGAATGATCGCACCAAATTTAGGCGAAAATCCGAGCAACACTGCAAATACACCTGCAATTGCAAATACGATAGTCGAGTACACACGAGTGACTGCCATCACACCAATATTTTCACCATATGTCGTCATTCCAGGCGCACCTACACCACCAGAGAGTGTTGTCGCGATTCCATCGGCAACAAACGCTTTACCAATGTGTGGATCTAGATTTTCACCTGTCATCGCACCAACAGCTTTAATATGACCTAAGTTTTCAGCCAGCAGAATCAATGCAACAGGTGCAATAATCAGCATTGCATTAAAGTCAAAAACAGGGGAGTGGAATTTAGGTAAACCAAACCATGCTGCTTGTTGAATAGGCGCAAAATCAATCGGTTTACCATAGCCCATGACATTGCTCACCAGGTAATAGAGCAAATAAGCAAACAATAAACCGACCAATAACAATAAGCGTTGTAATAAACCTTTAGCAAAAACTGATACACAGCCCATGCTCAGCACAGTCACCAATGACATCCACATATTGAAGTTGTCGCCAGTCACATTCCTTACGGTAGCCGGAGCGAGGTTTAGACCAATGATCATCACTACTGCACCAGTCACAACAGGTGGCATGAGTTTTTCAATCCAGCGCGTACCTGTCGCCATGACTAAAAAACCAAACAGTGCATAAATCACACCGCAGGCAATAATACCGCCTGCAGCAACTGGAAGGTTGAGGTTAGGTGCGCCAGAACCAGAGGCAGCATAGCCTGTGGCAGCGATCACGACTCCAATAAAGGCAAAGCTTGAACCTAAATAACTTGGAACTCGACCACCCGTGATTAGGAAAAATAGAATGGTACAAATACCAGACATGAAAATCGCAAGATTCGGATCAAAGCCCATGAGGAAGGGCGCAAGTACTGTCGCACCAAACATTGCAAACACATGCTGAATGCCAAGAACAGCACTTTGTGCAGCAGGTAAATACTCATTTGTACCGATTGGGCGTATATCAGCGCTGCCTTTGTAAGGGAGCCATTCTGGGAACCAATTGGACATAAAATGAGCACTCGATAGTTAAATTGTGCACATGATACGCCTGTTTTTGCCAGAAATATGCCCCTTATTTTAAAAATGTTAAAACTAATACTATGACTTTTATTATATTTTTTACCATGCGGTAAAAAATTAATCTTTAAAAACAACGTTAAAACAGTGAAATGACTGATTAGCTTATCATTAAATTTAATATTTACTAAAGTTCGTACAGTGATGGAAAATCATAATGTATTTGATTGATTGTTTAGATCATCGACATCATGGGCCGTTTTAAACCATACAAATGCAATTGCGTCCCGTACGTTTAGCTTCATATAAAGCATTGTCTGCATGTTTTAGCACACTCTGATAGTCTTGCTGATCTTGTGCCATACTTAAGCCGAAGCTGGCAGTAAACTGAATTTTTTTCTCTTCATATTCTAAAATATAAGTTTCAATCGAATTTCGGCAACGTTCTAAAATCTGATAGGCCAAATCGATTGGCGTTTCTTCAAAAATAATCAAAAACTCTTCTCCGCCCATACGGGCAATATAGTCTTTTTTGCGAATGTTGAGTTTTAAGATTTCTGTTAGACGGATAATGACTTGGTCGCCACAGTCATGGCCATATTCATCATTAATTTTCTTAAAATAATCGATATCCAATAAAGCTAGGCAGTATGTAGAGGGATGGCTGGAGGCCATCTGTTGAAAATAATGCTCAACGCCACGGCGATTAAAGGTCTGTGTTAAAGGATCCAAAAAAATCTGTCTTTTTTGGGTTTGCTCACGTGCTGTCCAACGTTGTAAAAAGGCTGAAAATAAGCTGACCAGAGCGACTCCAATTAGGGTAGTGAGGACTAAATTAAATAAAACAACGAATCCTTCCATATGCTGACTGACAAAGGTATATGGCTGATACGCTGCTGCATAAGGAATGATCTTCAACACAGTGAGAATACTGGTCAGATAAAACACGATCAAACAGGGAATGGAGCCATACCACATAATGCGTGGACTAAATAACAACATACCTGTGAAGATCGAACCAATGGTAAAAACGCCCGTTACAATCGTCATCATGCCAGCGAAATAGCCATTGATCATCAGTGAAGCGCTATAAAATCCTAAGCTGATGATCGGCATATAAAATTCTGTTTTACTGTTCACAGGCAGTTTAAGACAAATGTAAAACAGTACCAGAGAGATCAAGATGAAACTGATTAATAAGCCAATCATCAAAGGAATCCATGGCCTATTTAGCAGTTCGAAATCATGATGAATGGTTAAGAGCAATAAAAAGAATGCGTGGAAAAACATTAAAACAAGGCAAACCACTCCAGATTTTTTGACATTATTCAAATCGAGCAATCTTAAGTATTCGGTGTTAATTTTATCAATAAGTTGTTGGCATTTTCTTTTCAGGGACTCAATCAAGATCATGAGCTAAATCTAAGTTTTAATGTGCTGTTTTTAGCTTACTTTAAATAAATCAATAAGAAAACAGGATTTCATACGGTAGAAAAAAATAAAGCCAACAGGCACGTTGACTTTATTTATTCAAAATGAATGTTTTAACCCGTATTACGCAGACCAGCTGCAATCCCTGCAATACTCACCATCAATGCATGGTCAACAGCCGTCTGTTCTACATTACCTTGGCTCAGGTATTCACGACGACGTTTCATCAACTCTGCTTGCAATAAGTGGAGAGGCAGTAAATAAGGTTTACGTACTTTCATAGATTGATCAAGGACATCGTTAGAGCTTAAAAGTTTTGATTCGCCTTTCATTGCAAGTAATGTTTGCACAGCATCATGTAGACGCTGACGAAGTTCAGCACCCAGAACTTTTAAATCTTCATCATCAGTTAAATGCGATTCATAGTACAAAGCAATATTGCTGTCCGATTTCGAGAGCACCATTTCCAACATATCAATCAACGTTTGGAAATATGGCCATTGTTGTAGCATTTCATCTAACTGCGCTTTGTAACCTTCACCAATCACTTGATTGATCGCAGCACCGGTCCCTAACCATGCTGGCAACATTAAGCGGATTTGTGTCCATGCAAAAACCCAAGGAATGGCACGAAGGGACTCAATACCACCACTGACTTTACGTTTAGCAGGTCGTGAACCCAGCGGTAACATTTGTAATTCTAACTCTGGTGTGACCGTGCGTAGATATTTCACAAAGTGCGGATTTTCACGCACCGTTTTGCGATACACCTGAACCGATGAATCGGTCATCTTATGCATCAGATCACGCCATTCTTGTTTCGGTTCTGGTGGTGGAAGTAAGGTCGCTTCTAAAGTTGCAGCGGTATAGATCTCTAAATTTTGTAAGGCGATTTCTTCCAAACCGAACTTAAAGCGAATCATTTCACCTTGTTCAGTGACACGAATTGCACCTGAGATTGAACCGGGGGGTTGTGAAAACAGCGCTTGTTGGGTTGGCGCACCCCCACGACTGATGGAACCACCACGACCATGGAAAAGGGTCAGTTGGACAGCATGACGTTTGGCAACAGCGGTGAGTTCTTCCTGCGCACGATATTGCGCCCAGTTTGCAGACATAAATCCAGCATCTTTTGCCGAGTCTGAATAGCCAATCATCACTTCATGTTTGCCCTGAATATGCTGTTTGTACCAATGCATATTGAACAGGGTATTCATGGTGTCGGCAGCACCATCTAGGTCTTTCAGTGTTTCAAAGAGGGGAACGACACGCAAGGGATGTTGAATGCCTGCTTCTTTTTGTAAAAGTAGAACAGCCAACACATCACTTGGATATTCCGCCATCGAAATAATATAAGCGCCTAAACTTTCTTTGGGTTGTTCAGCCAACGTTCGCATGGTGGCAAAGACTTCTTGCACATCTGGGTGCTCAATCAGACTGCCAGTTGGTTCATGAAAATGCTTCGGTAGTAATGGGCGCTTACTTTGTAATTCTTGAATTAAGAAATTTTGACGAGCTTGCTCAGTCCACGTTTCAAAATTACCTAAACCTAAATATTCCGTAATCGCTGAAATTGCTTGACGATGGCGACCTGATTCTTGGCGAATATCCAGTTTCAGCAACTCAATGCCGAAGCAGTTAATACGGTAAATAAAATCGAGCAATTTACCATTGGCAATTTCAGGTAAATTCGAGTCAATCAGAGATCGATAACACAACAATAAAGGCTGTAATAATTCATCTTTATGATGAATGATCAGGCTACGATCGACATCGGAATGTTGACCTTGTAATTTTGCAGACAACCAAGCACGTGTGATTTTTAAACGTTCACGTGTTGTTCTTAAATATTCACGGTATGGTTCTGGGTGATCATAACCAATCGCTTCACTCAATTCTGGACTACAATGTTGGATTGAAAGCTCCCAACGCAGGTCTTCAATATCTCTTAAATACAGATCAGCGGCTTTCCAACGCGATAACCAAAGCACTTCTTGAGTGACATTGTGAGTGACATTTGGATTGCCATCACGGTCACCTCCCATCCATGACGCAAAGCGAATGGGCGCAATATTCAATGGTAAGGCTTTATCGCACTGACTTTCCACCAATTCACTCAATTCACGAATAAATTTAGGAATGGCATTCCACAAGGTTTGCTCGATGGTGGTAAAACCCCATTTTGCTTCATCAATAGGGGTTGGGCGATTATGTCGAATTTCGTCGGTTTGCCATGCTGAGCAAATCAATTCTTTTAAATGCGCTAAATTGTGTTCACGTTGTTTTGGTGTGAGTTTTTGCTGATCAAATTTTGACAAACAGTCATTGATGCCATCATATTTTTGGATCAGGGTACGGCGACTGACTTCGGTTGGATGCGCCGTAAGAACCAGTTCAATGCTGAGTTCACAAATTTGCTGATACAAGGTTTCAGCAGAAATATCGCGATCTTTAAATTTTTCAAATAAATGATCGAGAACATTGGGCGATGGTGCATCTAAGTCAAACTCGTTTTGGCGGCGACTACGAACCACATGGTATTGTTCAGCAATATTGGCAAAATTTAAAAAATGAGAAAAAGCACGGGTCAGGGGTAAAATTTCATTGTCTTCTAAACTTAAAAAAAGTTGCTCAAGTTCTTTTTCTGCTTCAACTTTTCCATCTCTAGCGCCTTTGGCTAAAGCACGAATTTGTTCTACTTGATTAAACAAATCTTGTCCAGCTTGTTCTTTTAGGGTGTCACCTAATAAATTACCCAGTAAGCGTACGTCTTCACGTAATGGAGCATCAATTTGTTGAATCATGGGTTTCTCCTGTTGTTCTTAATTTGAATATACGCCGTTTTTGTGACAAGCCAAGGGACTCCCTACAAAAGTTGATATCCAATTGGAGTAAAAAAAGGCAAATACCAATAAAATCACGGGCTATTTGCCAAAACATCGAGCTCATTCAGATTTTTGGTATTTCAAAAGAAATAATTCAATACTGTCTTGAATGATCTGTTTTCGTTCAGTTTGATCTGGGACTGCTCTGACGCCTAACAAAACTTCATGATGTCGATGTCCAAGCAGCAATGACAGCAACAACTGAGTTTGTTTGTCGACATCATCAGCCACAATGAAATTAAACTGGATGGCTTGTTGTAAAAATCCAGTCCATACAGCGCATAATCTTTCATGTGATGCTTCATAAAAAGGTTTTGCCAACGGATTTTGTTCCGCAGCCAATTCCAGCAATAAATGTTCCAATTTAATGGCTTCAGGCAAATTAACAATAGAAAGCGCCAATTCACACACTTGCCATAAAGCGGCCTTAAAGTCGGAATTTTGAGTCAGCACAATTGGCCATGCGTGAATTGATTCTTCACAAGCTTCTGCAATCGCGCAGCTAAAGAGGGTGACTTTATCTTGAAAATGATTATATACCGTCAGCTTGGTTACACCTGCCTCAGCGGCAATTTGATTCATGCTTGAACCATGGAAACCATGCTTTAAAAACAATGATTTCGCAGCCTTTAATATTTGTTTTTGTTTTTGTAAATCTTTAGGACGTCCAATATTCATTTGCAAAAAAATCCAATAAAAAAATCAAACAGGTCATTTACTTAGAATTATGTTTGTAATTAATGTACCACACAGTATATTAATTAAACATGTACAAAACGTAATCGCTTTATTTTGCCCAACAAAAATTGAAAAAGAGCATTGAGCATGAGCAGTTCTAAAATATTTATGACCAGTATCGTGATTGTACTGATAAGCACGTTATCAGCTTGTCATCAAAAACCAGCGACTGAAGAACAAGTTCCTTTTGTGATGGTCACTCAACCTCAAAGCAAGCAAAACCAGCTAAAAAGTTATGCAGGTGAAGTACAAGCCCGACAGCAAGCTACACTTGCTTTTCGCGTGACAGGACACATTACCAAACGTTATGTTGAGGTTGGAGATCGTGTTACAGAAGGACAACTATTGGCAGAACTGGATGTCAAAGATGCTCAGCTGCAACTCAATGTGTCAAAAGCGCAATTGGAAAATGCGCGTTCGGCCGCAAAAAATGCTGAACAAGAACTCAATCGTTATAAAGATTTATTGCCGATCAATGCCGTTAGCCGATCTCAATACGATGTGGTGGATAATCAATACAAAGCGGCAATTTCAGCACTCAAACAAGCTCAAGCCAACTATAACGTCAGTTTAAATCAAACACATTATAACCAGTTGCGTGCGACAAAAAATGGTGTGATTACCCAACGTGATATCGAAATTGGACAAGTGGTGGCTGCAGGGCAAGCAGCCTACCAATTGGCAATCGATGGTGATCGTGAAGTGGTGATTGGTGTACCTGAGCAAGCGGTTTCCAAGATGCAAGTAGGTCAAGCGGCATGGGTGACATTATGGTCAGCACCAGAACAACGTTTCGCAGCAACAGTACGAGAAATTTCACCTGCTACAGATCAGTCTCGTACTTTTCGTGTCAAAGTGGCTTTGAAAGAAGGGCAATCGCAAATTCAATTGGGGCAAAGTGCACGTGTCTATTTTTCAGAAAATCAAGACAATGTCATCAGCGTACCTTTAGCCAGTATTTCTGCAAAACAGAATCAGGCCTATGCATGGGTGGTTAAACCTGATCACACTTTACATAAAGTTGATGTAAAGCTCGGCGCATATGGGCGTGATTCGGTATCTGTCATCTCTGGATTAAATGCCTCGAATTGGGTCGTCGTGGGGGGCGTGCACTTACTTCGAGAAGGGCAGAAGATCAATCCTATTGATCGTGATAACCGTGCTGTGAATATTCAATCAGGAGCAAAATAATGGGCTCTAGAATGAATTTCAATTTGTCAGAATGGGCATTGAACAATAAAGGTCTAATCCTTTACTTCATGATTCTGATGGGCATCGTTGGGCTATATTCATACGCTAAACTTTCTCAAAGCGAAGACCCGCCATTTAGCTTTAAAGTGATGGTGGTACAAACCTACTGGCCGGGAGCAACGGCTGAAGAGGTCTCTCTACAAGTCACCGATCGCATCGAAAAAGAGCTCATGAGTACTGGCCTGTACGAGCGTGTAGTTGCTTATTCAAGACCTGGCGAATCGATGGTGACTTTTATTGCTAAAGATTCTTTAAAGTCGCATGACCTTCCCAATGTCTGGTATCAGGTTCGTAAAAAGGTCAATGATATCAAGCATAAATTACCCAGCGGTGTACAAGGTCCTTTTTTCAATGATGAGTTTGGCGACACCTTCGGTAATATTTATGTCCTCACGGGACAAGACTTTGACTATGGTATTTTAAAAGAATATGCAGATCGTTTGCAGTTACAACTGCAACGGGTCAAAGATGTCGGTAAGGTCGATTTAGTTGGACTGCAAGATCAAAAAATTTGGATTGAACTTTCAAATACCAAAGCTGCACAACTGGGTATTCCAATTTCATCTATACAAGACGCATTACACAAGCAAAATGCCATTGCCAGTGCGGGTTTTTTTGAAACACCGTCGGATCGAATTCAGATCCGTGTCAGTGGTGCGTTAAGCGATGTTGATGAACTAAAAAAAATGCCACTTTTGGTGGGCAATAAAACCATCCAATTGGGCGATGTGGCTGAAGTCTATCGTGGTTTTAGTGAACCTGCACAGCCGCGTATGCGCTTCATGGGTGAAAATGGCATTGGTATAGCAGTATCTATGCGTAAAGGCGGAGACATCATAGCTTTAGGGAAAAATCTAGAAACAGAATTTACACGGCTACAAAAAAGCTTGCCCGTTGGTATGTCGCTGAAAAAAGTATCTGATCAACCTGTTGCGGTACAACGCAGTATTCATGAGTTTATTAAAGTTTTAGCAGAAGCGGTCATTATTGTTCTATTGGTGAGTTTCTTCTCTTTAGGTTTTCGTACAGGACTCGTGGTTGCTTTCTCCATTCCTTTGGTTTTAGCCATGACTTTTGCTGGCATGAATTTATTTGACGTTGGCTTACATAAAATTTCTTTGGGTGCACTGATTTTAGCGCTCGGTCTGCTGGTCGATGATGCGATTATTGCCGTTGAAATGATGGCCATTAAGATGGAACAAGGCTATAGCAGATTAAAAGCAGCAGGCTATGCATGGACATCTACCGCTTTTCCCATGCTGACTGGTACCTTAATTACCGCAGCAGGGTTTTTACCGATTGCGACGGCTGCGTCAAGTACTGGAGAATATACCCGCTCGATTTTCCAAGTTGTGACTATTGCACTGGTGGTATCATGGTTTGCTGCTGTACTTTTTGTGCCTTATCTGGGCGATAAATTACTGCCAGATTTTAATCAAACCTTACAAAAAGCACCGTGGTATCAGCGTTTATGGGCAAGGTTAAGGAAGCAACCCGAACCAACACCTGTGCTACATCATCAAGACGGACATCATGATCCCTATCAAACCAAGACTTATCAAAAATTTAGATCGGTGGTGAATACCTGTTTGACTTATCGTAAAACGGTCATTGCTGCTACGGTAGGCATTTTTGTACTGTCGATTTTAATGTTTAAACTGGTTCCTCAGCAATTTTTCCCACCCTCAAACCGAGCCGAAATTCTGGTTGATTTAAAGTTAGAGGAAGGCGCGTCATTGACTGCTACGGAACAAGCCGTAAAACAAGTTGAGAAGTTTTTGTCGACGCAAAAAGGGATTGATAACTATGTGGTTTATGTGGGCACAGGTTCTCCACGATTTTATTTGCCACTGGATCAACAGCTTCCACAAGCAAGTTTTGCTCAGTTTGTGGTGCTGGCATCGTCATTGGATGATCGGGATCAAATTCGTAAAGAATTAGGTGAAAAAATTAAGCAGCTGTTGCCACATGTACGTACACGGGTGTCATTATTGGAAAATGGCCCACCAGTGGGATATCCAATTCAGTTCCGTGTTTCAGGTGAAGACTTACATACAGTACGTCAACGTGCAGAAGTGGTCGCTAAAGCGGTGAGTGAAAATCCAAATACCACCAATGTGCACTTAGATTGGGGTGAACCAAGTAAGATTATTTCCTTAGAGATTGATCAAGACCGTGCTCGCCAAATGGGTGTGACCAGTCAGGACTTAGCAAACTTCTTAGACAGTTCAGTCAGTGGTGCAGTGATTAATCAGTATCGTGAAAAACGAGAACTGATTGATATTCGTTTAAGAGGGAATCAGGCTGAACGCATAGATGTTGCTTCATTAGAAAGTTTAGCCGTGCCAACTGCAAAAGGGACGACGGTACCTTTGGCACAAATTGCTCAGATTCAATATCGTTTTGAAGATGGTTTGATTTGGCATCGTAACCGTTTACCGACGATTACCGTGCGTGCTGATATTCGTACGCAGTTACAACCTGCGACTGTGGTGGGAGAGTTATCTGAAAAAATCGAAAAAATTCGCGCTGAATTACCAAGTGGTTATTTGGTTGAAGTTGGTGGCACAGTAGAAGAATCTGCCCGAGGGCAAAAATCGGTGAATGCAGGTATGCCACTATTCTTGGCAGTGGTGTTTACTTTATTGATGATTCAACTCAAAAGTATTTCACGTTCTGTTATCGTTTTTCTAACAGCACCCTTAGGTTTAATTGGTGTGGTGTTATTTTTGTTGATATTCAATAAACCATTCGGCTTTGTGGCAATGTTAGGTACGATTGCATTATCTGGCATGATTATGCGTAATTCACTCATACTGATTGATCAGATTGAACAAGATATTCGTGCTGGACAGGCAACATGGGATGCAATTTTGGATGCAACGGTACGCCGTGCACGTCCAATTATCCTCACTGCAATGGCTGCTGTACTGGCAATGATTCCATTATCAAGGAGTATTTTCTTTGGACCAATGGCAGTTGCGATCATGGGTGGATTGATTATTGCCACGCTATTGACCCTATTTTTCTTACCAGCGCTCTATGCGGCATGGTTTAAGGTGCAAAAAGAAACAAAAAGGACCTAGATTTTGTGGATATTAGGTGCGAAAAATTGAAAAATTCAATATAGTAGTCCTAGTTTTTACACAAAATAACATGAGTGACGTATTGCATAAAAGAAGATGACCATGCAATACGTTGAGGTCGAAAGTATCCATGGGGAAAGATAATCTTTCTAGACAGCGACGTAATATTTCACTGTCCTATTTTTTCATGTTTTTGGGTTTGTTGACCATCGTGAGTGTGCTGATTTCTTATTGGTTAGCACGCAAAGTTGCGAAAATTGACAATTCTGAAGTATGGATTAAAACGCATAGTCTATGGATTATGCGTAATGTTGTTATTTTCCTAATTTTAGCTGTATTTGCTTCATTGTGGTTTATTCCAGCGCATTTTATATACTGGGATAGTGTGATTTGGGTAAAAAGCTGTACAGTCATTGGTGTATTTTTTAGTGGCATTGCATGGTTATATTTAATTAATCAGTGGTTGAAAGGCCTAATTAAATATATGCAAAAGAAAGCTGTTTTTTAACAGCAAAATTTGAGGAAAACGCAGCGCATTTAAAATAATTATGTACAGCGACTTGTAAAATTAAAATAATACCCCAACATACTTCGCAGTGAAGTAAAATCAAATTCTGTGGAGCATCGCCAGACATGGCTAAACGTGATTATTATGAGGTTTTAGGGGTATCTAAATCCGCTAGTGATGATGAAATTAAAAAAGCCTACCGTAAGTTGGCGATGAAATATCATCCAGATCGTAACCCTGACAACGCCGAAGCTGAAGAAAAATTCAAAGAGGCTTCTGAAGCTTATGAAGTACTTTCTGATGGCGAAAAACGCAGCATGTACGACCGTATGGGACATAGCGCTTTTGAAGGTGGTATGGGCGGTGGTGGTGGCTTCGGTGGTGGTTTTAGCGCAGAGGACATCTTTAGCCAGTTTGGTGATATTTTTGGTGGCGCATTTGGCGGTGGCGGTCGTAGCCAACAACGTCAAAGACGTGGCTCAGACTTACGCTATGTCATGGAATTGACCTTAGAAGAAGCAGTTAAAGGCGTTAAAAAAACCATTACCTTTACTGCACCAGCACCTTGCGAAACGTGTAATGGTAAAGGTTCTAAAAATCCAAATGATGTTGAAACCTGTAAAACCTGTCACGGTGCGGGTCAAGTCCGTATGCAACAAGGTTTCTTCTCAGTTCAACAAACCTGTAGCACTTGTCGTGGTCAAGGTAAAATCATTAAAAACCCTTGTAACACCTGTCATGGTACAGGTGTAAAAGATCGTCAACAAACGCTTGAAGTAACGATTCCTGCAGGTGTAGATAATGGCGATCGCGTGCGCTTAACAGGCAAAGGTGAAGCAATTCGTGATGGTCAATCTGGTGATTTATACGTTGAAGTGAATGTTCGCGAACATGAAATCTTCCAACGTGATGGTGCAGACTTGTATATGGATGTGCCAATCAGCATTGCTGATGCAGCTTTGGGTAAAGAGATTGAAATTCCAACACTGGATGGTCGTGTAAGCCTAAAAGTGCCAGAAGGTACTCAAACAGGCAAAATGTTCCGTTTACGTGGTAAGGGTGTAAAACCTGTACGTACCAGCATGCAAGGTGATTTACTTTGCCGTGTTGTTGTTGAAACACCAGTTCATTTAACTTCACGTCAGCGTGAGTTGTTGAAAGAATTACAAGACAGTCTTGATGGTGAAGACAGCAAATCTTCTCCAAAGAAAAAATCATTCTTTGATCGTTTATTTGACTGATTTTAAGACATTTGAAAAAGCCCGACCTTGAGTCGGGTTTTTTTATACTTAACTTTTATATTTCATTAAAAATCATAATCTCAACGATCAATATACAAATCCTGATCAATCTCTTTTAAGCCTTAACATGCTTTCAGCAAGATTTTTTTATCTCTGTTCTGCAGATTTTTGACGACAGAATCAAAATCTTTCTGCTCTCTATTTTGGCTTAGTTTTGACTGAGCTTGAATTTTGGAAATATTAATTTCGAAAACAATCAAGTGATTTAATTGCTCCATTAAATATTCTCTAGGGGCATCAGACATTTTCCATCCAGAATCGCCATTTACTTGTTGTTCACTTATTTTCGTTAACATGCCAATAGCGGCTAACTTACTTTTGGTATCTGTAAAATATGAAATATTTCCATATATGTGAACCACTTGATAATTCCAAGTAGGTACTTTTTTGTGATCCTCAAATTTACTTGGATAGTCATTTGCTGAAATATATGCATCTTCTCCTTTGAATATACAGAGAACTTCTTCAGCATCAGAAACAAGCGTTTTCATGTCATTAACCATTGCGATATGCCCGACTAGGACATGATTACTTTTCATTATTAAGGGCACATGTGTGGCGATAAGACCCTTTGCAGTATTTGCGACGATACAAGCTAAAGGGTAATTTTTAATTAGATTTGCTATTTCTTCTGTTCGTACTTCTTGGAAATCATGTGGAATATACATTTATGTTCAGGGCTCACCGTTTAATCAAAAGTAGAATTTTTGTGGGTTGGAATATCACTGGATTGTTTTGAATTTCATGCAATGAATATAATCAAAATTCTACGAAAAGTTCTATTTATTATAGATGGTGTTATAGATGAGGACTGCACAATAAAAAGGAGATCATTTCGATCTCCTTTTTGTATTAGGTTAAATGATTAACCTTGTGCATCAATGCTTTGACCATTCAGACCAATACTGTCTTCACCCATCAAATACAAATATGCAGGCATAATTTGTTCAGGAGTTGCCAAGGTTTTCGGATCTTCTTCAGGATAAGCCTTAGCACGCATGGCAGTACGGGTTGCACCAGGGTTAATACAGTTAAAGCGAATATTGGGATGTACATTTTCTTTGGCAAAAATCTGACTGACCGCTTCAATGGCAATTTTAGACACCGAATAAGCACCCCATTTCGCACGTGCTTCACGACCTACACCAGAGCTTGCAAATACCACCGAGGCATTATCAGATTTTTGCAATAACGGTAGAAGTTCTTGAGTTAAAACAAAGGGTGCACGAAGGTTGACTGCCATCACATCATCCCATTCTTCGATAGGATAGTGAGCAAGTTCAGTACGTTCACCTAAAATACCTGCATTATGCAAAATACCATCTAGACGACCAAATTGCTGTGCAAGGGTATCAAACAACAATTCATAGTCATGAGAAGTCGCTGTAGACAGTTGTAAGGGCAGGATAGCAGGTTGCGGTGCACCTAAACTTTCAATTTCATCATAAATGACTTCAAGTTTATTGATGGTGCGTCCATGAAGTACCACGGTTGCACCGTGTAAGGCATAGCTCATCGCTGCTGCACGACCAATACCATCACCAGCGCCTGTAATAAGAATGATCTTATCTTTCAGTAGGTCTGGGCGGGGTTGATATTCTGAATAATTCATGGCGCCTCCTATCATTATTTTTGAAAGTGAAAAATTTATTGTTTAAGTGATATTCACCAATTGCGAAACGACTTTATGTAATTCTTGTACAGTATTCACTATACAATCTGCATGCCAAGCTGTTAAGTCATCTTTGTGTTCTAATGGTAAATAACCATAGGCTGCAAGGATGGTATACATGTTGGCATTGCGTCCCGCATCGATATCACGTGGGTGATCACCCACATAAATACAGTCTTTCGCATTGACATGAATCTGTTGAGCGGCAAGGTACATTGGCTCAGGATCAGGTTTAGTTTTGCTGACATCTTCAGGGCAAACCAAAACAGCACAACGTTCTGTCAGATTCAATGCTTTAAGCAATGCTTCACTCAGCCAACGGGGTTTATTGGTAACAATTCCCCAAGGAATCTGATGAGACTCAAGCGCTTCAAGCAATGGATACATGCCGTCAAACAGATCTGTATCTACAGCAATATTTGCACCATAAATATCTAAAAAACGCTGACGATGAGCCAAAAACACAGGGTCATTGACATCCAATTCAGGATACACCAATTTGACCATTGCACGTGCGCCTTCAGACACTTGCGTGCGAATCAGAGCGGCATCGACCACGTCACGATTTTCTTCACGGCACATATTTTGAATGATGCGAATAAAATCTTGAGCGGTGTCGATTAAAGTGCCATCTAAGTCGAAGAGAACTGCTTTCATTCAGCAGTCTCTGGAGTTTCATTTTGAGTGTAAACCATATAGTTTACATCGACATTTGGCGCTAACCAGTAGTGTTTAGTCAGTGGGTTATAGTGTAGACCAGTCATGTCTTTGAGTTTTAAACCTGCACTGCGAATATCATGTGCCAATTCTGATGGCTTAATAAATTTGTGGTAATCGTGTGTGCCTTTTTTCAATAAACGAAGCACATATTCGGCACCAATAATCGCAAATAAATATGATTTTGGATTACGGTTAATGGTCGAGAAAAACACATGACCGTTCGGTTTAACCAATTTTTGGCAAGCTTGAATAATCGATGCAGGATCTGGCACGTGTTCAAGCATTTCCATACACGTCACGATGTCATACTGACCTGCTTGTTCTTCGGCAAGTTGTTCAACAGGAACTTGGCGATATTCAATATTGGTGACATTTTCTTGTTCTGCATGTAAACGTGCGACATTTAAAGGTGCTGCACCCATGTCAATGCCGAGTACTTCCGCGCCACGGCGTGCCATGCTTTCAGCTAAAATACCACCACCACAGCCCACATCTAGAATCTTTTTGCCTGTTAAGCCACCAGAATGCTCATCAATCCAGTTTAAACGTAAAGGATTGATTTGATGTAATGGTCGGAACTCAGAGTGCTGATCCCACCATATTGCAGCAAGCGCTTCAAATTTAGCAATTTCTTGTGGATCAACATTGAGTTGTGACATTAGAGTGACCTCAGAAAAATGTACGATGATGTACTGTGTTATAAATTAAAGATAAAGTATATCGCTCTTAGTGTAGCGTTTCTTCGAAAAAAAGCGATAAATCGTGTAAAAAAGTTCACAGAAGGAAAACGAATTTCTCATAATTGATTTATAGTGAACTCATAAGCTAAACAAAATGATTTAGAGGAAAAACAACTCAATGAAAAAATTGATATTAGGCAGTGTTGCCGCAGCGGTTATGGCATTTTCTGCAACGACAATGGCGGCAAATTTTACTGCAGGTAAAGACTATACAGTGGTGGAAAAACCAATCAAAGTGTCTAAACCAGG
This sequence comes from Acinetobacter shaoyimingii, assembly GCF_011578045.1. Classification (NCBI taxonomy): domain Bacteria; kingdom Pseudomonadati; phylum Pseudomonadota; class Gammaproteobacteria; order Moraxellales; family Moraxellaceae; genus Acinetobacter; species Acinetobacter shaoyimingii. Next base: position 85,700 of record NZ_CP049801.1, read on the forward strand.
TAAAATTGAAGTCCGTGAGTTCTTCTGGTATGGCTGTCCGCACTGCTTTACATTAGAACCCCATATGCAGGCTTGGCTGAAGAAGATTCCGAAAGATGTGAATTTTCTTCGTACACCTGCTGCCATGAATCCTGTTTGGGAGCAGGGTGCTCGTGGTTATTATACCGCTGAAGCACTAGGAGTACGAGTCAAAACACATTTGCCATTATTCCATGCAATACATGATGGTAATCAGCAAATTTTTGACCAAAAATCTCAGGCAAAATTCTTTGCGAAGTATGGTATATCTGAAGCTAAGTTTAACACCACATTTAACTCTTTCCCGATTACTGCCAAAGTTGCCGAATCTAATAAACTTGCAGCACAGCTACAGTTAACGGGTGTGCCAGCAATTGTGGTCAATGGTAAATATATTGTTCAAGGTGAAGATGCTAAAGTGACGCAAGTGGTTGATTACTTAATTCAAAAAGAACGTAAAGCGAAATAAAAATATCTTGTAAAAAACCCGCTGATTTAGCGGGTTTTTTTATGTTTTAAATTTTAGTGTTGATCACAGCTTATGAGGCCTCATGTATAGAAGTTTTCCAATGCATAATGCCGCGAAGAATTAAATAAACTTGATTGACGGTTTGCTTTTTTAGCACCAGTTTTTGTAGCTCAAGTTCCATGCCTTCGTATTGGCGAGCCAAATTGATCCATGACATTGCCCAAGTAAAACACAAATTAATGATAATACTGGAGAGCATTTTTAAATCATTGTGTTCTTCAAAATTTTGCACGATTTCCAATTTTTTCAGTTCATCTGCAAAGTCGATATTTAGGCAATCAATTTCACGAGCAATGGAGCGTCTCACCATTTCTGATCCACCCCAACGTTCTGCAATCATAAACATCCATTGTTTTGGGTTTTGATCGATGGCATTGAAAAATGAATCAATACTATTTTCAGCTTTGATTTCAGGTTGAGCTAAACCTTGTGCCAATTGATGTAGGACTGCTTTTAAATAAAGTGCAACTTGGTCGACCAACTCTTTGCCTAATTCTTCCATGTCTTGGAAATGACGATAAAACGCCGTAGGGACTAATCCTACTTCTCTTGCAACTTCACGCAGGCTAATGCTACTGAAAGAACGGCCAGACGTGCTTAAATCGAGCGCAGCATCAAGTAAAGCCTGACGACTTTGTTGTTTACGTTCATCTCGAAGAGACATGGCGCTACCTATTTTTCATAATCTTAATGAGTCTATCAAAATTTTAAACATTAAACGACGAAAATCAGTGAACAGGTGTTGACTCAAATTGAAAATAGATATAGTGTACAACTGTTCACTATTAGAACATATGTTCACTCAAACAAAATGAAGCACAAAGAGGAACGATATGAGCAGTTATACAAGTTACAAACCTGAATGGATCAGAGAAGATTTTGTTGATTTTATTGCTGAAAAAATCAATCCGACTTGGGCATGGAAGAAAGTCAAAGCGTCTGTTGTTGAAGTAAAGGCATTGAGTGAAGATTTCTTTTACATTCGACTTAGACCAAATAGCAACTTTAAACATGATCAGCTTGAAGCAGGTCAGAATATTTTAGTGACCGTTTTGGTTGCAGGTGTGCATGAGCAAAGAGCCTATTCTATTTTAGAGTATTTGGAAAATGGTGATATCACCATTGCAGTGAAAGTGCAGGGTATTGTTTCAAAAGCATTATCTCAAATGCAAATGGGAGAAGTCCTAGAAATCTCTCAGCCGCAAGGAGACTTTACACTTGAGCCTGTAGATCAAGATCATCCATCCATTTTGTTGATTGCCTCTGGTAGTGGTATTACAGCTATTTATTCATTACTCAGGGCGGCTTTGCTCAAAGATTTTAAAAGTATTGATTTGATTTATTTTACCCGAGACGATGCGTTTCACGTGGAGCTTGAGCAGTTAGCACAGCAATATCCGCATTTAAACTACCATCATGTCAATACGGTTAAAACGCAACGACATTTTGATTTATCACTGCTGGAGCGATTTGTTCCAGAGTTTCAAAGCTACATGACTTATGCATGTGGTTCGGTCTCAATGATGAACAGCATTCAAGAGATTTACCAACAACGTGATTTATTGCCACGTTTGAAACAAGAATATTTTCAAATAATAGTGGATGAAAACTTAGCAAGCCAACCCGTCGAATTTGTACGGGCACAGCAATCCTTTCAAGCACATGGGAGCTTATTGGACAGTGCCGAACAAGCGGGTCTAAAACCTGCATCAGGTTGTCGTATGGGCGTATGTAATACCTGTACATGTACCAAAGTCAGTGGATCAACCAAAAACATGCTGACCGGTGAAATCAATCATGATGCCAATACTCAAATTAAGCTGTGTATTAGCCAAGCCATCAGTCCTGTCGTGATTAATTTATAAAACCGACACAGATCATTCGCAGCCAATACACATCGCTAAAATAGTCGAGAATAAAAAATGAACATGATCGTAAATTTTGCCAAAACCAGTAAGTCGAAAACATTAAGTCCTGAACAAATTGAAGCATTTGGTCGCCGTGTCGAAGAAATTCGCCGTGAAGTGATGGAAGATCTTGGTGAAAAGGATGCGAAATATATTTACAAGATTCGAAATTTTGTTCGCTATAGTGAAATTTCCTCACGAGCATTATTGATGTTTGGTGGTTGGTTGCCTCCTGTTTGGCTTGTAGGAACTGGCTTATTGGGGCTGTCTAAAATCGTCGAAAATATGGAACTTGGACACAATGTCATGCATGGTCAATTCGATTGGCTGAATGACCCAAGTTTAAATGGTGCAAACTACGATTGGGATACCATTTCAACGGGAGATGATTGGAAACATACCCATAATTATGTGCATCATACTTATACCAATATCGTCGGCAAAGACCATGATGTCGGTTATGGTTTGCTCCGTGTCAGTCCAGACCAAAAATGGGAACCACGGTTCTTGATGAATATCCCATTGGCGATTCAGTTGATGGTATTTTTTGAATGGTATGTGGGTGTACAAAATCTGCATTTGGAAGATGTGCTGGTGTATAAAACCAAAACTTGGAAACAAGTATGGAAAGATGCTGAGAAGTTTCGTAAAAAAGCCCGTCGTCAAGTGTTAAAGGACTATGTATTTTTTCCTTTAATTGCTGGTCCAAATGCTTTACCAGTATTTGCGGGTAATGTAGTGGCCAATATTATTCGTAATTTGTGGTCATCTGCAGTAATTTTTAATGGTCATTTCACAGAAGATGCAGAAACTTTTGAAGCGGACAATACGGAAAATGAAACGCGAGCTGAGTGGTATTTACGCCAAATTCGAGGTTCAAGTAATTTTACCGGTACAACAGGTTTGCATATTCTAAGTGGTAATTTGAGCCATCAAATTGAGCATCATTTATTTCCAGATATGCCTGCCAATCGTTATGCAGAAGTTGCCCCGAAAATTAAAGCCTTGTGTGAGGAATATGGTATTCATTACAACGAAGCGAGTTTTATGAAGCAATTTGGAACAGTTTGGGTGCGTTTAGCGAAATGCTCTTTGCCAAATAAGTGGACTGCGCGTATTGAACAGTCTGTGCAAAAAGTGAAGGGAATTTTTGCATAAATATGGATGTGGAACTAATTTAGTTTTCTTATTGAAGTGAATGAAAACTTATCCCAATAAGTTTCTGTTTAAATAAGCGTAAAAGAGTCTAGAAATGTCTAGACTCTTTTACTTTAAAGTATAACGATATTGTATATACAGTTGATGACGGGTGTTTTATTGCTATTACATAAGCATGAAATGTCAACAGAGCCTAGATAATTTTAAAAATCTTACCTGTCAATGTGCTTTGAAAAAGCATCTCAAAACTAGGTCGAATATCTTCGCCATCTACAGTGATGTGATTTACATTTGAACAAGATTGAGTGTTTGCAAAATTCACGTCCACTGTTGCATGAATGACGTGTTTAATTCCAAATTGGTCTTTAACATTAAGACTTTGTGTAAGCATGGTTATATCCCTAAAGTAAAAAAGTACATATGAATTGACATTTTTTAGGCAATTTCATTTTTATCAAATAACTTTTTGATTTAATTTAAATAAATGATTTAAAGAAGTGTAAAAAGTACGATTGTCTAAATTTAGTTGAACTTCGAGTCCTGAGGCAAGTAACACCTTTTTCCCTACCTCTACCGTTTTAAAGCCTTGGCGAGTTCTTTGCATTTTAGTTAGTGGGATCAAAGAAACGAGAATTTCAGTACCATTTTTTGATTTTGCAATTAAATCTTGTGTTTTTAACAAGTTACATCCTATTTCTATATTTTGAATGATAAAAAAGCACATGATTGTGCTTTTCTATAGATTTTTATTGTGACTTATACAGCAATAATGTTGATAGCATTCGGACCTTTTTGACCCTGAGCAATACTGAATTCAACCATTTGGCCTTCCATCAGTGTTTTAAAGCCTGAGCTTGAAATTTCGCTAAAATGAGCAAAAACATCTGGACCCGCTTCTTGTTGAATAAAACCAAAACCTTTAGTCTCGTTGAACCACTTTACAGTACCTTTAACAACATTTGAGTTTGACATCATATATCCTAATAATTGTAATAATTTCAGCCACTAAATGGACTGTTTTTAACTTGAAAAACAATGAAGAATGAAACTTAAAATTTAAAAAACGAAGGATTATGACTAAAACTGCGAGACTTAAAGAGGGTTTAAGAAAACAAAACTTTTTCTAGTTGACCTGATTGTAACTGAAAAAATAAAATAATCAAGTTTTCTTATATATATATTAAATTTATTTATAAATAATAAGGTGAATATTCTCAAATTTAATTCCTATTTTTTCGTATAGAATTTTATTTTAAGGATTTTATTCAGCATGGATAGCATCGTATAGTTACATTGGTTGTACAACTTTATTTCTATCAGATTGTTCAAAAACACTGACTTGTAACAAAACCATATCCCTTGGATCTGCTATAATCATTTGCAATATTTTTTATACCAGATAGGGCAAAACATGCGTATCGACCAACGAGCATTAGATCAATTACGTGAAGTCAAAATTACCCGCAACTACACACGTTATGCGGAAGGTTCAGTATTGGTTGAATTTGGTCATACAAAAGTGCTGTGTACTGCAAGTATCGACAACTCGGTGCCACGTTTTCTCAAAGGTAAAGGACAAGGTTGGGTAACAGCTGAATACGGCATGCTTCCACGTTCAACGCATACACGCAGTGATCGTGAAGCAGCACGTGGTAAACAAAGTGGTCGTACTCAAGAAATTCAACGTCTGATTGGTCGTACCTTACGTGCCATGGTTGATCTTAAAAAGCTCGGTGAAAACACCATTACCATTGACTGTGATGTGATCCAAGCTGATGGCGGTACACGTACAGCATCTATTACTGGTGCAGCTGTAGCACTCATTGATGCAATGAATGTTTTGCTTGAAACTAAAAAAATTAAACAAGATCCGCTTAAAGGTTTAGTTGCGGCAATTTCTGTCGGTATTTTCAATGACGAAGTGCTTTTAGACCTTTGTTATGAAGAAGATTCAAACTGCCAAACCGACTTAAACGTGGTGATGACACAAGCAGGTGAATTTATTGAAATTCAGGGTACTGCTGAAGAAAAACCATTTACCCGTGCTCAGTCGAATGCCATGTTAGAAATGGCAGAAAAAGGCATAAAAGAGCTAGTGAAGAAACAACAAGAAGTTTTAGGTTGGTAATTTAATCTTTTTGATTAAACGCATTTAAACGAAAAAACGCATCTTTGGATGCGTTTTTTATTGGCTACAGTTTCATAAAATTGCCATCAAAGCATCATTTTTCTGTCATCAGAGTTCGTTTGACTAATGGCAACACTCATAAGGACTGAATCATGCGATCACTTGTGCATATTTTATTGCTCAGTACGAGCTTGCTTTTAATGGCATGTAATGATGATGACGGTGAAAATAACAATACTGCTCAGCCACCAGCATCTAAATGCAATATTCATTGTGCCCCATAATAAAAATAAAGGATTTATTAAAGATGAACCGTCGTGATTTTTTACTCAATACAACAAAAACGTTTTTTGGAACAGCAGCATTGGCTAGCTTCCCAGCCAGCATTCAAAAAGCGCTCGCAATTGATGCCAAAGTAGAAAAAGGCACGATTGAGGATGTAAAGTATGTGGTTATTTTGACCCAAGAAAATCGTTCATTTGACAATTATTTTGGCACGCTCAAAGGTGTTCGAGGGTTTGGAGATCGTTTTACCATTCCATTATCAGATGGGCGGAAAATTTGGGAACAGTATGATGCGAAGAAAAATAAAGTCTTACCTTATCATTTAGACAGTACATTAGGTAATGCTCAGCGTGTAAGTGGAACCCCGCACTCATGGACGGATGGTCAATATGCATGGAACCATGGACGAATGGGAAATTGGGTGCAATTTAAACAACCTCAATCAATGGGATATTACAAAAAACAAGAAGTTGAATTTCAATTCGCTTTAGCCAATGCTTTTACGCTCTGTGATGCTTACCACTGTGCAATGCATACAGGAACTAACTCAAATCGAATGTTCATTTGGACAGGTTCTAATGGTCCTAAAGCAGCAGGAGTTGCCAGTGTCGTAAATGATTTAGATGCAATAGGACCTTCGACGCAAGGGTATGAATGGACGACCTATCCAGAACGATTACAACAAGCAGGTATCACGTGGAAGGTATACCAAAATCTACCAGATAATTTTACTGACAATCCTTTGGCTGGTTTTAAACAATATCGACTTGCCAATGAGCGCTCAGGTCAACCAGTAAAAAGTAGTGGTGAAAGTCCAGCCTATGATCCTAAGATTGATGCTTTAGAACCCTTATATAAGGGCATTGCCAATACGATGCCTGATGGTGGTTTTTTAGGTACATTGAAAGAGGATATTGCCCAAGGTACATTGCCTCAAGTGAGTTGGTTGGTTGCACCTGCAACCTATAGTGAGCATCCAGGACCGTCGAGTCCTATTCAAGGCGCTTGGTATATTCAAGAAGTTCTCAATGCTTTAACTGCAAATCCAGACGTATGGAGCCAGACGGTTTTATTGGTCAATTTTGATGAAAATGATGGTTTCTTTGATCATGTACCGTCACCAAGTGCACCTTCAAAAGACAGTAGTGGAAAAGTATATGGGAAATCGACTTTGTCGGATCAAGATATGTCTTATGAATATGCTACACATGCAAAAGCTTCTTTAGGACAACCAAATTTTACTGATCCAAAAGTCAGTAATGGGATTGGTGTATATGGGCCAGGCATTCGTGTGCCCATGTATATTATTTCTCCTTGGAGCCGTGGAGGTTGGGTCAATTCACAGGTATTTGATCATTCATCAATTATTCAGTTTTTAGAAAAGCGCTTCGGAGTTGAAGAGCCAAATATTAGCCCTTATCGTCGAGCAGTGTGTGGTGATTTAATATCTGCTTTTGATTTCGCCAAACCGAATAAACTTCCTTTAGATCCATTAGCAGGACAGCGTTCAAAATCAGAAGCAGATACAATCCGTTTAGCTCAATCGTTATTGCCACAAATCTCGCCACTGGAAAATCGTCAATTTCCAGTACAGGAGCAGGGTATTAGGCCATCTCGTGCCTTACCTTATATTTTGCATACAAGTGCCAAAGTTCAACCATCCATGCAACAAGTACAATTACTATTTTCTAATACGGGCACACAAGCTGCTGTTTTCCATGTTTATGACAAATTGAATTTAGAGGCGATCCCACGTCGTTATGTCATCGAAGCAGGTCAACAATTAGATGATGTGTGGGAGATGCAACAGGGGAAATACGATTTATGGGTACTAGGACCGAATGGATTTCATCGTGGTTTTGTAGGCAATCTCAATCAAATGGATCAACAAGCATTACCTGAAATACGAGTATGTGTTGAAGATTGTGATGGAAAACTCTACTTGAAATTAAGGCATGACGGAAATCGTTCAGTTAAATTAAATATCAAAGCCAATGCATATTTGCCTAATCAGATTTGGACCATGGAGACATTGTCCAATGAAAAAGAGTTGATCTGGGATATGAACGAATTTGGTGGATGGTATGATTTTACAGTCAGTATTGAAAGTGATCGCAGTTATCAACGACGTTTCGCAGGTCGAATAGAAACAGGAAAAGATTCAATTTCTGATCCCTACATGGGATTTATCGAATCTAAATAAAACACAAAGCAGATTTTGATCTGCTTTTTTTCCTTATTTTCAAATGGGAATTAAGCCATTGGCTTAGCTTTTAAAAGTTCATAGCTAAAGTTCTTACCATTTAAGATATCAATATTAAGCTGCTTATAAGACTCAAGAATGCTATTTGACTTCGAGTCACATTTTGGATTTGTTTCAATACCTGTTTTATGAATTTTTTTGTAGCACTGACTCAAGTCGGACATGAACTGATAATAAGGGGATAAGGGTAATTTCGCAGCTTTAAGCGTATCCACTGCAAGGAAATGCGCAGTCGTATCCTTCGTCTTAAACTGTTTACGATCAATATCAAAATTACTCCAGACGGCCAGTGGTGTTTGATAAAACTTCACATCATTTTTAGTCGACTTTTGTTCAGCATTGGCATAGAAATGATAGTCATCAAACACATCTCCTAGATTTGGCAAATGGTCACCAAAGAAAATGATCATGGTTGGACGTTCAATGTGTTTGGCATCTTCAATGAGTTTTTTAAAGTGCTGATCGGCACGCTGCAAACCAGAAAGATAAGTATTTAAACGACGTTTATTTAGATCACTCAGACCGTCTTTTGTGATATTGAAATTGTTTTTACCGAAACGGTCATCGTTATAGTTGAAATGATTTTCTACCGTAATGGCATAAATAAACTGAGCTTGGTCTTTTGATTTTTGCAATTGAGCGACGATGTTCTGATAAAGCAAGTCATCGGTTGCCCAACCTGCGGTATTGGTAAATTTCTTTCGCTCGCTGGCACTGACCATATTTTCAATCGAAGTAAAACGATTGAACCCAAAATTTTGATATACCGTATTACGGTTATAGAAAAACTTACCATTGTTGTGCATGGCAGTCGTGTCATAACCTAGATCATTCATATAACTTGCGAGCGAATAGGTCGGACGTTTCAGTTTCGCCACATAAGCCAATTCATCATGATTTAAAAATACATTTAAACCTGTTAACACTTCAAACTCGACATTGGCTGTCCCGCCACCAAAGGTTGGCGATAGCATATGACCAACCTTGTATTTATCAATGGTTGGAGTGATGTTTTTGGGAATACTTTTATCTAGTTTTGATGCATCCCAATGTGCTTCGCTCATGACAAAGACAATATTCGGCAATTGTGATGTATCAGGCTCAGTCGATTTTTGTGATTGCTTCGATACATCCGCTTTTGCCACAGATTCTGGTGATTTTGGCAATAAAATCTTCTGAATTTGATCTTCAGGAATGACCTGTGTCTGAAACACTTTCTGATTAATGCTATCCAGAGATTTCGACACGAAAAATGTAGTAATTCCACTATTTCGTATAATTAAACTGTCGCCAATCCAATCTCCCCGCGTATTAGGCAAAGCTTGAGTTAAGGTACAGGTGCCTGATTTACTTGCTCCTGAACAATATTTCTGGAAGTTATTACTAAAATTGGCAGCAACAAAAAAGCCAAAAAAGGTGATGGTAATGAGTGCATTAGATGCAATCAGAGTATTAGGCTCTTTGGCTTCTTTACGGTAAATAAAAATCGCAAAAACCAGAAAAAGCGCGAGACCAACTAAAGCTGCTATTTTTAAAAACCACGGTGCTGCAATGAGTGTTTCTTTGACCAGTAAAAAATCACTGGGAACTAAACTAGCCGATAAATATTGTTCTTTTTTGATATTAATAAAATTGAGTGCAAAAAACAGAAATTGACTAAAAAATAGCGTGACCCATGTTTTTCTGAGCATTAAATAGATCAATGAAATCAATGCATAATTGACCAGCACTGCAAACCCGTACTTATACAATCGAGTCATCATATAAGCATGAGGAAGCTTGAAGAAATTCGTTATGTTTTCTTGATAGAGAAAAAAAATGAACATCGATAAAAGCGCGACAAAAAAGAATAATGCCTGCTGTTTGGTTGTATGCATTTTATCCAAGAAGATCACGAAGGGGTGAATAATTATAGACCTATCATATTTTTAATCAATGTTGGGGATGAAAAGGATGTGAGTGTTGGAGTATAAAAAATAAGCAAAATTGTTTTTTATGTAAATGTATTTTACTGAAAAAATGAATCGTTACGGGACGTATAAGTAAATGCTCACTCGTACGCCCATGCAGATTTTCGAAATTGTATTTCAGCAAAAGGTAAAATTAAGCAGGGTTAAAGCGCATTGATAAATCAATTGCTTTCACATCTTTGGTCAAGACACCCATAGAAATATAGTCTACGCCCGTAGTTGCAACTTCACGTAAATTTTCAATGGTGATATTGCCAGAAGCTTCGAGTTTACAACGACCAGCGACATGATTAACTGCATCAATCATTTGCTGTTGGCTAAAATTGTCCAGCATGACAATATCTGCTTTGGCATCAATGGCTTGGTTGAGTTCATCCCAAGTTTCCACTTCCACTTCAACGGGTTTATTGGGCGCAATCTGATGTGCCTGAGCAATGGCTTGTACAATGCCACCTGCAGCCATAATATGATTTTCTTTAATTAAAAATGCATCAAATAAACCCAAGCGATGGTTTTTACCACCACCTACAGCCACGGCATATTTTTGAGCAATACGTAGACCAGGCAGTGTCTTACGGGTATCTAAAAGCGCAGTATTGAGACCCTCGAGTTGTTTGACATACTCGGCCGTTTTGGTGGCTACTGCAGATAGCGTTTGAATAAAGTTTAAGGCTGGACGTTCCACCGTTAAAAGGCTACGCGCTGAACCTTTAAGTTTTAAAAAAGCATTATTGGCTTTTACTCGATCACCATCTTGGAATAACCATTCCACTTCAACTGAAGCATCAAAAGTTTGAATGAGAGCATTGACCCAAGGTTGACCTGCAAGCACCATATCTTCACGTGTAATAATGGTCGCCGTCGCTTGTTCATCTTCAGGTGTCAGCATTGCAGTAATGTCACCATCACCAATGTCTTCACTTAAGGCGTGTTGGATATTGATTTGAATTGCGTGTTCAAGTAAAGATTGGGGTATGCTCATCATTTCCCTACGGTTAATACCTAAAATTTAGGCGTTATCTTAACATTAGCCTCTTCAAAAATAATGTATTTTTATTTGCGATGAGAGCAGTTGCTTTGTAAATCAAAAATACATGATTCTGTCATTATGATTTTCTTTTCTCTTTCAATCTACTTGCGCCGATTTTATTCACTTATTCATCACGACGTTGATTCATATTTGAGGAGGAAAGGTCAAAATATAAAGCGATCATTCCATATTTTGTGATGTGCTGAAGATCTGGTAGTTGTAGATTTACTCGAACAAAACCATAATAAGCAAAATGCTGAATCTTAAAGGAGCTTACATGTCGCACACTTCAACATTTGAAGTCCTAGATGGACAGTTACAAGGTGCACGACAAATTGCTACTCCCAATTTTAATCAGCGACCAGAACACACCGATATTCAATTGGTTGTGATTCATAATATTAGTTTGCCGCCATCTCAATTTGGCGGGGGCTATATTGAACAATTTTTTCAAAATCAATTGGATTGGTCAGCACATCCTTATTTTCAAACCATTGAAGGCATGCAAGTCTCAGCGCATTTACTGATCTTGCGTACAGGTGAAGTGCTCCAATTTGTGAACTTCAATGATCGTGCATGGCATGCTGGTCGCTCAAGTTATTTGGCGCATAAAGAATGTAATGATTATTCGATTGGTATTGAACTCGAAGGCAGTGATGATACTGATTTTGAAGAGATTCAATATCAAGTGCTTGCCAATGTGGTCGCAACCCTGCAAGCCGTATATCCAAAAATTGGACCTCATATTGCAGGGCATTCAGATATTGCTTCGGGACGCAAAACCGATCCAGGCCCACATTTTCAATGGGTACATTTTAGAGAATTATTATCTAAGGCGAAGCAGCATAAAAAAACAGCATAACTTTTATCATTAAACAACGAAATTTGATCGAAGTTTCATTACAATAGCTTCATTCTTTTAGTTTGGTGAATAACGATGGCGCTTTGGCGATCCACCTTTATTGTCAGTGCAATGACGATGTTATCGCGATTTTTAGGGCTTGCGCGTGATGTTGTTTTGATGAATGTTTTTGGTGCTGGAAAAGAGTTAGATACTTTTTTAGTGGCCTTTCGTATTCCCAATTTTTTCCGAAGGTTATTTGCCGAAGGGGCTTTTTCTCAAGCTTTTATTCCAGTTTTAACTGAATATAAAACCACAAAATTACATGCTGAAGTGCAGATTCTCATTAGTCGAGTTTTTGGCTGTCTATTGACGGTTATGAGCTTGCTTACTTTGGTCTGTATGGTCATCGCCCCCGTGATTTTATATATGTATGCACCAGGTTTTCATGGTGATCCTGTTAAATTTGATTTGGCTGTAGATTTATTTCGGTTAACCATTCCTTATCTTTTATTTATGTCACTGACGGCTTTTGCCAGCAGTATCTTAAATAGTTATGGGTCATTCACCACACCTGCATTTGCACCTGTTTTACTCAATATCGCGATGATCGCAGGGGCGTGGTGGCTGACTCCGTATATGGCAGAACCGATTATGGCTCTCGGTTGGGCTGTGGTGGTTGCAGGGATATTGCAATTGGCACTGCAAATTCCTGAGCTATGGAAGAAAAAATTACTGATACCACCAAAGGTCGATTTTAAACATGAGGGTGTTGATCGAATCTTAAAATTGATGCTACCAGCATTATTTGGTGTCTCAGTGACACAGATTAATTTATTGCTTAACACCATTTGGGCTTCATTTATGCAGACGGGCTCGGTGTCATGGCTGTATACCGCTGAACGGATGACTGAACTGCCTTTAGGGCTGATTGGCGTGGCAATTGGTACGGTGATTTTACCAGCCTTGTCTTCGCGTCAAGCAGAGCAAGATGTGAATAAATTTAAGCAAATGCTCGACTGGGCAGCTCGTGTGATTGTCTTTGCTGGTGTGCCTGCCAGTATTGCGCTGTTTATGTTGTCGACCCCTATTATTCAAGCATTGTTTCAACATGGTGAATTTGACCTGCGTGATACTCAAATGACGGCATTGGCTTTGCAATGTATGAGTGGCGGTGTCTTGGCCTTTATGTTGATTAAGGTTTTTGCCCCAGGTTTTTATGCGATTCAAGATACCAAAACCCCAGTTCGTGTTGGGTTGATGGCGGTCGCAGCCAATGCCATGATTAATGTGGCGTTATTGGGTGTTTTTCATCTAATTGGATGGCAAGAAAAGCACATGGCTTTGGCGATTGCATCCTCTGGTTCTGCATTGGTCAATGCAGGCATGTTGTATTATTACTTACATACACGCGATATCTTTAAGTTTGGCGCACATTGGAAAAAGTTAGCACTTCAATATGCGGTGGGTAATGTCGTGATGATCCTCGCATTGTGGTATGGCTTAACTTGGTACGATGGCACTGTTGCACCATGGATGCGAATTATTGAAGTGGTGGTTTTATGTGTTGTTGGTGTGATTGCTTATGCAATCGGTCTATTAGGCTCTGGATTTAGACCTCGACATCTTAAACATTGAATTGTTTATGAATAAATTTCTGCATAAAAAAACCGCATCATGGATGCGGTTTTTTCTTGAAATGGATTATTGAACTTTTAATAATTCAACATCAAAAATCAGCGTGCTGTTCGGTGCAATTGAGTCACCAGAACCCATTTCGCCATATGCCAATTTGGCAGGAATAAACAAACGATATTTTGAGCCTTCCTTCATGAGTTGTAAGCCTTCAGTCCAACCAGGAATCACTTGGCTGACTTGAAACTCTACAGGTTGGTTACGTGCAATTGAACTGTCAAAAACTGTACCGTCAAGTAAACGACCTTCATAATCTACTTTGACTTTTGATTTTGCAGATGGAGTTTTGCCATTACCTGCTTTCAACACTTGATACTGTAATCCACTTGGACGAGTCACGATGCCAGCTTGTTTAGCATTTTTCTCTAAGAATACTCGACCAGCTTCTAAATTTTCAGCAGCAACTTTTTTGAAGGCTTCAAGTTGTTTTGCATCATTTTGTTTTTTGTACTGAGACAGAGCTTTGGCCATGTCTTCATCACTTAAGTCGGATTTTTGGCCTGTGTAGCCTTGTTTCAATCCATTGATAAATGCATCTAAATTAATTTCTTTTAATGTTTCTGCATTTGTACGCCCCATCACATAGCCATAGCTATAGCCTAGCTGATCTTTTTGAGGGCTTTTGTTGCTTACTGTTGCTGCGAAACTGGTTGATGTTAAAGCAGCGATCGTTGTTGCGATTAATATTTTTTTCATCATCAGGATCCAAAAAGGAGAGCTAAAGCTCTCCTTATTTTATTTATTTCACTACTTTAATCAGTTCAACATCAAAAATTAAAGTACTGTTTGGTGGAATTGTGCCAGGAACACCTTGTTCACCATATGCTAAATTGGCAGGGATATAAAGCGTCGCTTTACCACCTTCCTTCATCAGCTGAAGACCTTCAGTCCAACCAGGAATCACCTGATTGAGTGGGAATTCGATAGGTTCACCACGTTCAACAGAGCTATCAAACACTTTGCCATCTAAAAGCTTTCCTGTGTAGTGAACTTTTACTACAGAATCTGCTTTAGGTTGTTGTCCCGTACCTGCTTGAGTCACTTTGTACTGTAAGCCAGATTTAGTCGTGGTAACACCAGCTTTTTTGGCATTTTCAGTTAAGAAAGTGTCGCTTGATGCTGTAATCGCTTTTGCATCAGTTTCTTGTTTTTTCTGCATTTCTTTTTGGAATTCTAGATATGCTGCTTGTAGCTCTTCATCAGTATAGGCACGTGGTTTCTTCGCATGTGCTTGACGAATACCAGTAATAAAAGCATTAACATCCACTTCTGGTGGTGTTTGGCTTGCAACTTCATAACCTAATGCATAACTAATTTTTTCAACAGGCTTTGCATCTTTTTTTAATTCGCTTTTGGATGCATCAGCAGGGTGTTGCGTCGCATAATAAATAGGTACAAGTGCAGCTCCGCCTAAAATAACGGCAATAGCGATGGGTAAGGCTTTACTCATGAGGATTCCCAATTTCTTAATCTAAAATAGAGCTAATTTTTTGTTTATAGCTTGACACCCTTAGCATATAACGTCTTCTTCAGAAACGATATAGCAATTAAATCAAATCAACGAAAAATAGACATCTGGAAAAAAAGCCAGACGATTGTCTGACTTTTTTTTGATTTTAAAAAATTAAATTTTAAGTCTAATCATCTTGTTTTGATGATTTGTAGGCATAACTGTATCCATAGCCATATCCACGATTTACACGTTGGATATCGTTGAGGATAAAGCCGTTGACTTTAACACTGGCTTGCTCAAAACGATTCAACACAAGCTCTAACTCTTTCATATGTGTTTTAGCATAACGAGCGATAACCAAATTTACTCCGGCGTGTTGCGCGATAATCACACCATCAGTCACAGCAAGGACAGGTGGAGTATCTATCAGGATGTGATCGTATATCTCAGAAAGTTTAGCTAACATATCTGTGAATTTTTGAGTACCCAGTAACTCTGATGGATTCGCAGGACTCTTACCACGTGTAATCACAGAAAGATTAGGGACTTCCGTCGATTGAATGATCGAGGTCAATTCTAATTGTCCATTTAAGTAATTCGATAAACCTTTTTGGTTATCTTTATTGAAATACTTATGTAGATAACCACGACGTAAGTCGGCATCGATCACCAAGACTTTTTTATCACTTTGAGACAGGATCACCGCAAGGTTGGTCGAGATAAATGATTTCCCTACCTCAGGTGCTGGGCCTGACACCATAATGATATTGTTTTTTGCTGTAGTGAGCGCAAATTGAATTGCGGTACGCATACTGCGCAAGCTCTCAATGGCAACATCATCTGAATTTTGTAGCGCTAAAATAGGAATATGTTTTTTCTTCTTAAAGGCTTTAATTCGACTTTCTTGCACAAGTGAACGCGGTACTGTTGAGTAAACAGGCAATGCAAATGTATTTTCAATTTGGCTAACGTCTTTAATCCCAGAACGTAAGATGTTACGCAGTAGTGCTGCAAGCACACCAATGAAACCGCCAATAAAGATCGAAAGCAATAGGATCATCAATTTTTGCGGTTTAATCGCATTTACAGGTTCAACAGCATTATCCACAATACGAACGTTACCAATCTCACCCGCTTTAGCAATACGAAGCTGTTGGTAAGAGTTAAGTAAGGCAGTATAAAGTTGTTGTTTCACTTCGACTTCACGAAACAGTTGTAAGTAACGACGTTGTAAATCAGGCAAACCTTTAAGAGTATCGTTCAAAGCAGCAATTTTGCCATTGATGACCGCCAATTGAGCCACCATTTGTTTCATAACAGGATGTTCATTGGTATATTTTTCTGACATCTCCGCAAGTTTTTGCTCAATTTCTACTTTTGAGGTTTCAAGCGTAATACTTTGCGATAAATACAGTTCGGATTCTTTGGTGACATCGACGGTATTAAATTCTTGACGGAACTTGTTAAATTCACGTTCTGCCAGATCCAGCTGTTGCTTGAGTTCTGGGAGTTGCTCATCAAGGAATTTTAAAGTTTGTGCCGTTTCAGCTGAACGACGTTCAATGTTTTGTTGACTATAAGCAATCAAAATCGCATTCAGTACTTTGGTGATATGTTCTTTATCTGTACCTTGATAAGTTAAACCTAAAACACCAGTCAATTTTCCTCGTTCAATCACTGAATAATTCATCAGCACAGATTTGATCGCTTCAGGCATGGATTGACTGGTAATTTGATATTCACCGTTTAATGGATTTGAGCTGAAAATGGCCATTTTCCAAGTGCCATATTCATTTACAGTTTGGAATTTATGGTTCAATTTACCCGAAACAATAACTTTATCAGTTTCTGGGTCAATTAAATTAAATTCAGTATCATTGAATTGTAAGGTTAAGGTTTGATCTAAATATTTTGAAGGTATTTCGAATTCGCGAATATCAAATGATTTTTGATCATCTGTAAAGACTACTGATTTAAACTGATATTCAGTTTCATATGGGTTTTTATCGATGAGACGATTAAAAAAAGAATTTTTATCACCAGTAATCACAATATTCAGATTGAGTGCTTTAATCACTTGGCCAAGGACTAAGCGAGATTTAAGAATCTCAATCTCGGCTTGAGACGGTTGTTTTTGCTCGATGACCGTAGACAGCTCGCCTAAAAGCGCAGCAGATGCCCCTTTATTTTCTTCAACCTGAACAAGTGCATCAACAGCGTAAATATTAGGTGTAGTTTTTAAATACAACAATGCGCAGATCATACTTAAAATGATGCACAAGGAAATCAGTTTCCATTGAGCAATTAATGAAAATAGTAGCTCTTTCAGGTCAACTGCATCTTCAGCATGAGTTTCGGTATTTTGGTTCATAATCGTTATATCTAAAGGTTAAATATAGGGTTGCCAATCTGCAATACAGCTTTGAATTAACGTACACGCTTCATCAAAGACCAATTGTTCATGTTGAAAAGGATCAGCGACATTTTTATTTTGCCAGTGGCCCAATCTAAAGGTTTTACCGGTAGAAAAAGACCATTTTTGTTCTATATGTTTTAGTTGATTTTGGCTCATGACTAAAACTAAATCTGCCTGACGTATTAAGTCAGCAGTTAGTTGCTTCGCCACGTGATTTTTTAGCTCAATGTTATAACGTGACATGGCTGTTATTGCTTTTTGGTCTGCTGGATGCCCCACTAAAGCGGATATACCCGCAGATTCAATATGCAAATGTGGGTATTTTTGCCTAAGAAAATATTCAGCCATAGGACTACGGCAAATATTTCCGACACATACCACTAAAATATTCCCAATCTTCATTACTGACCTAAACGATCAAAGTTGTAAAGGAAACTTGAGAATGGAATAACTTGGTTGACGACACGCTGCCAACGCGTTAAGCCTGTTGCATCCACATACACAATATCGTTACTTCGCATATTGAATTGGTTTGCAAGCCCAAAATCACCAATACTCTTCAGATTTAAGTGATAGATCTGGGTTGTCCGATCTACTGGATTGGTGCGTACGACATAGATTTTACTTTTGTTTGCTGAGTTAGGGTTGAGACCTAAGCTTTCACCCAAAACATCGCTCAAGGACATGCCTTGGTCACGTAGAGGGAAGGATTGGTTTTTGGTCGCTTCACCCATCACATAAATTTTCTGATTTTCACGATTATTGACGTAAATCGTGTCATTCGGTTGTATCAGTAAATTATGTAACGAGAAACCAAGCTTCTCCAACTCAATGTTATTCAGTTCATAAGATCTGCCTTGGCGAACAAGGGTAATGGAAGCACTATTTCCTAATTGGGTATTTACACCCCCTGCAAGACCTAAAGCGGTATAAACACTTGTCGGTTGATCGTTTAAAGTGTACTGACCGCCCTTCATCACATTACCTTGTACTGAGTAACGTTGCCCTTGGTATGAAAGCACACGAACAATCACATCAGGCGTTTTTAAATAACGTGCAAGTTGACTTTTTATATCTCGGTTTACTTGATGAACGGTTTTTCCTGAAACTTTAACTCGACCGATAATTGGAAAGTCGATATACCCATTTTGATCAATTTGATAACCGACCGATTGGGCTGTTTCAACATTATTAATCCCAATCGTATTGGTTGGTGGAGTGATTTCAGGGTATGCCCATAAGTATATTGATAAAATATCACCTGGCGTAAGTGTGTAGCTTTTATGCTTACTTTGGAAAAGGTGAGCGAAATCCTGCCGAGAATTCATATCAGCAACTTGAATAGAAGGCATAGTCTCTTGTGTCAGCTTGATTACACTAGCATTTGTACCTAGATCGGTTTGAAAATTACCTTCTTTAGGTAAATCATAAGTTTGTAACCCCGATGTAATAGCACAAGAAGAATTGAGTAAACTTATAATGATAAGTAATTGAAATTTATGCGATCTCACTAAAATTCCTATTTTTAATAATTCCAATATTTTAAATATGTTAAATCATAATTATTTAACAAGTATATAATAGTTTCAAAATAAAATATATAACGCTAAAATGTATTACATACAGTCAAGGGAAATAAACTAAACACATTACTTATAAAATAAATATGGGTGTTTGGTGATTTTAATATTAATTTTGTATAAAACTTGTAAATAAATATTGGTGTAACATTTATGCAATTTATATCTTTTTAAATAAGTGCTTTTATATTAAACCTACATAATTGGTCTGATTTTATTGGTTTAATTAAATTGTGAGTTCTGTGTAAAATTATTATATTCAAAGTAAAAAGTGTAGTTTTTGTGATTATGATTAAATAATTATTAATCAAAATATTAATACACTATTATGAAATATTGAACTGTTTTTTTGAAATAAAATTAATGAATTTTAAATATAAAATAAGATTTTCTGCTATATTATTAAATTGCTGACTTATTAGATCGCATTTATAAACTGTATAAGATAAGGCTTAGGTACGAATGTTACAGCTTAGTGAATTAAAAATTGGAATTATCGGGTTGGGTTACGTTGGATTACCTTTAGCAGTTGAGTTTGGAAAAAAATATCCAGTCATCGGCTTTGATATTCATCAAAGCCGTGTGGAAGAATTAAAGTCAGGACAAGATCGCACACTTGAGGTCTCTCCAGAAGAGTTAAAAAAAGCAATAAATTTACATTATTCATCAGATTTACAAGAATTAAAAAACTGTAATTTTTTTATTGTGACGGTTCCAACCCCTATTGATGAGGCAAACAGACCTGATTTAACACCACTTCGTAAAGCCAGTGAAACCATTGGTCAGGTTATTTCGCGAGGTGATGTTGTTGTTTATGAATCAACTGTTTATCCAGGCGCAACAGAAGAAGTTTGTATTCCGATCATCGAACAAAAATCGGGATTAACATTTAATACTGATTTTTTTGCAGGGTATAGTCCTGAGCGTATTAACCCAGGTGACAAGGTCAATACCTTGACAAAAATCAAAAAAATCACCAGTGGTAGTACACCTGAAATTGCTGATTTGGTCGATCAAGTCTATGGAAGCATCATTACTGCGGGTACGCATAAAGCGACAAGCATTAAAGTTGCTGAGGCAGCGAAAGTGATTGAAAACACGCAGCGTGATTTGAACATTGCTTTAGTGAACGAGCTTTCGGTGATTTTTGATCGCTTGGGTGTCGATACGCTTGATGTTTTAGAAGCTGCTGGAAGTAAATGGAACTTTTTACCATTCCGTCCTGGTTTAGTCGGTGGACACTGTATTGGTGTCGATCCGTATTACTTGACTCATAAAGCTGAAGAAGTGGGTTACAACCCACAAGTGATTTTGGCTGGACGACGTATCAATGACAATATGGCTCAATATGTAGCACAATCTACGATTAAACATATGGTCAAAAATGGTATTGATGTCACAACAGCAACAGTTGGTGTCTTGGGTGTGACCTTTAAAGAAAACTGTCCAGATATTCGTAACAGTAAAATTGCTGATGTCATTGCTGAGTTTAAGCAATGGGGCGTCAAGGTAGTGGTTTACGATCCTTGGGCAGACAAAGATGAAGTCAAACATGAATATGGCATTGAGCTAGGTTTAATTGATGCTTCAAATCAAGTAGACAGTATTGTCGTTGCAGTTGGTCACAATGAATTTCGTCGTCTTTCCGCAGCCGAATTGCGTGGTCTAGTGCGTGGTAATAAACCTGTACTTGCTGATGTGAAAAGTTTGTTTGATCGTCAAGAAATGATGGACAACGGATTCACAGTTTTTAGACTCTAATTAAATATTTGAAAGAAGTTTATAGAATGAAAAAATTTGCACTGATTGGCGCTGCTGGTTATATCGCACCTCGTCATCTAAAAGCGATCAAAGAAACAGGCAATACACTTGCTGTTGCAATGGATGTGAATGACTCAGTTGGGATTATGGATAGCCATTTCCCTGAAGCTGAGTTTTTCACTGAGTTTGAAGAGTTTGAAGCTTATGTCGAAGACCAAAAATTAAAAGGTGAAAAACTCGATTACGTAGCCATTTGTTCACCAAATTATTTGCATGCGCCACACATGAAATATGCGTTAAAAAATGGCATTGATGTGATTTGTGAAAAGCCATTGGTTTTAAGTTCAAAAGATTTAAATCTTTTGTCTGAGTATGAAAAGCAATATGGTGCAAAAGTAAACTCGATTCTTCAATTGCGTTTACATCCATCGATTATTGCATTGCGCGATAAAGTTCAAGCCGCACCTGCAGATAAAATTTTTGATGTGGATTTAACGTATCTAACGTCACGTGGTAAGTGGTACTTAAAATCATGGAAGGGTGTAGATAACAAATCTGGTGGTGTCGCAACCAATATTGGTGTGCATTTCTACGACATGCTGCATTTTATTTTCGGTAAAATTGTTAAAAATGAAGTGCATTACCGTGATGAAAAAACAGCTTCAGGCTATTTGGAATATGAGCGTGCACGTGTACGTTGGTTCTTGTCCATAGATGCAAATAATTTGCCATCGAATGCAGTAAAAGGTGAAAAACTGACTTACCGTAGCATTACCATTGAAAATGAAGAACTTGAATTTTCAGGTGGCTTTACCGATCTTCACACCCAAAGTTATCAACGTATTCTAGCGGGTAATGGTTATGGTGTAGAAGAAAACCGCGCGGCTATTGAAACGGTTGAAGTGATTCGTGTAGCTCCTTTAGTTGAGAATCCGACAAATCCGCATCCTTTATTGTCTAAAGTAAAATAATAAGGAAGTGCATGATGGGTTTTTATCAACATGAAAGTGCAATTGTCGATGAGGGTGCTCAAATTGGTGAGAACTCTCGTGTCTGGCATTTTGTCCACGTCTGTGGTGGAGCTAAGATTGGTCAGGGAGTCTCTTTAGGTCAAAACGTTTTTGTGGGTAATAAAGTTTTGATTGGAGACCATTGCAAGATCCAAAACAACGTCTCTGTCTATGACAATGTGACCTTGGAAGAGGGGGTATTTTGTGGACCAAGTATGGTGTTCACAAATGTATATAACCCTCGTTCTTTGATTGAGCGTAAAGATCAGTATCGCAACACTTTAGTCAAAAAAGGCGCAACGTTAGGTGCAAACTGTACCATTGTGTGTGGTGTGACGATTGGTGAATATGCCTTTGTGGGTGCGGGTGCTGTCATTAATAAAGATGTACCTGCGTATGCACTCATGGTGGGTGTGCCAGCAAAACAGATTGGTTGGATGAGTGATTTTGGCGAGCAATTGGATTTGCCACTTGTAGGTGATGCGGAAGCTGTATGTATTCATACGGGCGCCGTCTATCGATTGAATGGCAAACTTTTGACAAAGCAGGACTCATAATGATTGATTTTATTGATTTAAAGGCTCAACAAGCACGTCTTAAAGATAGAATTGATGCGGGCATACAAAAGGTGCTTACGCACGGGCAGTATATTCTTGGGCCTGAGGTACAAGAACTAGAAGAAAAACTTGCAGCTTATGTGGGTGCAAAATACTGTGTTACCTGTGCAAACGGTACAGATGCATTGCAAATTGCTCAAATGGCTTTCGGCATCGGTCCTGGTGATGAGGTGATTACCCCAGGTTTTACCTATATTGCGACTGCTGAAACTGTGGCGATTTTGGGTGCTAAACCTATTTATGTAGATGTTGATCCAAAAACCTATAATTTAGATGTTCAGCAATTGGAAGCCGCAATTACACCACGTACTAAGGCCATTATTCCTGTGAGTCTATATGGTCAATGTGCTGATTTTGATGCGATTAATGCCATTGCTGCAAAATATAATATTCCAGTGATTGAAGATGCTGCACAAAGTTTTGGGGCAACATATAAAGGTCGTAAAAGTTGTAATTTAACCACGGTTGCATGTACCAGCTTTTTTCCAAGCAAACCTTTAGGTTGTTATGGGGATGGCGGGGCAATTTTTACCAATGATGATGAGCTTGCAAAAGTAATTCGTCAAATTGCACGTCATGGACAAGACCGTCGCTATCATCATATTCGTGTGGGAATGAACAGCCGTTTAGATACGCTACAAGCGGCAATTTTATTGCCTAAACTTGAAATTCTTGATGAAGAAATTCAAGCACGTCAACGTGTTGCTGAAATCTACACATCATTATTTAATGATGCTGGAATTATAACTACACCGTTTATAGAACAATATAATCAAAGTGCTTGGGCACAGTACACGATTCAAGTTGACGGTCGTACTGAACTGCAGGAAAAGTTGAAAGCAGCAGGTATACCGACAGCAGTGCATTATCCAATTCCATTGAATAAACAGCCTGCTGTTGCAGATGTGAATGCAGTTTTACCAATCGGGGATGTGATTGCTGAACGTGTCATGAGTTTGCCAATGCATCCGTATTTAACTGAACAACAACAACAAGAAATTGTGGCTAATATTCGTAGATGAAAAATCTCGTCATATTAACGTATTGCTTTCCTTATTTGGGAGGAGAGCAATTTATTGAATCTGAAGAACGGTTTTGGGCTGAAACTGGGTTTGATCGTGTTTATATCATTCCAGAAATCAAGACCGAAGAAATTAGACATTATCCTGAACAAGTTCAACTTATTCAGCGACCACCTATTCCTTCCTCGGCAAAACAATACATGCTGTTTTTTGTGTTCTTTTATGCATTGTTTTGGCGTGAACTGGCTTATTTAATTAAAAACAAGAAGTTTAACCGCGAAAATCTGACTAATATGGTGAAGGCGGTCATCTATACGACACTTCGCATTAAACAATTAAAGAAGACCTTTAAACAAATTGATGGTGAGTTGTTCGTTTATACCTATTGGAATGACATCGATTTCTATGCATCTTGCGAGTTAAAACAGCAAGGCATTGTTCATCAGGTAATTTCGAGAACGCATGGTTTTGACTGCTATGAAGAGCGTCGGCCACAGTGTTATATGCCTTTAAAACGACAATATCATGCACATGCTAATCAGATCTTTGTCTTGTCCGAATCTGCACGTCAGTATTTTCATGAACGCTATCGTTATAGCATCGACAAGCTTGCGATTTCGAGGCTTGGTGTTCAAATTCCAGAACAGCAAAAATCATATCAACGTGACGACAATGTCATCCGTGTTTTGTCAATTTCTAGTTGCATTTTCGGTAAACGTATTGACCGGATTGTCGATGCTTTGCATCGTTATTCATTAAAACATCAAAAAAATATTGCGTGGACGCATGTTGGTAGTGGTGTATTATTGGATGAATTAAAAGCTAGATCTAAAAAGTATATGCTTGAAAATCCTTACTTTAAGGCGGATTTTTTAGGATTGCTTCCTAATGCCGAAGTCAAGCAGCATATGGCTGAACACGACTACGATCTGTTTATCAATTCCAGTTTGTCCGAAGGCGTTCCAGTGTCTATTATGGAAGCCATGAGTTTCGGCATTCCAGCGATTGCACCTGCAGTGGGTGGTATTCCAGATCTTGTGAAAACGAACGAAACAGGATTTTTACTGAGTGCAAGCCCGAATATTGACGATTTTGTATCGGCAATTGATGTCGTTTATAACGCTCCAAATTATGAGCAATATCGCTCGAATAGTTATGATTTAGTGTATCAACAATATAATTGTGTTCACAATTATCGAGGTTTTATCAAGCAATTAAACGAGATTGCTGATGAATAAAAGGATTATACTGAATTATGCCATTGGACCTGTAGGTTCAGGCTTATTAAGCTTAATCTCTTTACCCTTAATTACTTGGTTTTATTCGGCTGAAGATATTGGGCGTATCTCAATTTTTCAGATCTATATTAATTTTTGTATTTTGTTGTTTTGCATGGGGCTCGATCAAGCCTATGTTCGTGATTATCATGAAAGTCAAAATAAAGCAGAATTATTAAAAAACTTAAGCTTCCCGATTATTGTTTTGACCATCATCGTACTGTTGGGTGTATTGCTTATTTTCCCAAATTTTATTTCGTCACATTTATACGACATCAATAGCATCTATTTGTCTTCAATTACTGTTTTAGCATTTATTGCAGCTGTCATTTCAAGATATTTATCCTTGATTTTACGTATGCAAGAAAAAGCGTTGCAGTTTTCGATGAGCCAAATTTTGCCTAAAATTCTGTTTCTGATCTTTATTGTCAATGTTGTGGTGTTTCAAATTGCCAGAGACACCAATAGTTTGGTGACCGCTAACGCGCTTTCAGTGATTGCTGCATGTTTGGTTTATATTTGGAATACACGACATGAATTAAAAAGTGCATTGCAATCGCGTATCAATACTGAAGTGCTCCGTAAAGGCTTTATTTTTGGATTCCCTTTGTTATTTAGCTCTTTAGCAGGGTGGGGACTAGGTGTTGCGGATCGACTATTTTTAAAAAATTATTCTACATTGTCTGAACTCGGAATATATTCGGTCACCATGAGTGTGGCGACGGTCGCAACCTTATTTGCGGGGATCTTTAATACGATTTGGGCACCCTTAGTTTATAAATGGCAAAGTACCCAAGGTATTGAGTTTGATAAGCTCAATAGCATCGCAATCAACGTGGTGGCAATTGTTTACTTTATTGTGGTGTTGTCAGGGCTGTTTTCTTGGATTGTGACATTCTTTTTTCCGGCACAATATTCCAATATTCAATATCTGTTGCCTGCCTGTTTATTGGCACCGTTGCTATATACCGTTTCTGAAGTCACAGGCATTGGAATATCACTGAGTAGAAGAACCGTATTTACGATGTTTTCGTCATTAATCGCCATGACGGTCAGCATTGCCGTATGTTATTTCATGGTTCCGCTATTTGGCGCGAAAGGTGCAGCCTGTGCAACAGTTCTGGCATTTTTTGTTTTCTATATAGCACGATCAGAGTTTTCTAAACTGCTCATTCCTGAATTCAATTTTAGATCCATTTATATGGCGACATTACTCATTTTGATCGTGAGCATTGCCAATTTATTTTTAACAGATATTTTACGTTATGCCCTATGGATCATATTGTTGTTCATAGGCCTGGTTATTTTTAAAACACCGTTATCTCAAGTCCAAGACTATTGTTCAAATTATTTGAAGAGAAAATCATGAAATTTCTACATACGGCTATGATGAAATCAGAATCATCAGGCATCTTAAATCAAATGTATGGGGAATCTATTTCAGCGCGTGATATCGGTGCAGATTATAAAGTGAAGATCTTTACCGAAGATACTTCAATTGCATCTAAATATTCTGAAATTTTAGAAGTTTATCGCCCGAAGAAGAAAAACAAAATTTTGCGCTGGATTGAATTTCGCAAAGCCTATTTTAACTGGTTAGAGTCGCAGCAAGATGAAATAGACTGTTTCGTTTTAAGACATAGTCTTTACGATCCACTTCAACTTAGCTTTCTTAAAAGAATAAAGAAACCTGTTTATTTAGTGCATCACACCAAAGAGATTGAAGAACTCAGAACTTACGGTTTAAAAGGTAAAATACTGAGTATTGTTGAAACCGTAGCAGGTAATCAGTCACTTCAACATTGTACAGGTATAGTTGCAGTGACCAATGAGCTGATTGAATATGAAAAGCAACGCATTAATGATCCAGACAAGAAATCAATACTATATTCAAACGGTATTTTTTTCGAAAAAAAGGAAATAATAGATCATCGAAAGCCTGAAACATTAGAAATGCTTTTTGTTGCCAGTTATTTTTATGATTGGCACGGTTTAGATTTATTGATTGAGTCTGTACAAAAGAGTAGCCATCAAAATATCTTGGTACATTTGGTGGGAAAAATTACAGACACAGATCAACTTGCAATACAGAATGATCCACGATTTATTTGCCACGGTCATTTAAGTTCAGACGCGATTGCTCAAATTGGACAATCTTGTGTTATCGCACTGGGTTCTTTTGCATTGTACCGTAAGAATTTAAAAGAGGGTTCGACCTTAAAAGTGCGAGAATATTTGTCCCTTGGACTCCCTGTTTATTCGGGACATCTAGATATGTTTCCAGATGATTTTAAGTTTTATAAATTTGGAGAATTACGTATAGATGATATCATTGATTATGCGAATGAAATGATGTCATATCCTAAAGCGGTTATTCGGGATAGTTCAGAAAATTATATTTCAAAATTAATTTTACTTGAAAAATTTATTAAAGAACTAGAATATTTAAATGAATCAATAGATAAAAACACATAATTTCAATTTTAAGGTGTTTAACTCACCAGTAAATAGAAGTTTAACGAATACAAATATTGGTAAAAATTAGAGCTTTCTTATGTTTAAACCTGTTTTAATTTTTAAAAGTTATTTCATTTTTTTAATGTTATCACTTTTCTTAACGTATTTTACGAGTTCAGGAATTATTTCATATAGTCTCCCTATTTTATCATGTGTAATGGTTTTTCTATATTTTATTGTGAATAAATTTTATCTTAAAGATAATGAATGGTTAATTATTTTTGTTTATTTTAGTTTTACAGTTTTAGGGTTAATTTATTATTATATCAATCCTTATAAAGGTTATTTAATCTCACAGTATATGATCTTTATTTTAAGTTTTCCATTTTCTGTGGTTTGCTTAATTTGTTTGGAAAGATATCTGAATTATGAAGAATTTTGTGGTTTTATTAATAAATTGATTGCATTTTTTTCGATTGGTCAATTGTTAGTTACATTAGGTCAATTTGCGGCCTATTTATATGGTTTTAATTTTAAAGTCACTGAAGATTATGAAAATATTATGATGATCTCAGGGACCTTTTTTAATTCAAATGACCTCTCTGTGGTGGTCATTTTAATGGCATTTATTTATAAATTTACTTCAAAGTATCAACAAAAATGGATCAGTTATTCCATTTGGATCATTTTAGCTTATTTGCTTATCGTAACTGGTTCAAGGGTTTGCCTGTTTTTATTCGCATTAATACTATTGTCTATGGGACAATTTACCTATAAAAAAATCATAACGATTAGTTCCTTAGTTTTAAGTACATTTGTATTATTGGTATTTTTTGGAAATCTTGAAGTAGATGTAGATCATCCATTATATCGAATTGTTTATCGTATTAATTCAATTAATTCAATGATTGTCAATGGTATGAATTCTGATGAATCAGTTTCAGATCGAAGTTCATTTTATTTATATTTTATTCAACATATTGAAGATATTGGAATTGGAAGTGTTTCAATAGGAAATTATTTTAAGTTTGCGAATCATAGTTTTAATTTTTCGCCATTATTTTTTATCAATCCGCATTCATTTATTGTAGAAATTGCTTATTGGATGGGTTGGATTGGACTTATTATTTATCTTGTGCTGTATTCAATAATGGTGATGAAGTCTAGAGTTAATTTATTATTTATATTGGTGAGCTTTTCAACATTATTTGTGTCTTCATCACTGATGGGAAATATGGTTTACTTTTTATTGGTCGCTATGGCGAGTTGGATTTGTTATCTCAGTGTTAATCAGACTTCAAAGTTGGATTCTAAAATATGATGAGTAAGTATGTATCGATTGGGATACCATTTTATAATGCTGAAAAGTTTTTTTCTGATGCGATTCAGTCGGTACTTTATCAGACTTATCAAAATTGGGAACTTATTTTAATCGATGATGGTTCTACTGATAAATCATTAGAAATTGCCAATCGTTTTGCGGAAAAAGATTCAAGAATTCGCGTTATTAGTGATGGTCAGAATCGAAAGCTTCCTGCACGTTTGAACCAATTGATTGAGTTATCTCAATATGATTATATTGCTCGAATGGATGCAGATGACCTGATGCATCCAGAGCGCTTAGAGCAACAAATACGTTATATGTCTGAACATGATATCGATGTACTTGGCACATCATATTATACAATTGACAAAAACAATCAGGTTGTAGATAAGCGCATCTTTGATATTCAGTCATTTACTAAAAAAGATTTCTTTAATGGCAATTACTACATCTGTCATCCCTCTATTTTGGCAAAGAAAGCGTGGTATTTGAAAAACAAATACAATGAAAATGCAGATCGCGCAGAGGATTATGAGTTGTGGTTGAGATCGGTATTAAACAATGACTTTAATACTCATATTTTGCCGACGCCGCTGATGTTTTATCGTGAAGATGGTAGTATTAGTAAAACTAAGTTAGTCAATTCTTATAAAACAACTTTAGCTATATTTCATTTACATAAGAAGAAATTTACTGCTAGCGAATACTTTTATGTCTACTTACGTAATATGACTAAAATTTTTTTAGTGAGTCATTTGTATAGTGATGCTTTTGAAAAATATTTATTAAAAAGAAGATCAACAACCAATTCTTTAGATCAATCTGAT
Organism: Acinetobacter shaoyimingii; assembly: GCF_011578045.1. Lineage (NCBI taxonomy): Bacteria > Pseudomonadati > Pseudomonadota > Gammaproteobacteria > Moraxellales > Moraxellaceae > Acinetobacter > Acinetobacter shaoyimingii. The sequence goes on from NZ_CP049801.1 coordinate 115,268, forward strand.
AAAGAAGATTTAAATCAAAAAATTTCTAAATGGCTCTCTCATTAGGATCAAACATTTAGAAATTTTGGAACTTATTTTATGAAAAAAATCGTGCTGATTGGCACTACCGGTTCGAGTTTTTATGGCTTCCGTGCTGACCTCATCAAGTTGTTGGTCGCCGAAGGTCATGAAGTTTATGCTTTTACTTCCGAGTATACCGATACTTGTTTAACTAAAATTAAACAAGTAGGTGCTATACCTGTGACTTATGAATTGAGTCGCGGTGGATTGAATCCTCTTGCAGACTTAAAATCTCTTTACCAATTGATAAATAAAATCAAACAGATTCAACCCAATATTGTGTTTTCATATTTTGCAAAACCAGTAATCTATGGATCGATTGCCGCTAAAATGGCAAAAGTACCGCGAATTATTGGGATGTTGGAAGGTTTGGGTTATACATTTACAGATCAACCTGAAGGTCAAAATTCCAAAACAAAATTGGTAAAAAGCATACAAACTTTCCTCTATAAAATTGCTTTTCCGTGCTTAGATGAAATGATTTTTCTCAATCCTGATGATGCAAAAGATTTAATCGATGCTCATCATATCAAGGTCAAAAAAGTGCAAATTTTGGGTGGGATTGGTTTGAATTTGAATGAATATACATATTCAGAAGCACAAACTGATCCTGTTAAATTTATTTTTATTGGTCGCTTATTGAAAGAAAAAGGTATTTTTGAATTTGTCGAAGCTATTCGCATTGTTAAATCGAAATATCCTGAAGCAAAGTTTATCGTTTTAGGTGAAATCGATCATCAAAATATGGGGGCACTCAAACAAGAAACATTGGATCAATTCATTCAAGAAAAACTTTTTGAATATCCTGGATACGTCACTGATGTGAAAGGTTGGATTTCTAATGCAAGTGTTTTTGTTTTACCTTCTTATCGAGAGGGGGTGCCACGCAGTACACAAGAAGCGATGGCAATTGGACGTCCAGTGATTACCACGGATGTACCGGGTTGCCGTGAAACAGTGATAGATGGTGAAAATGGCTTCCTTGTTCCAAGATGGAACGCAACGGCCTTGGCAGAGAAAATGTGTTATTTTATAGAACACCCTGAAGCGATCAACATCATGGGTTTAAGAAGCTTGAACATAGCTCAAGAAAAATTCGATGCGATCAAAGTAAATACACGTTTAATGAAAATCATAGGGTTAGGTAATAATGAAACGTTTGTGTGATATTGTTATTGCAACGATAGCTTTAATTTTACTTTCACCTATATTTATTATTGTTGCTTATAAAGTCCGTAAAAATTTAGGATCTCCGATCTTCTTTTTGCAAGAGCGGCCAGGTAAAGACGGCAAACTTTTTAAAATGATCAAATTTAGATCAATGAAAGATGCTTTCGATAAACATGGCAATCACCTCCCAGATGAAGATCGCATTACGCCTTTTGGTCAGAAACTCCGCTCGACCAGTTTAGATGAAATGCCACAGCTGATTAATGTCTTGAAAGGCGATATGAGCGTGGTAGGCCCAAGACCAATGTTGAAAGAATTCGTTGAACTCTACTCTCCTGAACAAGCACGTCGTTTAGAAGTGCGCCCAGGAATGACAGGTCTGGCTCAGATTAGTGGACGTAATGAACTTGATTATGAAGAACGCTTTAAATGTGACGTTTGGTATGTTGATAATCATTCAGTTTGGGTGGACTTTAAAATCATGTTTAAAACCATTTCCGTGATGACCAATAAAGAAGGCATTAATGCGCCTGGACATGTTGGACCTTCATTATTCAAAGGCAACGATGATAAAGATGCTGAGAGTAGTGATACTAAAGAAATCGAAGGAAATGATGAAAAGAAAAAGTCAGATACGTTACACTCTTAACTTTCATCCACAGCCTTAAACTCCAGATTAAGACATTCAAATTATGATCAAAAAAGCTATTCTTCCAGTCGCAGGGTTGGGTACTCGTTTTTTACCAGCCAGCAAATCGATTCCAAAAGAAATGGTCACTGTGGTTGACCGTCCAGCGATTGAGTATGTCGTCAAAGAAGCAGTTGCTGCAGGCATTGAACAAATTATTTTGGTGACACATGCTTCAAAAGCATCCATTGAAAATTATTTTGATCGTAATTTTGAACTTGAAACGACTTTAGAAAGCAAAAAGAAGTTTGATCTGTTAAAAGAAATTACTGAAATTTTACCTTCTCATATTAGTGTGGTGAGTGTGCGTCAGCCTCAACCGCTAGGTTTAGGTCATGCAGTTCTTTGCGCCAAGGATATTGTTGGCGATGACGCTTTTGCAGTGCTATTACCTGACGTACTGGTGAAAGATGCTTCTGAAGAAAATGATTTAGCACGTATGATCCACCGTTTTGAAGCTTCAAATGCTGCACAGATTATGGTTGAAGCTGTACCTGATCATTTGGTCGATCAATATGGTATTGTTGATGTTGAAGCATCCCCTGTTGAAGGCGAAAGTATTGTGATGCAAGGGATTGTTGAAAAACCAGCTGTTGGTACTGCGCCATCAAATTTATCGGTCGTAGGTCGCTATATTTTGCCAGCCAAAATTATGCAATTATTGGAAAAGACACCACGTGGTGCGGGAAATGAAATTCAATTGACTGATGCAATTGCGATGTTGCAACACGCTGAGGCAGTTGAAGCGTATCGTATGAAAGGTCAAACTTTCGATTGTGGTAGTAAAATTGGATATTTAAAAGCTGTGCTACATTATGGTCTTGAGCATCCTAAACTAGGTGTAGCGTTTAAAGACTTGATTAAAGAATTAAATATTTAACAAAACTTTGGTATGCCATGAACATAAATGTTTTCGGAACAACGCTGCAAGCCGCAGTCTTTGCAGGGTTGTTTGCTGAGTATGGACATCAGGTATATTGGTGCTTGAATGAGTTGGAAACTGAAACTCAGTGTACAACTCAATATCAAGACAACAATGTCAATCAGCTGATTCAAAAGCAAATTCAAAAAGGCTTTTTAAAACTACAAAAGTTTTCTGAGCTTAATTTCGATCATCAAGTCTGTTTCATGAGTTTGGCTTCTTCTGAATATGAACGAGCAAAAAGCATTATTCAGAAAATTGTTCAAAAGCCCTATCAACGACCAAAGCTATTTATTAACGGTTCGACTTTTGGTCTAAATGGAACCAAGCAATTGTCTGAATTGAGTGATTCGACTGATTGTTGGGCATATCTTCCTGATAATATTCAAGAAGGGAATGCTTTAAATAGTGTTACCCAAATGCAAAAAATCATTTTTGGTATTGATCAACAGCGCACAGCAAAATTGATCCAAGAGCTATTTAGACCTTTGTTTCCAGCTAAACACCAATACCTTTTTATGCCATTATTGGATGCTGAATTTACCAAGCTCAGTATTTCAGGCATGTTGGCGACACGTATTAGCTATATGAATGACTTGGCTTTGGTGTCTGAAAAGTTAGGGATTGATATTTCAAATGTTCAGCAGGGTTTGGCGGCAGATAGCCGAATTGGATCTTCTTATTTATTACCTGGTGCAGGCTTTGGTGGTGAAAACTTCTCACATGATATTTTAACGTTATCCAATACGGTCTCTGGGACTGGAGCGAAAAGTCGTTTATTGGAACAGGTTTGGAATATTAACGAGCAGCAGAAAGAAATTTTGTTCCGTAAATTATGGAATTATTTTGAGGGTGATCTTAAAGGCAAAAAAATTGCGATATGGGGTGCATCCTTTAAAGAAAATACCTCCAGTATCCAAAATGCCTCGATTCATGCCATGCTCAATGCACTTTGGGCACAAGGCGTAATTGTACAATTGCATGATCCTGAAGCCTTGGAACAGATTGCAAAGCAATATGGCGGTCGTCCAGATTTAATTTTATTTGAGGACCAGTATCAGGCAACAGAAAATGCAGATGCATTATGCTTGATGACAGCGTGGAAGCAGTATTGGAGCCCCGATTTTGGCCGTCTAAAGCAATATATGCATCACCCACTTATTTTGGATGGTCGTAATATATTTGATCCTGAGTTTGTGAAGGCGCAAGGATTTGCATATCAAGGAGTGGGTCGCTCATGAACAATACAAAATCAGCGATCACTCACGATCTTCGTGACTTAGCATCGATTAAAAAAGATCAGCATCTGAATCAGTTATTTGCAGATGATTCGGAACGTTTTCATCGTTATACCTTGAATTTCGATCAATTGGTTTTCGATTTTAGTAAGCATCGCATCGATCAAGATGTGATTGACGGGTTGGTGAAACTGGCTGAATCCAAAGACTTGAATCAATGGATTAACAGATTTTTTTCAACTGAAAAAATTAACTATACCGAACAACGTGCAGCCATGCATTGGGCACTTCGTTTGCCTGAAGATCATCAATCTCATCATGAAATTCATGAGCAAGTTCATGTTCAGCTTGAGCGTATGTTTAAACTCGTCAATCAAATACATGCAGGCCAGTATCGTGGTTGTACAGGGGAAGTCATTCAAGATGTGGTGAATATTGGTGTAGGTGGGTCAGACTTAGGTCCACTGATGGTGAGCCATGCTTTATCAGACTATAAAGTCAAAACCACCAAACCATTGAACGTACACTTTGTGTCGACCATGGATGGCAGTCAGTTATCCGATCTACTGCATCAATTACGTCCAGAAACGACACTCTTTATTATTTCATCTAAGTCTTTTGGCACGATTGATACGCTTTCAAATGCACAAACCGTTCGTCAGTGGTTGGAAAAATCATTGGGTGATCAAGGTCATGTGGTGAAACATCATTTTGTTGGGGTGTCGACTAAGCCTGAAAAGATGACAGAGTGGGGTATTGCTCCTGAAAACCAATTCTTACTTTGGGATTGGGTTGGTGGACGTTATTCACTTTGGTCGTGTATTGGTTTGCCCATTGCACTGAATATAGGTGTAGAAGGGTTTAAACAGTTATTGGCTGGCGCACATGCGATTGATCAGCATTTTCAAACTGCACCTTTGGCACAAAACATCCCAGTGATGATGGGGCTTTTAGGTATTTGGAATAATAATTTTCTGAATATTCAAACGCATGCTGTGTTGCCTTATGATGGTCGATTAAAATATTTTGCATCGTATTTGCAACAATTGGAAATGGAGTCCAATGGTAAATCGATTGAGCGTGACAATCAAAAAGTGAATTTTGATACCTGTCCCATTATTTGGGGTGAGGTCGGGCCAAATGCCCAACACGCTTTTTATCAATTGCTCCATCAAGGAACACATTCGGTCAGTTGTGACTTTATTGCACCAGTGCATCGTTATAATGCCAATCAATTCACCTACGCAGAAAATGCAGAGGCTTTGGTCGAGCAACATCACTTGGCATTGTCGAATTGTTTAGCTCAGTCAAGATTGTTAGCTTTTGGTAATCAAGCGCTGAATCAATCTGAACTCTCAGATTTACCTTTATATAAACAGTATCAAGGAAATCAGCCAAGTACGACCATCTTGCTTAATGAGCTCAGTCCATTTAGTCTAGGTATGTTGGTTGCATTATATGAACATAAAGTTTTTGTCCAATCGGTAATCTGGAATATAAACCCATTTGACCAATGGGGCGTAGAAAAAGGCAAAGAAATTGCCAATCAAATTCTCCCAATTCTGAATGGAACACAACAAGATTTAAGTCAGCTCGACGAATCTACGCGTGGTTTGATTCAGATTTTATTAAATAACAAAATGTGAGGGTTAGTCATTGGCTAAGATCTTAGTAACAGGTGGCGCGGGTTATATTGGTTCGCATACATGTGTGGAATTATTATCTGCCGGTCATGACGTTGTTGTATATGACAACCTATCGAATAGTTCACAAGAGTCCTTGGTTCGAGTACAAGCACTCACGGGTAAAACCTTAAGCTTTGTTGAGGGTGATATTCGTGATGCAGAAGCTTTAGATCAGGTCTTTTCTCAGCATAAAATTGATGCTGTGATTCATTTTGCTGGTCTAAAGGCAGTTGGAGAAAGTCAGCAAATTCCACTGGCTTATTTTGATAATAATATTGCAGGTTCAATTAGCTTGGCAAAAGCGATGGAGCGTGCAGGGGTGTTTACCTTGGTATTTAGTTCATCTGCGACGGTTTATGATGAAGCCAATGTATCGCCTTTAAGTGAAGATATGCCAACAGGTATGCCAAGTAATAATTATGGCTATACCAAGTTAATCGTTGAACAATTATTAGAAAAGTTGGCTGTTGCCGATGAGCGATGGTCCATTGCATTACTGCGTTATTTCAATCCAGTGGGTGCACATAAGAGTGGGCAAATTGGCGAAGACCCTCAAGGGATTCCAAATAACCTAATGCCATTTGTTACTCAAGTAGCAGTCGGACGTCGTGAAAAATTATCGATTTTTGGTGATGACTACGACACTGTTGATGGTACAGGCGTACGTGATTATATTCATGTGGTCGATTTGGCCAATGCACATTTATGCGCCTTGAATAATCGTCTGAAAAATACGGGATGTCGTGCTTGGAATATTGGTACAGGCAATGGTTCTTCAGTACTCCAAGTGAAGAATGCTTTCGAAAAGGTCAATGGTGTACCTGTGGCTTTTGAGATTGCACCACGTCGCTCTGGCGATGTTGCAACGTCGTTTGCGGACAATGCACGAGCTGTTGCCGAGCTTGGTTGGACACCGAAATACCAACTTGAAGACATGTTGGCAGACAGCTGGAATTGGCAAAAGCAAAATCCAAAGGGTTATCAAAAATAATCGATACGAATTTGGGACATAGAAAAGGAGCGTAAACGCTCCTTTTTTTATTGAATGATGATTAACCTTGAATCAGTTGGGTTAATTCATCGACATAAACTTGCATTGGTTGTGGGTTTTTGTCTAAACGACTTTCAATATTTAAACGCAATAATGGCTCAGTATTAGAAGCACGTACGTTTAAACGCCATGCTCCAAAATCTAAACTTACGCCATCGGTTTGATCAATTGCAGGGTTTTGATCTGCAAAATGATCAAAGATTTTTTGAATGGTCTTTTGAGTGTCTTCGACTTTAAAGTTGATTTCACCACTACATGGGAATTTAGTGATCATGCCCTCAACCAAGCTTGAGAGTGACTGTTTTGTCTCAGATAACACAACAACAGCCAATAACCATGGGATCATGCCGCTATCACAGTATGCAAAATCACGGAAGTAATGGTGCGCGCTCATTTCACCACCGTATACGGCATTGTGCTCGCGCATGACATCTTTAATAAAAGCATGCCCAGATTTAGATTGAACCGCAACACCATTAAATTGTTCAACAATGTCTAAAGTGTTCCAAATTAGACGTGGGTCATGAACAATTTTTTCGTCAGACTGTTTTAGTAAAAATGCTTGAGCAAGTAGACCAACGATATAATAGCCCTCAATGAATTGACCTTTTTCGTCAAAGAGGAAACAACGGTCAAAGTCACCATCCCATGCAATTCCCATATCAGCGCCATGGATTAAAACTGCATCACGTGTACTACCACGGTTTTCAACCAAGATTGGATTGGGGATACCATTTGGAAAATGTCCATTTGGTTCATTATGCACTTTAATGAATTCGATCGGGACATTCAGTTCTTTAAATTTTGCTTCTATCGCATCAATGACATGACCTGCAGCACCATTACCTGCATTCATCACCAATCTTAATGGGCGAATTTTTGCAGGGTCGATATAAGTCATCAGGTAGTCGATAAACTCAGGCAAAATATTATATTTTTGTGTTTTACCTTTAATCTTTACTTCAGAAAAATTTTCAGTTTCAGCAAGGGTTTGAATTTCTTTTAAACCTGTATCTGCACTAATTGGACGAGCATTTTCACGCACCAATTTCATACCGTTATAATCCATCGGATTGTGACTTGCGGTGATTTCAATGCCACCCTGAACATCTAAATGAAATGCACCGAAATACACTTCTTCTGTTCCTGTTAAGCCTAAATCTAATACATCAACACCTGCATCATTGAGACCGCGAATGGTGGCTTGCTTAAGTTCTTCACTGGTTAAGCGAACATCACAGCCAACTACAATGGTTTTAGGTTGATATATTTGTCCATATGCACGCCCGATTTTGTAGGCGATCTCATTATTTAACTCTGTGCCGAGTTTTCCGCGAATGTCATAAGCCTTAAAACAAGTGAGTTTATTCATAATGCAGTCTTTAGTCTGATGTCTTTAAATTTATTTAAATTATAGCCTAGGTCACCGGTGCTTTGATGGAGAGAAATATTAAAATATGTGGCTCTCGACTAAGTTTTTGTTGTAATGCCGATAAATCACTTACAAGCATTTGATCTTGTTCAGTTATGTTTAGGAGCACTGAAATATTTTTTGATTTTAGGTATTTGATTTGAAAATTTTTAAGTGAAAATTTTGTTAATTGATATAAGTTTTCTTTTATTTTTTAGAGTCTTATTGGATTATTATCGTTATATTTACAACAAAAAATTTAATAAAATTTCTTTAAATTAAAGTATATTTTTTAGTAAAACAGAAAGGTTTAAATGGATAAAAATATTGTTCATATGCTCTATCATTTTTTAAAATTTAATTTTGAAGAAATAAACCCGAGTGAATTTCGAAGATCGGCAATATGATAAAAAATGAAAAATAACTGACAAACTATTGTGACATAAGCCTCCATGCTTCAAAAATTTATATTTAAAATATTATGAATCAGTCTGAAAATATGTAATTAAAATAGAATTTTTATTCATAACAACCAAAAGAATATTATATTTTGAAATCGATTGTTTATTTTTTTTGCATTTAAAATTTAGATTATAAAATAAATCTATCTATTGTTTAATTTTACTAATACACTAAAAATATTAATTATTTTCTTTGTAAATATTAATGATGCCAGTATGATATCTGTTACTTATACCTGAATATGATTCACTATAAAGTCTAAATTTATGGAATTTTCGTCACTAAAAAAAATGCCTCGAATTAAACCTCGTAGCGGTTTAAAAGTCATGTATATGGCAATTCGTGCACTATTATTACGAGAATTACAAACCCGTTTTGGGCAATTTCGATTAGGTTATGTTTGGGTATTTTTAGAGCCATTATTTTCAATTGGTATTATGCTCTTTTTGTTTGGTGCAATAATGCAAAGAACATTACCTGGAATAGATTATGAGATTTTTCTGATCAATGGGATTCTTCCATTTTTTATGTTTCGTTCAGGTGTGACTCAGGCATTAAACGCAATACAGTCCAATAAGGGATTGTTTAGCTACCGTCCTGTAAAGCCTATAGATGCATTATTGGCAAGAAATTTTTTAGAATTTTTACTTAATTTCATGACCTATATATTGTTTTCTTCTGCATTTTTGTGGTTTGGCTACAGTATTAGTTTTGAGCATATTCCTGAATTGATTTTCTATTGGTCGCTACTATTTATTTTTATGGTCGCGTTTAGTTTGATTTTTATGGTTATTGGCGACTTTTCAAAAGAGATAGGGAAGTTTCTTTCAGTAGCATTTTTAATCCTTTATTTTCTGTCGGGGATTCTATATTCAATTCATATTATTCCTGTTCAGTATAGAGAATATCTACTCTGGAATCCTTTGATTCATATTATTGAATTGATGCGGCATGCTGTTGCGCCAACCTACGAATTGGTTAGTGGAATTCGCTTAAGTTATTTTGTGATTTGGATCATTGCCTCTTTATTTATTGGTTTACTCCTATATAAGCGTTTCGAACGACAAATGGTGAAATCAAAATGATCGAATTAAAGGGGTTAACAAAATCATTTGTCACGCCTAAAGGACGTCATTACGTTTTCAAAGATCTCAATGTCGTTTTGCCAGAAAATAAAAGCGTGGCATTACTTGGGAAAAATGGTGCTGGTAAAAGTACGTTATTAAGAATTATTGGTGGAATTGATTTTGCTGATGCAGGCCAAGTCATTACTAAAAAATCAATTTCATGGCCAGTTGCATTATCTGGTGGTTTTCAAGGCAGTTTAACTGCGCGTCAAAACGTACGCTTTGTTGCACGTCTATATGTCGATAATGAAGAACAAATAGACTACGTCGTGCGCTTCGTCGAAGAATTCGCGGAGATTGGAAAATATTACGATATGCCGATTAAAAGCTATTCAAATGGTATGCGCAGTCGAATTGGTTTTGGGCTAAGTATGGCATTTAACTTTGATTATTATTTACTTGATGAAGTCGGGGCAGTGGGTGACGCATCATTTCGTAAAAAAAGTCAAAATCTCCTCAATGATTTAAAAGAAAGCTCCAACATTATTATGGTTTCACATGATTTAAGAGATTTAACTCAAAATTGTGACGTTGCTTTATTGGTTCGTGATGGCAAAGCAGAATATTTTGAAGATGTACTCGAAGCAGTAGAGGTATATAAAGCTTATGCAAACTAAAATAAATAAACGACTATTCATTGCATATAGCTGTTTTGTCTTCCTTCCATTGCTCGTGATTATACTCTATTTGACTATAGTCGCTCAGGATCGTTATAAGTCATCCTCAATAATTTTGGTGAAACAAGTCAGTGATTCAGTCGTACCTGATACCACGGGTTTAACGGCTTTGCTCGGTGTGCCAAATACAAGTGCGGAAGATTCTCAGATTCTAAAAAAATATATTGTTTCGCGCGATATGGTAGAAAAACTCGATCATCAATTGAATATTCGCAAAGAATTTAATGGTGTAAAAGATCCAATATTTGCTCTAAAGAAAGATGCAACCATTGAAGAGTTGGTCGAGTATTTTAACAAGGTCGTCCAAATTGATCTGGACGAGAAAACCATGATGTTAGAAGTTTCATCTCAAGGTTTTAGTCCAGAATTTTCGTTAAAGCTTAACCAAGAAATTTTAAAACAGAGTGATGCATTCATTAATGATATTTCTCTAAATATTGCGCTTGAGCAACAAACGTTTGCGGAAAAGCAACTGGTAGAATCAACTCTACAATTGAAACAAGCACGTGATACATTATTGGATTATCAAAATAAAAATGAAATTTTTGATCCTGAATTACAAGCTAAAGCCGTTGCAACCTTAATTGCTGGTTTACAGGCAAATATAGCGCAATTAAGAACGGAAGAAAGGACTTTACTGAGTTACTTAACATCTGAAGCCCCTCAAGTGGTTGCTATAAAAAGTCAGATTGAATCTGTTGAAAAGCAAATCGAAGCTGAAAGTGCCAAATTGACCTCGCCAAATAATGCCAAACTGAATAAAAACGTTGCTGATTTTGAGGAGCTTAAAGCCCAAGTTACTTTTGCAACAGATCTTTATAAATTGTCTTTAACTTCTCTTGAAAAGGCGAGACTTGAAGCATCACGCAAATTAAAAAAATTGGTCGTTATTTCAAAACCCCGCTTAGCGCAAGATGCATTATATCCACGCAAAATTTACCTGAGTATTACTTCATTTATTTTACTCAATATTTTATTTGGTATTGGGCTTTTAATTCATTCGATTGTTCGTGAGCACAGGGAATAAATAGTGAAAAAATATCTATTACTTTCAATTATACCTATGATGAGTGCTACGGTAAGTCATTCATTTGATAGCAATAATATGTTACCTCAAGAGTTGCTGGTGAATAGTTTATCACCAACTCAAAATATGCCACAAAGTGCGGATCAATCGATATTGTCAAGTCAGTCAGTGGTAGATTTATCACCAACTAGTTCATTGAAATATCAAACGAATAATAAAATGTTTGGTTCGCAACTCTTCAAAGGTGCATTTGCAACATCAACAGGAACTACTTTTAACAGCAGTTATAAAATTAACCCTGGCGATAATATTAATTTAAGGTTGTGGGGCGCATATCAGTTTGCAGGAACTCAGGCTGTTGACCCTCAGGGAAATATTTTTATTCCCAATATTGGACCAGTGAAAGTTTCAGGTGTAAGTAACGGACAGTTGCAGTCTTTAATTGAATCACAGGTACGCCGAATATATGTGGCGAATGTTGGAGTATATGCATCATTAGAACAAGCCCAACCCGTTAAAGTTTTAGTTACTGGCTTTGTAAATCAGCCGGGCAATTATGGTGGTTTAGCAAATGATACTGCACTCGCATATTTGGATCGGGCGGGAGGCGTAGATCCTGAACGTGGTAGTTACATTAATATTCGAATTTTACGTAATGGACAATTCATACAAAATGTAGATCTATATGAGTTTCTAGTAAAGGGGAAAATTCAAAACTTTTCATTTCGTGATGGTGACGTGATTGTTGTCGGTGCTCGCACGCATACCTTTAATATTTCAGGTGAAGTTTATAATGCTTATGATTTTGAGTTTGACCAACCTGTAGTTTCAGTAGCACAAGCTTTATCTGTAGCAAAACTTAAGCCTGGGGCGACCAATGTCAGCATCATGCGTCGCCAAGGCACGGAATATAGAAGTGAATACTACTCTTTAGCAGAAGCTCAGCATGTCTATATTCAAGATGGAGATGTCTTAACAGTTACAGCAGATCGTTATGCTGGAACCATTCAAGTGCGTGTAGAAGGTGCACATAATGGCGCACATGCGGTGGTTTTACCGTATGGGGCAAAATTGTCTGATGTGCTGAATCAATTGAAACCGAATAGTCTTGCAGAATTAGATTCTTTGCAATTATTTCGTCCGTCAGTGGCTGAACGTCAAAAGGAAATGCTGAATGTTTCTTTGGATAAGTTAGAAGAAGCAACGCTGTCTGTTCGTTCGAGTACTCAAGAAGAAGCAAATCTGCGTGTTAAAGATGCAGAACTTGTTAAACAGTTCATTGCAAAAGCACGTCAAGTTGAACCTAAAGGTCAAGTCGTTTTAGATCCACAGAATTTTGATGAAGTTATTTTGGAACAAGGGGATATTTTAAAAATTCCTGAGCGTACCTCTGTGATTATGGTGCATGGCGAAGTGACTTTCCCGAATGGTGTTGCTTGGCAAAAAGGCATGAAGGCAGAAGATTATATTGGTGAAGTGGGTGGCTTTACTCAAAAATCGAACCGTTCGAAGTTGGTGGTGATTCATCAAAATGGAGCAGCTGAATTGGTTAAATCTTCGTATGTGATTCAGCAAGGTGATGAGATTTTAGTGTTGCCACGTATGCAAACTAAAGCTGTAGAACTTGCGCGCGGTTTAACTCAAATTCTTTATCAAATCGCAGTTGCTGGGAAAATAGCTCTTAATTGGTAATCAGTATTTATAAGTATTTAGTGGAAATTTTATGAAAATATTCATTTGTTCAGATTTTTTAATGACTAAAGAGAAAGAACAATTTAGTAACTTAAAATGGGTTTATGACTTATTTAGAAGACCAATAGAGCAATCTACTGGTATAGAGCCACAAAAAATGATTAGCTCTTTAGTAAATACTAAATATTTTAGTAGAAAAAAATTCTTTAAATTATCTGATATAGATTTGAATATTGAGCATACGCAATTTTATTATAATGATGAATTAATTAATGATGCATCTTTAAGTTATTTGAAAGAATTTATACCACAAGATAATCTTATTGTTGGATATGAATTGTCACTACAAACTAGAAATTTACTAACCAGAGCTAATATTAACTATATTGATATTTGGTTACACCCAATAAGATTTTTAGATGATATTCTTTTTGGATTTTCAAGTAATAATACGAAAATTTTTGAAAAATTAAAAAAATTTAATTTTGATGAAAAAATCTATGAACTTTATGCAGATAAAATTAAAATTCAAAGTTACAAAGGCTTTAAAAGATCTAATTTTGAAATAAGTCCTAATTCAGCTTTATTTGTGGGTCAAACTTTAGAAGACAAAGCCATCTGTAGAGATGGGAAGATGCTAACTGTTTTAGATTTTAAAGAAAAGTTTGAAGCTGCTACTGCCTATTATAATAAAGTTTATTATTCTAGACACCCTTATGTAAAGTCCGGGGATGAAGAAGTTTTAAAGTATGTTAAAAAATTTAAAAATGTTGAAGTTGTAGATTGGCCTGTATATGCAATGCTTTCATCAGAAAAGTTAAAATATGTCTTTTCTGTTTCCAGCTCAGTGGTTCATGAAGCAAAACCATTTGGGAAAAAAACCGAGTTTTTATATAGACCAATCTTTAACTTAAAAAATGACTACGCTATCGATAATTATATATCAATATATCAAGAATTCGTTTCACCACATTTTTGGGCAACGATTCTGACTCCTTTATTACCCACTAAGAAAGTACAAAGAGTAGTATACTTAAATGAAAAAGATAAGCTAAGAGATATGCTGGCATTTTATTGGAGTTATGGGACTATTGATAAAACAGAAATGTTAAGAAAGCAATTAAATGCAGTGGATAATATAGTCCAGAAATTTAAACAAAAGCCAAAAAGTATAAATAAAAGTAAGCTTGCTTTGGATGATAAGAAGGTAAGTTTAATTAATAAACAAAAAATTTATGATGAAATGGAAAAAAAATTGAAAGCAAACAAAGTCGTAAGCTTTGATATATTTGATACCCTACTAGTTCGTCCATTCGCAAAACCAGATGATTTATTTAATTATATGCAGGATGATGTAATTAAGATTTCAGAAAAACTGACAAATTTTAGAGAAATTAGATTAAATGTAAGAAAAGATGTGCCTTTAGATAAAGTTAAGGGCGAGGAAGTACCCTTATTTGAGCGATATAAAGTTATAGGTGAAAAATATGATTTAAATGAGGAGCAAGTCAATAAGTTATATAATTTAGAATTAGATTATGAATTTAAGTTAATCAGAGCAAGAGAAATAGGGGTTCATCTATTCAATCTAGCATTGAAGTTGAAGAAAAAAGTTATAATAATTTCTGATACCTTTTTTGATAAGGCATTTATATTAAAGCTTTTAAATAAAAATGGAATAAAAGGTTATAGTGAAATATACCTATCCTCAGAGATTGGTCTTTTAAAAGCTACATCAAATATTTATCCATACGTTATAGATAAACTTAATATTTCAGCTTCAGATATCCTTCATATTGGTGATAATCATGTTGTGGATATAGTGAATAGTAAAAAGCATGGAATTAATAGTCTTTATTTGCAATCGACTATGAATGTATTAGATAAGAATACACTATTAGGCCGTGAAATTAAAAATTCTGATAATGTTTTTAACTCTATTGTTAAAGGGCTTATAGCTAATAAGATTTGTGATAATTCATTGATTGTTAATAATAGTTATGTCAATGGAAGTTTAGATAATTTTGGATATTCGATCTTTGGTCCTATACTATTAGGTTTTACACAATGGATTTTAAAAGAAGCAAAAAATGATCAAATTGACAAGCTGTTTTTCTTGGCTAGAGATGGTGAGATTATATATAAGGCATCAAAAATAGTTGGTAAGTTTATAGATATTAATTCTGATATGTCTTATTTATATGGTTCGAGAAGAGGGCTTAATGTACCGGCATTAAAAAATAAAGATGATCTAGTTAGAATGTTGAGTGTTAATTTTAATCCTATTAATTTAAATAAATTGATGGAACAAAGATTTGGAGTGCATATTGAAAATACTCCGCTTGAAGTTATTCAAAGATGTGGTCTAACTTCAGTCAATCAAGTTGTTAATTATAAGGAACATAGAGAAAATTTAATTAAGTTCATTCATCATATATCTGATGACATTCTTTTAAATGCAAAGAAAGAAAGAGAGAATATTCTTAAATATTATAAAAATGAAGGTGTTTATAATACAGATAAAAGGAATGCTATAGTCGATATTGGTCATAATGGTACTATGCAAAAGTCGATTATGGATTTGAGAAAAAATTCAAAGATTAATGGATATTACTTTGTAACTTATGAGGGTATTAGTAATATTATCTCTGACAAAATTTTTGGAAAAGGTTGTTGGTTTGATGCTGTATCTCCTAAAGATAAAGAACATCCTTATGTTAAAAATATTTTGATGTTTGAAATGCTATTTTTAAATGAAAGTGGTTCTTTTGTTAAAATGGATGAAAAAAATGGCTCCTTTACACCAATTAAGCTCTCTACGATTGGAGAGGAAAAACGTATTAATGCCATTAAAGAAATTCATAAAGGGGCATTAAATTTTATTGAAGATTTCATGACGATTTATAATAAAAATTTTTATGATCTTAATATAGTAATGGATGAAATTGTAAATCCGTATTTAAATTTTCTTAAATCACCATGCTATACCGATGTAAAAATTTTCGAAGGCGTAAACTTCGAAAACTACTATAGTGGCAGAAATCATAGATCATTACTTGAGTCTATGAACAATCAATCGCCAATATGGCCTGAAGGTGCTGAACTTTATGAAATGTATAAAGTAGATGATGATAAATCATCTTCTTTAATTAGGAATCCAATAACTTCATTTATTTTAAAAACAGTTTCTGACAAAGGGCTTATTAGTGATAAAAAAATCCAAAAATTGAATAGAGATCCAAAATCTTTTTTTGAAGATAGTTCTCTTATTTCAATAAGATTTGTAGGAAAAAAATTGAGTAAATGGTTGTAATATGGATATTTTTTTAAAATTTTCTCAAGAAAATAAAGTGTTTTTCTCTGAAAAAAATTTCAATGGTGAAGGTTTTATCGAAGAATTTGGCGTAGTAAGAGGAAAGCTAGATGGACGATTCTATTTGGGTGCTTATAGTCTTATTGAGCATGGGGTGATTTGTAAGAATACCTTTGTAGGGCGCTTCAGTATTATTGAGCGTAATTGTTACATAGGTCGAAAAATAGACAGATCTGCATTTAGTAATCATAATTTTGTTTATGGGGAATCAATAACCTCTAATTTTACTGATTCCTACTATTCAAAAATTAAATCAAAAAGATTTTATTATGAAAAAGATCAGATTTGTTTTATTGGTAATGATGTTAGGGTTGGTCAAAACTCAGTAATTAATGAAGGTGTTGAAATAGGTGATGGTGCTTTAATTTATCCGAATAGTTATGTTTTAGATAATATTCCTCCTTATGCAATTGTTTCAGGAAGCCCTGCTAAAGTTATTGGCTATAGATTTGATGAAGATTTGATTGCAAAGCACTTAGCCAGTAAGTGGTGGAAATATGATATAAGTCAATTTTTTGATGATAGAACTGATTTAGTTAATGATTTTAAATTTATAAAAGATTTAGATTTTAAAAAAATTACTAAACTTAATCTAAAAAAATATTATTTAAATACTCATAAGAGTATTTATAAAATAAATGTATATGAGACTGCTGTAATAGGGCCATCTCATATTCAGATATGGCAAAAAAAATGGTTCGATGGGAAAATAGCAGATCCTAGTTTTTATTTACTGCCTATCCCTGCAATGGCTTTAACTAGCGATCAATCTAAAAGAATGATTGAATGGTGGTTGGAAAACTTTAAAAAAATTATTTTATTTGTTCCTGATTTTAGGATAGGTAATACTACCATTGATAATGAAAGAAAGGATTCGAGATTCATTAATCATAAATTTGTTGGTCATGATAATGATCTAAAATGTTATAGTGAAGGTGTTAAAAGATTAAATTTTTACTCTCAAAAGAAAGGAATTTATTTCTTATTCTGGTGTTTATATGGGCGAGAAAGTCTTAACAGGGTTCGAGGAAAATTTATTAATAATAATGGCTCTTATAATCATCCTATCTGGAATTATTATTATCTAATTAATAAATTTAAAGATAATTCTATAGATGTTTCTACCTATTTTGAAGATATTGAAAGCCATATAGTTGATGATAGTATACACCCTAATGATAAATGTTATGCAATTTTAGATAGGATTATGATTAGTTATTTGGACACAATTAATCAATGAGTTTAGAAAAAATTGCCAATATTCATAAGTTTTTTACTGAATTTTATTTTTCTAAAAAAATACTAGGTTGGGGGCGTAAACCAAGCTACTACAAAGCAGAGGCTTATGCTCAAAAGCATGGGCTTCAGTGCTTGTGTTCAGAAGATGGTTTTATTCGCTCACTCGGTTTAGGTAAAGAAGGTTATCAGCCCTTATCTATAGTTGTGGATCAAACAGGGATTTATTTTGACAGTACTGTGACTTCAGATTTAGAAAAACTTATTTTACAAGAGGAACATATTGAATTAAACCAACGTGCAAAAAAAGCAATTCAGTTTATATTGGCACATCAAATTACCAAATATAATCAAAGCTTCAACGATCTAAATCCTGCTGTAATAACAGCACTTAAAAACACTGAAAATATTTTACTAATTGACCAAACCTTTGGTGATGAATCAATCAAATTTGCAGGGGCAAATGCAGGCACGTTTAAGCAAATGCTTAAACAAGCCCACCAAAATCATCCCAATGCAACTATTTGGATTAAAACCCATCCAGATGTATTAGCAGGAAAATCACAAGGACACTTTGCAACTGAAGACTTTAGATTGCCCTATGTAAAAGCTATAACTGACCATGTCAATCCATTTGCTTTATTTAGCTCTTTTTCTGAAGTTTATGTGGTCAGTTCACAAATGGGTTTTGAAGCACTATTGGCTGGGAAAAGAGTCCATTGCTTCGGCATACCTTGGTATGCAGGTTGGGGCATCACAAATGATCGATATGCTCCAATACAAATACTTCAAAACAGACGTGGAATCAATCGATCATTAGAACACTTGTTTGCATGTGCTTATTTAAAATATGCACGCTATGTCTCGCCAATAACTCAAGAAAGCTGTGAATTAGAAGACATTTTAAAAATGTTAATTCCAAATATTGAGTTCCAAAAAAAGCTCCCAGGTTCGGTCATTGCTTATGGATTTAGTCCATGGAAAAAACAATTTATTTGCGATTTCTTAAATTTTCCTAAAACCACAATCCAATTCAAAAAATTCTTTAAACCTGCAAAAAAAGAGCATGTTTTGGCTTGGGGGCAAAAAGCAAAATTATTAAAAGATCTAGGTTATAAAAATGTCATCACGGTAGAGGATGGATTTATCCGTTCTATAGGATTGGGTGCGAATTTGATTCGACCATGTTCACTGGTATTTGATGATATTGGAATTTACTACGACGCAACGAGCCCTTCACGTATTGAACAATTGTTTAATAATATTCAAAGCTTGGATACTGAGCAGCAGCTTAGAGTAGATCGGTTACTTAAGAATCTGCGACGCTTAGAAATATCAAAATATAATGTGGGTGTGAATCAAGATATAGAAAGACCGAGTAAAGATAAAAAAATTATTCTAGTTGTTGGGCAAGTTGAAGATGATATGTCCATTCAGTTGGGTGGTGTAGATATAAAAACAAATCTAAAGTTACTACAACAAGTCAGGTTAGATCATCCCCAAGCATATGTAATCTATAAACCACATCCAGATGTGGAAGCAGGATTACGTCTAGGCAAAATCTCAACAGAAACAACTTACTTATATGCTGATCAAATAGAGAAAAGTATATCAATTCAACGATTATTTGATGTTGTGGATGAATTGCATACTATATCGTCACTCAGTGGTTTTGAGGCATTGATTAGAGGTGTGAAGGTGTATTGTTATGGTTTACCATTCTATGCGGGGTGGGGATTAACAACAGATAGACATAAATGTATACGTCGTAATAACACATTGGATTTGCAGCGTTTAGTATATGTCACTTTAATCGAATATCCGACTTACAATTTAGCACATACAGCTAAAATGGATATTCCTTTGGTTAACCCTGAAGATGTAATTGATTATATTGAAGCGCATCGATTAACAACGATATATCAATCAAATACTTTAAAAAATCTATTCGCAAAATTATTGCGAAGAGTAAGCTTTTGGAAAAAGTAATATGTCTATTCATATAGACCAATTGTTGTTATCAAAAAAAGTACTCCTGTTACAGGGGCCAATGGGGTACTTTTTTAGGAAGTTTGCATTGTGGTTACAAGGGTATGGAGTAGAAACCTATAAAATTAATTTTAATGGTGGGGATCGATTCTATTTTGGCAATCAACAAAATGTTTTTGATTTTAAAGAGCCATTTGAAAACTTTAAAAGTTGGATAAGTCAATTTGTGAATCAGCATGAAATTGAAGCAATTGTATGTTTTGGAGATTGCCGCCCTTTACATCGAGTTGCTAAAGAGGTTTCAACGCTCTTTAATATTGATTTTTTTGCATTTGAAGAGGGTTATATACGCCCAAATTATATTACTTTTGAGCAAGGTGGAGTAAATTTCTTCTCCAATTTCGTTGATACTTTATCAGATCAGCAAATGATTGAACCCGTAAATATTAAACCCATCGAGGAAACTCAGAATTCTTATTGGTTTATGGTTTGTTGTGCGATTTTTTATTACGCTGCGATTTGGTATTTTTCAAAATGTTTTCCACATTATCAACACCATCGGAATCTAACAACTTCACAAGAGTCCTGGAGTTGGATTCTATCGTTGCTCAGACGTGCGCGAAATTTTTGTATAGAGCCATTCAAATTTAAGCGTTTTATTCAGCAGTATTCTAAGCAATATTATATGTTTGCTTTACAAGTGCATAATGATTCACAGATTTTAATTCATAGTGAATTAAAAAGCATGGAAGAATATAT
Source organism: Acinetobacter shaoyimingii (assembly GCF_011578045.1). NCBI lineage: Bacteria > Pseudomonadati > Pseudomonadota > Gammaproteobacteria > Moraxellales > Moraxellaceae > Acinetobacter > Acinetobacter shaoyimingii. The sequence goes on from NZ_CP049801.1 coordinate 135,835, forward strand.
TGAACATGTAATTAAAAGCTTTGCTAGATTTTCTGAACCTGAACATCATTTGGTGTTAAAGCACCATCCTATGGATCGGGGTTATCGTAATTATACAAGTTTAATTAACGACTTATCTATTCGATATGGTGTGGTTGGGCGTACGCATTATTTTTGTGATATTCATTTACCAACATTATTAAAACATAGTTTGGGAATGGTTGCTGTCAATAGCACTACGGTATTACAAGCTTTGTACCATCATATTCCGGTCAAGGTGATTGGTTATGCCATGTATAATTTACCACGCTTAACAAATCAGTATTCATTGGATGAGTTTTGGAAGAAGCCTGGTGTGGTGGATCAAAAATACTTTAAACATTACCGGGCTGCGTTAATTGAATATTCACAGCTCAATGGTTCTTACTATGGTCATTCACCGTGGATGCAACGTTCTTATTTAATAGAGGGTAATAAGAATACGCATCCCAAAGAATTGAATAATGTGATTAAAGAAAGAGTTTAATTTCTACTGATGATTTGCCCTGCATTGTGAAAAATGTTGGGCTTTTATTTGATGGATATATAAAAAAAGCCCCCATCTTTCGATGAAGGCTTTTTAGAATCTGGAGCGGGAAAGGAGACTCGAACTCCCGACCCCAACCTTGGCAAGGTTATGCTCTACCAACTGAGCTATTCCCGCGGAGTCTATATCGTTTTTTAAATGAAAAAACCATACTAAAAAATTTTGAGCGGGAAAGGAGACTCGAACTCCCGACCCCAACCTTGGCAAGGTTATGCTCTACCAACTGAGCTATTCCCGCATGCCGTGTATAATACATTAAGCAAAAAATGGGTCAATAACTTTATGAAAAATCTTGTATCAATTGCATAAAATAAAACCATTTTGGATTAAATAGCTTATTGAATAAGCATATTGAGTCTTTTCATCAGGTTGAATTTTCAAATTTATTTTCAAAACATAGTCAGTCATAAATCATTTTTGCAGAACAAGGTATACTCTTGACCCATAAAGATTGAAATTTTGGAGTATGTCTGTGAGCTTAGAACAAGAGTTGATTGAACGTTTACAGCAATTGAACCCAACTCACTTAGCTGTGGTCAATGAATCCGCAGGGCATGGTGGGTATTTCCCTGGCAAAGAATCTCATTTTAAAGTGAGTATTGTCAGTGAAGATTTTGCTGGTTTGCGTTTAGTGCAACGCCATCAAAAGGTTTATGCGGCGGCAGGTGATCTTTTAAGTGCAGGTAAGATTCATGCATTGGCGATTCATGCTTATATTCCAACGGAATGGACAGGTCAGGCACCAGAAAGCCCTGAATGTGCACATGCCCCTAAAACATAAGGACTCAAGTTATGGATGCTCATTTGCTGGTTAAAATTGTACATATGTCCAGTGCAAGTTTACTGATTCTTGCCATTGTGATTGGTGTATATGCTTTATTTGTGGGAACACAAGGGGATCAACCTAACCCTAAGACACGTAAGTTCTTTGTCGGATTACAACATTTTTCATATTTATTGATTATTTTGACAGGCATTACATTGCTGTTCATGAATCATTTTGAAGTAAAACCATGGTTCTATGCCAAAGTGGTGTTATTTCTTGTAGTGATATCTTCTTTATTAAAAGCTTTTAAGAAAGATACAAACATCTTGCTGACACAGCGCCGGGCAGGTATGGTGATTGGTATTGTTGCTTTAGCAGCGCTTTTGAGTCTGGTCATGATCAAGCCTGTATTTGGATAATTCACGGGTAATTGTTTTATCTAAAGCGTTGAATTGTATAATTGTTAGACAGAATGATTTCTCTTGTATGTGGTGTAGGTTAAACTGCATACAAGATATAAAAATAATTTTTGAGGGACTTATGCGTATACGTGTGGTGTTTAATCAAAAAGGTGGTGTGGGAAAATCCAGTATTACCGTGAATTTAGCAGCAATAAGTGCGCATCAAGGTTTAAGAACATTGGTGATTGACTTAGATCCTCAAGCGAACTCAAGCCAATATTTGTTGGGAGATGATGCCACTTATTCAGCGATGAAAACGGCATTAGAACCCAATATTGAAAACTTTTTCGATGATGTGCTGGGCAATGGGCAATCGAAAAGTTTAATTGGCAATGCCATCGACTCACTGCTTAAAACACGCAATAAGGGATTTGATGCTTATATTCATCAATCGCCATTTCCAAATTTAGATGTGATTCCAGCCAGTCCAAATTTGGGCAACTTAGAACATGCACTAGAAGCGAAACATAAAATTTATAAATTACGCGATGCGATCAAAAGTCTTTCTTCTAAATATGATCGTATTTATATTGATACACCGCCTGCATTTAATTTTTTTACATTGTCAGCACTGATTGCATCGGATCGTGTTCTGATTCCATTTGACTGTGATGTGTTCTCTAAACGTGCTTTACAGACATTGATTGAAAATGTGATTGAAACACAGGATGACCATAATGATGCCTTACAAATCGAAGGTATTGTGGTGAATCAGTTCCAAGCTCAGGCTAAATTGCCCAACCAAGTTGTGCAACAACTCAAAGATGAAGGTTTACCTGTATTTAACAGTATGTTACCGCCGTCGGTCATCATGAAAGAATCTCATCATAAAAATCAACCGTTAATTTATTTAGCTACAGATCATAAATTGACTCAAGCTTATCAATCGTTGTTCAATGAGATTGAAAATAAATAAGATGAGATGAATAAAATGAAAGCTATTCACATTAAAAAAGCTTCTTTGGGACTGCTCGTCACAACTGTGGCTTTACTTTCAGGTTGTGCGACAACGGTTAAACCCACTTATGTTTCTCCAACACAATATCAAGCGATGAACTGTGCTCAAATTAGTGCTGAGTTTGAACGCATTCAGCAATACATCAACAGCGGTGTGCAACCGCCTAAGAGTAAAGGTGTTGGCGTGGGGCTGGGTCTTGGCGGTGGTTGGGGCAGTCGTGGTGGCTGGGGTATCGGTCCTTCAATTTCAGTCAATATGGGGCAGTCTTCTGAAACCAAAAATAGCGAATTATCACGTTTATATGGTGAACAAGATGCATTAAGCCAAGCTGCGCAATTTAAAAATTGTGGTTATGTACCTAAACGTGTTGTAGAACAAAAGAAAAAATAAACATTTAATATTGTTTGGATCTAGCAGAGTGTCTATTTGACTGTGAATGGACTTCTGCTATTTTTTTAATCAAAATGTTTCAATATAATTTTTTATAAATCAAATAAATGAACATATCTAGCGTGATCTTTAAACGCGATATTCATATTTTGTTCATATTTATGACTTGTAAGGTTTTGATGTTTTCGTTTAAGGTGTCTTTCTCTTAAGATTCAGTTAGAAACGTCTATGGTCGAAAACTGGCTTTTTATTTTTGCAATATTTGCAGTTCTTCTTATCCCAGGTCCAACCAATGCTTTGTTGGCAAGTTCAGCACACCACCAAGGAATTTTTAAAACTTTTTCATTAATTCCAATTCAATTATTAGGCTATGTCTACGGCATTAGTATTTGGTCTTTGATCATGCATTTAACGATGCCTGTATGGCCAATGCTTACGTCAATTTTACATGCCATCAGTGCGTTATATGTGCTTTGGCTCGCATTTCATTTGTGGAAGACTGTACATTTAGAACAGCATAGTCGCAAAAATACAACCTTAAACCGTAGTCAGTTATTTATATCGACCTTAAAAAACCCGAAATCCTTATTGTTTGCAGCGGGTATTTTCCCTCAATGGACATGGGATTCTTTTCAAAATTATGGTTTTGTGATTGGCGTATTCTGTTTAATTTTGATCCCATGTGCTTTGGCTTGGATTTATTTTGGTCGCAAAGTGCTAACAGGGGATGTGAAAGGTATGACAGCCGACCGCTTATATAAGGGATCGGCCATGTTTCTTATGCTCAGTATGTTGCCTGTATTTGTCGGATTCTTCGATTTTTAAGCTCAATCTTTGTTAAAGAATTTATGTCGGATAAAACCAATCACACCAGGCAAAATACTTAAGATAATGATACCGAATACCAAATGGGTGAAGTTGTCTTTGACCAATGGATGACTACCAAATAAGTAACCGAGTAAGACAAATGAGCCGACCCAACTGATACCACCAATGGCATTATAAGTCAGGAAGTATTTGTAATTCATGCTTCCAGCACCCGCAACAAAAGGTGCAAAGGTACGTGCAAAAGGAATAAAGCGGGCAAAAATAATGGTTTTCCCACCATGTTTTTCAAAAAAGGCTTGCGTGTAATTGAGATGCTTTTTATTGATAAAACGTGAGTCAATTTCAAATACACGTGGACCGATGTATTTACCAATATGATAGTTCAGTGTGTCACCGAGTACTGCGGCAATAAAAAGCAAGAGCACCAGTAACCAAGGATTCAATTCACCTGTAGACGCTGCAAGTGCGCCCGCTGCAAAAAGTAAACTGTCTCCAGGTAAAAATGGCATCACCACTAAGCCAGTTTCCACAAAGATAATAAGAAATAGAATACCGTAGACCCATACACCATAATTTTTTATAAATTCAAAGAGATGTTCGTCTACATGCAAAATAAAATCGATTAAATACATAAAGTGAAAACTGAGCAAAAGTGTTCTCAAATCCTAGCAGTCTAGGCAAGGAATGTCAGTATGAAATCCAGATAAAAATAGCCATCATTGTTTTAAATTTGCAACGATAAGTCTGGTTTTTGGTGTTTAAGAAGTAATCGTATCTGCATAACATAGCCCTATCTTAAAAATACAGACAGAAAAGAAGGCGTTTATTATGTTTAATCCAAATGTTGTTGTTAAAAATATTGTGAATCAACCTGCTGTAAATGATTTTGTTGCTTTGGCAGGACGTTTACTGGTGGCTTATATTTTCATTGTGGCAGGTTGGGGTAAAGTGACTGCTTATACTGCGACAGCGGGCTATATGGAAAGTATGGGTGTGCCGGGTGCTTTATTGCCTTTGACCATTTTTGTTGAATTAGGCGGTGGTTTAGCTTTACTGTTTGGTTTGCAAGCTCGTTTGGCTGCATTTGGCTTGGCTATTTTTAGCTTAATCACAGCATTTATTTTTCATGATGGTGCAGAAGACAGTATCAACTTTATGAAAAATTTAGCCATGGTGGGTGGATTATTATTTTTAATGCTTCATGGCGCAGGTCGTATTAGTGTTGATCATCATTTAGAAAAATAAGTGAGTGAAAAGGTGGATTAATGTTGATACAGAGCATTGATCCGCCTTTTCTCTTTTAAAATTCAAATTATCTGAATAAAACTTTTTGATTCAATAGTTTAAAGTTTTGATTTTCACATTGTTCGAATCATGTGCGTAGCGTGTATAAAAATGCTAGAATAGCGCGCTTATATTCGTTGCCTGCATAGTTGTTTGCCATGACTACCAATACCCAAATTACTGAAGATCGTATCCTTATTCTGGATTTCGGTTCTCAATATAGTCAGCTTATTGCACGTCGTGTACGTGAAGCTGGTGTTTATTCAGAAATGTACGCATTTGATATGTCTGAAGAAGACATTCGTGCATTTAACCCAAACGGGATCATTCTTTCAGGTGGTCCAGAAAGTGTTCATGAAGAAGGTAGTCCACGTGCACCACAAGTTGTATTTGAACTTGGTGTACCTGTTCTTGGTATTTGCTATGGTTTACAAACCATGTCAGAACAACTTGGCGGTAAAGTAGAGCCAGGTACTGTTCACGAATTTGGTTATGCAGAAGTAAATATTCAAGTACGTGACAAATTAATTGGTGATCTTGAAGATAACAAAGACCAATTAAAAGTTTGGATGAGCCACGGCGATAAAGTTACTCAAATTCCTGAAGGCTTCCAAATTACAGCAAGCACACCAAGTTGCCCAGTGGCAATGGTGTCAGATGAAACTCGTCGTTTCTATGGTATCCAATTCCACCCAGAAGTAACACATACTGCAAAAGGTAAAGAGTTACTCGACAACTTTGTTCATGGAATTTGCGGTTGCCGTAATCTTTGGAACTCAGAAAACATCATTGATTTACGTGTTGAACAACTTCGCGCGCAAATTGGTGATCAAAAAGTTCTACTCGGTCTTTCAGGTGGTGTGGATTCATCTGTGGTTGCAGCATTGCTTCATAAAGCAATTGGCGATCAATTGACATGTGTGTTCGTAGACAATGGCTTACTTCGTTTGAACGAAGGCGAGCAAGTGATGGACATGTTTGCGAAAAACATGGGTATTCGCGTGATTCGTGCCGATGCTGAAGAGCGTTTCTTAACGGCACTTAAAGGCGAAGTTGATCCTGAGAAAAAACGTAAAATTATTGGTCGTGAGTTTATTGAAGTATTCGCTGAAGAAGCACGTAAGCTTGATGGCGTAAACTTCCTTGCTCAAGGGACAATTTACCCAGACGTGATCGAATCTGCTGCAAGTAAGCAAGGTAAAGCGCACGTGATTAAATCACACCACAACGTGGGTGGTTTACCAGAAGATTTAGCATTTGAATTGGTTGAGCCAATCCGTGATTTGTTTAAAGATGAAGTTCGCCGTTTAGGTACAACTTTAGGTCTTCCATTTGAAATGCTTTACCGTCATCCATTCCCAGGTCCAGGTTTGGGCGTGCGTATTTTGGGTGAAGTGAAAAAAGAATATGCAGATATTCTTCGTATTGCTGATGACATCTTTATGCAAGAGCTTCGTGCAAGTGGTTGGTATGACAAAACTGCTCAAGCGTTCGCTGTATTCCAACCTGTGAAATCTGTGGGTGTAGTCGGTGATGGTCGTCGTTATGCATGGGTGATTGCACTTCGTGCGGTTGAAACTGTTGACTTTATGACTGCTCGTTTTGCGCATCTTCCTTATGAACTTGTTGATAAGATTTCGACTCGTATCATGAATGAAATTGCTGAAGTTTCTCGTGTGGTGTATGACGTTTCTTCTAAACCACCAGCTACGATTGAATGGGAGTAATTCAGGGATTTCGGACAGCACTGCTGTCCGCCTGAATTACGCCAAGAGCTATGCTCGCGGCAGTGAGGGCTTTCAAGAAGTGAAACTTCTTGCCTAAATTACGCCAAGAGCTATGCTTGCGGCAGTGAGGGCTTTCAAGAAGTAACGCTTCTTGCCTGAATTACGCTGAAAGCTGTGCTTGAAGCAGTTAATAAAATTTTTTAAAAAAGAGCACTTAGGTGCTCTTTTTTTGTTTTACAATAAATAAATTTTTAAAAATTAATTGCTTACTATGCTTACTCATTATGATCTTATGTTGCCTTTGCTGAGAATGATGCAAAATGAAAATAAAATATATAGTTTAAGTGATGCATATAGTGAACTACTTAAAGTTTTAGATTGTTCAGAAGAAGAAAAAAATGCAACTATGGATGATGGACGAAATATAATTTTTTATCGTCTACAGTGGGCTAAAACCTATTTAAAAAAAGCTGGAATTATTGATTATCCTAGAAAGGCTCATTTTCAGTTATCGAAAGTCGGTGAGAGTTTAGATTTAAGCAACCTTAAAAGTCTTACACCAAAATATTTATCTCAGTTTGAATCCTTTAATGATTTTAGAAAGCTGAACCAAAAAACTGATAGAGAAATGAAACTGGCAGAGCAAAAAATAGCTGTAAATAATGAAGAATTAACACCGCCAGAAATTATATCTGATCAATCGAAATTGTTAAAAGACGATTTAAAAAGTGAATTACTTGATTTGATTAAGACTAAGTCTCCTCAGTTTTTTGAAAAATTGGTTGTCGATCTTCTTGTAACAATGGGCTACGGAGGTTCACATCAGGATGCTGCACAAGCAATTGGCAAAACGAATGATGGCGGAATTGATGGGGTGATAAGTGAAGATCGATTAGGATTAGATAAGATTTACATTCAGGCAAAACGTTGGGAAAATACAGTAGGTCGCCCTGAAATTCAACAATTTAAAGGGGCTCTAGCAGACCAAGTAGCTAAAAAAGGTGTGTTTATAACAACATCGGGTTTTAGTAAAGAAGCTATAGAATCGGCTAAAAAATCAGGGATTGTTCTAATTGATGGAGATAAGCTCACATCTCTAATGATCGAATTTGGTTTAGGTGTGCAAATTGAACGAAGTTTTCATATTTATAAAATAGACCAAGATCGATTTGATGAAGATAACTTTTAATTCACGTCGGATTATGATGCATCACCACCCGATTCCGCCCTTGTTGCTTCGCCACATATAAGGCCAAATCGGCACACTTAATTAAAGAACGCAGATTATGACAATGCGGTAAATAACGTGCAAAACCAATCGAACTGGTCACTTTAAGTTGAGTCAAATCATCGACATGAAATGGACTTTGACTAATGTCATAACAAATTCGATCTGCAATCATTTCCGCTTGTTTTAAATCCGTATTCGGCAACAAAATAATAAACTCTTCACCACCAAAACGTGCCAAAAGATCAGTTTGACGAATATTTTGTTTGGCGATTTCACCAATGAATTTCAAAACATCATCGCCCACATCATGTCCATAACCATCATTAATCTTTTTAAAATGATCAATGTCGAGCAGTAACAAAAACACAGGAAACTGCTGAACCTTACTTCGATTTAACAACTGTTCTGCCAAAACCTCAAAATAACGACGATTGTGCAAAGAGGTCAAAACATCAGTATGCGCCATTTGATCCAACGCTTGACGGTTGCTTTCATCCAACATGGCATTAAGGAAAAACTGACGATTTTTATAAGTCGAATTCCAGCTAATGTATAAACTGAACATCGCAATTGGAAAATAAGCAAAACTAAAAATAAAGAGATCGTTATGGTTATGCCCAGAAACAATATAAACGCCTGTACAGGTCACAAAGGCAATAATCATTGAAGGCAAGATAGACGGTAAAAATCGAACTTGAACCCCTAAATTTGCAAGCACAATAAAAATGACAGATGCGTATTGGAACGTGAGCGCATTGGGATTATGAGATTGTGATAACAGCGCAAACCAAATGACTGTTGCGACAATGGTACAATAAGGTAAATACAAATCGAGCCATTCAATTCGTTTGCAATACTTAAAAACCAAGTAAAGCACAAAAGCAAAAAAAACCACGGAAATAAAACGAATCTTTAAAGACAAGAGTCCAATGTCAGGTAAAACAAAATAATCAGCAACACCAAAAAACAGATAAGCAACAAGTGCGATTGCATTGATATGAATCAAAAATTTGTAATGTTTATGTTTTTGATACTCCAGATATTTAGTCCATAGTTTTTTTGGAATCAGGCATAGAAATGTTTTCAATGAACGATGGATGACTTCACGATCACGATCGATAGAATCATGCAATTCAGTACGTGAAATAGGAATAAATTGTTCTGGGAAAGACTCGTGTTTCATTCTTATAAATATTGATTTTTGGATGTTATCGTTAAATATTAAACATAAATATTCTTAGAGTGTTGTAATATTTAAATTTAATAAATGATATGAGTCACATAAGTAAAAAATAATTTGATATATTTAACTAAAACATGCGGATCAAATCGTAAGAAAGTATTTTAAACAAAATCAATATTGTCCTACGCATAGAATTCAGCATATTAATATAAGACTAGGATGTAAAACGTATAGCCACTAAGATAAATCGTATGTGTTATTGATCAAGCCATTGAAGGTCAAAAATAAGACCTCTAGCCCAATAAAATGAAAGGATATTTACATGACCAATACCAATTACACCGAAATATCACATTCGGATGACTGCGAGAAATACGTCAATCAATTTGTTCAAGATTTTCCCATTCGATCGGCAGAAATTGGTCGAGGTACGGTCATTAAACGTGCTTTACCCAGCCGTCAAAAACGCTTAATTGGTGCATGGTGTTTCCTTGATCATGCAGGGCCAGTGGTGTTTCCTCAAGGTGACGGTTTAGATGTTGGTCCACATCCACACATTGGTCTGCAAACCTTTACATGGATGATCGAAGGTACCATGATGCACAATGACAGCTTGGGTTCGAAGCAACTGATTCGCCCTAGACAAGTCAACTTGATGACGGCAGGTCGTGGCATCTCACATACTGAAGTTGCACCAGATACTGAAACCCATATGCATGCAGCACAGCTTTGGATTGCATTACCTGATGATAAACTCAATATCGCCCCACGTTTTGATCATTATCCAGAGCTTCCAGTCGTTGGAAAAGATGGCATTGAATATACCGTGCTGGTCGGCGAGTTTTTAGGAAAAACATCGCCTGTTGAAGTCTACACACCATTGCTTGGCGTTGACTTAACTGCAAAAGAAAATGTGACGACACGTATAGCGTTAAATCCAAAATTTGAATATGGATTTATGGCGCTAGAAGGAACGGCTGTCATCAACGGTCATGAATTGAATCAAGATAATCTGGTGGTGCTTGAACCTGGTCTTGAACATATTGAAATTGAAATTCATCAAAATAGTCGTGTTTTACTCTTGGGGGGTGAGCCTTTTGAAAGCCCGATTCTATTGTGGTGGAATTTTGTAGGTCGTACACATGAAGAGTTAAGTATTGCCCGTGAGCAATGGGTCAATGGCGATGAACGTTTTGGCTCTATTCCAGAATATGAAGGTCCTCGCTTAGAAGCACCTGCATTACCAGACAGTATGCGAGCATCAAAATAAGTCATATACAAATCAGTATTGATAAAGACAAAATGATAAACACAGATATAAATAAGGAATAAAAATATGGCCATTATTGCAAAAGCAAGTGTGCAAACACGTCCAGAACATTGGTTGGGTGAAGTGACGAGTGGTAAACATCAACTGCTAACAGATAAACCAGAATCCTTTGGTGGGCAAGATCTTGGTCTAGCACCTTATGATTTTATTTGTTCAGGACTGATTTCCTGCACCATGATTACTTTGCGTATGTATGCACAACATAAAGGCATTGAGTTGGGAGAATTTCGCGTTGAAGCTGATTTCAATGCCAATAAAGAAGGTAAAGAATGGATTGATCGTCGAGTGTCTTTTAGCAATACATTATCTGATGAGCTACAAAAAAAAGTTCTTGATATCTGTAGTAAAACCCCTGTGACCAAAACCCTGTTAAGAAGTTTAGAGATTCAGACGACATTGGTTTAATTTATTGCTTATGGGTTTAATTCAAAGCCTGCTAAAGCAATCACTGAAAATCGATTTAAATTTTTTAAATAACACTTTAAGTCATTTAAGGTGTTATTTTTTTTTGATGATAGGTTATATTTTACTCACAATAATTCAGGTCGAATCATAATGATTACATTGCACCATTTAGAAAATTCACGTTCACTTCGCATCATTTGGGCACTGGAAGAATTAGGTGCCAATTATGAAATTAAACATTATAAGCGTCTGCCGACGATGGCAGCGCCACCTGAACTGAAACACATTCATCCTTTGGGAAAATCACCTGTGCTCACAGATGATGACCAAACGATTGCTGAATCAGCCGTCATTTTAGATTATTTACAAACCAAGCTAGATTCTTCCAATCTGTTCAAACCGACAGATCCAGATCATTTATGGCAGTATCAATATTGGATGCATTATGCTGAAGGGTCACTTATGCCATATTTGGTGATGACGTTGGTGATGAACACTGTACCCAGTCATGTGCCATTTTTGATTCGACCAATTGCCAATAAAATCGTGGGTGGGGTAAAGGGAGCATTTATCAAACCACGTTTAACTGAACATATTGCTTATTTGGAACAGCATTTAGCAAAAAATGAATTCTTTGCGGGTGAGTTTTCATTTGCAGATATTCAAATGAGTTTTCCCATTTTTGCCTTACAAGAGCGTCTACAAGCCAAGCATCCATTGATCGATGCCTATGCAGAACGATTAAGACAACGACCTGCTTATATACGTGCAAAAGCGCTCAGCCATGATTCTCAACTGGGTTAAGATGGGCTTAAATTATGCTGAGTAGAAAACATTTTCCAAGTACAGAATTGGGGCAACTGGTATTTTTGCCCGGTGCTTCAGGTGATCTCAGCTTTTGGCAACCTGTTTTGCAACAGTTGGTTTTGAGTTTAAATTTAAAACAAGATCAGGCTCAAATCGTGCCATATCCGGAATTTGGTGGTCATCCTGCGCATCCAAATGTACATCGTTTTGAAGATTTACAGCAGCTTGTTTTAGATCAGATTGAGCAACCGAGTATTCTCATCGCACAGTCAATGGGTGGGATTTTTGCTGTGCAAGCTGCTTTACACAAACCTCAACATGTTCAAGCTTTGGTACTGGTTGCGACATCTGGCGGTATTGATTTAACGCCTTATCAGGTGAAGGATTGGCGTGAGGAGTATCAACAGAATTTTACTGTTCCAGATTGGTTTGTAAAACATCACTCTGCTTTAGATGATCAACTTGATCAGATTCAATGCCCAGTTTTGCTGATTTGGGGAGATGCTGATCCCATTAGTCCTGTTGACGTTGGGCAATATTTACAGCAAAAAATCATGGATGCTGAGTTAAAGCTCATTGCTGGTGGACAGCATGATCTGGCTTATAAGCATGCAACACAAGTTGCGACATGGATACATGATTTTATTCAACAGCGTTTATAAAACTGAGTTTATAAAACCGATATTTAGCCATTCATTTTTGATATTCAAACGTCGTTCTCATTATAAAAATGATCATATACAACAGATGCTTAAATCGTGTTCTAAGACCCATTTTAATTATTTTGATAAATGTTCAATACACCTCACCCAGTCAAAAACATGAAAAACAAATATAAAAAGAAAAATAAAAGCTCAAAAAATCTTGAAGATCACATGCAATGCAGCAAGCAGATTAGAGTGCTGAAAATACGCTGAAAATACGCTGAAAATATGCTGGAAAAACGAAGCTTAAAAATATGAAAATGGATGGATTGCACAAATATTGTGCACTTTTGCTGGTGGTTTATGCACTGATTTTAAGCATCTTTACAGAAGTCGTAGTTTAAGTTTTTTCACTTCAAAGCACCCTTGAATGTTCAATTATATGAGGATTTTTAAAGTTCGTAATACGCAAAATATAAAAATTTAATTCAATATAAGTTATTAATTTTAAATAATAAATAAAAATATTAAAAAGTTATTTTCAATAGGTCTCTCTATTGTTGGCACAAAAATTGAATAGCAAGGTTCAGATAATAAACAATCACGCATTTCAATGTGCACTTAAAGGGTTTGGAGAATTTCACGATGTTTCAACAAAAAATATTTTCAAAAACATTACTTGCAGCTGCAATGATGGGGAGCCTTGTTTTAACAGGGTGTTCAAAACCAGCTGAAAAAACTGAAGAAGCAAAACCTGAAACCAAAGCTGCTGCAACCAGTGGAGAAACGATTAAAGTCGGTATTTTGCATTCATTGTCTGGAACAATGGCTATCTCTGAAACATCGTTAAAAGATACAGCCTTAATGGCCATTAACGAAATTAATGCCAATGGTGGGGTATTGGGTAAAAAATTAGAACCTGTGGTGGTTGACCCTGCATCGGATTGGCCTTTGTTTGCTGAAAAAGCACGTCAGCTGATTACACAAGAAAAAGTGGCGGTTATTTTTGGGGCGTGGACGTCAGTTTCGCGTAAATCTGTACTTCCAGTGGTCGAAGAATTGAATGGTTTATTGTTCTATCCAGTACAGTATGAAGGTCAGGAACAATCCAAAAATATTTTCTATACAGGCGCTGCGCCAAACCAACAAGCAATTCCAGCTGTTGAATACTTAATGAGCGAAGAAGGTGGAAAGGCTGAACGTTTTGTTCTTCTTGGAACTGACTATGTTTACCCACGTACCACCAACAAGATTCTTCGTGCTTTCTTAAAATCCAAAGGTGTGGCAGATGCTGACATTATGGAAGAGTACACACCATTTAGTCATAGCAATTATCAAACCATTGTTAGCAACATCAAAAAATTCTCTGCGGGTAAAAAGACTGCGGTGATTTCAACAATTAATGGTGATTCTAACGTTCCTTTCTATCGTGAACTGGGTAACCAAGGTATTAAAGCGTCTGACATTCCAGTTATGGCGTTCTCTGTCGGTGAAGAGGAACTCCGTGGTATCGACACCAAACCATTGGTCGGTCACTTAGCGGCATGGAACTACTTCATGTCTGTGAAGAATCCAACCAATGCTAAATTCACTGAAAAATACAAACAGTTTGCTGTGGAATACAAACTGCCAAATGCGGATAAAGTCGTAACCAATGACCCAATGGAAGCAACGTATGTCGGCATCAACATGTGGAAGCAAGCGGTTGAAAAAGCAGGCTCAACCGATGTCGATAAAGTCCGTGAAGCAATGGCTGGTCAAACATTTGCTGCGCCATCGGGTTATACCTTAAAAATGGATGAATCGAATCATCACTTACATAAACCTGTAATGATTGGTGAAATTCGTAGTGATGGTCAATTTGATGTTGTCTACAAAACACCAAACCCGATCAAGGCGGAACCATGGAGTCCGTACATTCCTAAATAAGTTGTTCAAACCTGCCACGGTTGTGGCAGGTCTTTTTATTTTTTTCCCTGCATGGGATGTTGCCCTCAATAGGGAGATTTCAAATGTTATTTCGAAAAAATTACGCTATTTTTTTATTGCTGATTAGTCAAATATTCCTATTTCAACAGCTTCAAGCTGAACCACAACCTTCTCCATCTATAGATTCTGCATCAGTCTCTGCAACAACGGCTACGACTGGAGATGCTATACAACAATTTGTTCGCGGTGACTTTGCAAAACGTCGCGATATGCTGAATAACTGGCCTGCAAGTATCGAAGAGTTAGACAAACTTGTGGCGTATATTGATCAAAATGAACTGTATACCGACAGTTCAGGACACACCTATATTTTAAAAGGTGAAGATCAGTTATTGAGCTATCCCGATGAAAAAGTCATTGAGACTTGGCCAGCAGATTTAAATCAAGTCACTTTGGTGAATACCCTTCGAAAAGCCTTAAGCTATGGTCAAGCAAAAGCCAAACTTGAGTCTGAAGATGTCAGCCAACGTTTAGATGCCATTGATATTATGGAAAATAATATCGGTGAACTTGATCTTAAACAGATCAATACGTTGTATCTAAATGAAAACAACAACAAGGTCAAAGCACGTCTAGCACAACTCAAAGCACGTATGGATTTTGAAAGCACTGATCCTTTAGTGAAAATTCAAGCAGCGAAAGTGCTGAAAGATTCAAACCGTCCAGATGTATTGGCATTGCTAGAACAGAGTTTAGAACAACCCAATTTAAATCCTGAGCTTAAAGCGACATTGCTAGATGCCAAAGGCAGTATCAAAACCCGTATTCAAGCCAGTGAATGGTCTGGGCATGTCTTTTCAGGTTTAAGTACAGCCAGCATTTTACTGCTCGCTGCTTTAGGTCTTGCCATTACTTATGGTTTGCTTGGTGTCATTAATATGGCACATGGTGAGCTGATCATGATTGGTGCTTACACCACTTATGTCATTCAAAGTTTATTCAAAACGCATTTGGCGGGCTATGTCGATTGGTACCTCATTGCAGCGATTCCAGCGGCATTTATTGTCAGTGCGCTTATTGGCATGCTGATCGAACGTACTGTGATTCGCCCGCTGTATGGCCGTCAACTCGAAACGTTGCTGGCAACTTTCGGGGTGAGTTTGATTCTGATGCAATTGGTACGAATGATTTTTGGCGCACAAAATGTCGAAGTGTCGAATATCTCTTGGCTATCTGGAGGTATCTCAGTCACACCAAGTTTAATCCTGCCGTATAACCGTATCGCGATTATTGCATTCACCATTGTGGTGCTGTTGCTACTCGTGTATCTCATCAATAAAACACGTTTTGGTTTATTTGTTCGTGCAGTCACGCAGAACCGCCAAATGGCACGTGCAGTCGGTATTCGCTCTAGCCGAATTGACATGATGGCATTTGGACTGGGTTCAGGTTTGGCAGGACTTGCGGGATGTGCTTTGGCACAAGTCGGCAACGTCGGACCAGATTTGGGTCAAAACTATATTATTGATGCCTTCTTGGTCGTGGTTGTAGGTGGTGTAGGGCAAGTTTGGGGTGCTGTACTGGCTGCATTGGGTCTGGGTATCAGTGGTACGGTGCTCGAAATAGGCATCGGTGCCGTGCTTGCCAAAATTGTACTGTTGGTTCTTGTGATTTTGTTTATTCAAAAACGTCCACAAGGTTTATTCGCCATTAAAGGTCGATTTGTGGAGTAATAACAATGAAAATCACATCATTACTATCCGATAAACCATGGAGCGCTGTTGCAATAGCTGTGTGTTTTGCTATCTTGCTCATATTGCCTTGGTTGCATTTACTTCCAGCAGAATCAGCATTTCATCTATCAGCCTATTGGATCACTTTGATTGGCAAAATCATGTGTATGGCTTTGGTGGCATTGGCACTGGATTTGGTTTGGGGTTATGCCGGCATTTTAAGTTTAGGCCATGGTTTATATTTCGCGCTTGGTGGTTATGCTTTTGGTATGTACTTAATGCGAGAGTCAGCAGGCGATGGGCTCCCTGATTTTATGCGCTTCCTGAGTTGGACGGAGTTACCGTGGTATTGGATCGGTACTCAGCATATTTGGTGGGCTTTAGCATTAGTGATTTTAGTTCCTGGAATTATTGCTTTTATCTTCGGCTTTTTTGCCTTCCGTTCCAAAATTAAAGGCGTGTATTTCTCCATTATTACTCAAGCGATGACCTTCGCTGCAGCACTGTTATTTTTCCGTAATGAAACAGGCTTTGGCGGTAACAACGGATTCACAGGTTTTAAAACCATTTTAGGCATGGATATTACTTCTGCATCTATGCGGGCAACGTTGTGCTTCGTTACAGCACTCACACTATTACTGTGTTTCATTGGTTTGCGTCATCTCATGAATAAGCCTTATGGGCGAGTGCTTGGGGCAATTCGTGATAGTGAAAACCGTTTGCAATATTTGGGTTATCGCACGCTTTGGTACAAGCTTTCTGCTTGGGTGCTGTCAGCGGTGATTGCAGGGATTGCAGGTGCGCTATATGTGCCACAGGCGGGGATTATTAACCCAAGTGAAATGAATCCTGTGAACTCGATTGAAATGGCGGTTTGGGTCGCGGCAGGCGGGCGAGGCACACTTATTGGACCAATTCTAGGTGCAGGGCTTATCAATGGCGTGAAGACCTATTTCACGGTGGCTTATCCAGAAGCTTGGTTACTGATTTTGGGTGCATTGTTTATTGTGGTGACCATTTTCCTTCCAAAAGGGGTGATTGGCTTATTCGACCGCTTTAAAAAGGAGAAAAACTAAATGTCAGATTTAGGCTTAAATGCACAACAACATGGCGGTCAACTGGGTGAAGGTTATGGTCGCTTAAAAGAAGCGGGTCCTGACTTTAGCCATGGTATTGCACTGTATTTAGAAAAAGTCAGTGTTTGGTTTGATTCTTTCCGTGCCTTAAATGATTTGTCGCTTTACATCAAAGAAGGTGAATTACGATGCATCATTGGACCCAATGGTGCAGGCAAAACCACCTTGATGGATGTGATTACAGGCAAGACACGTCCAACCGAAGGTACGGCATTTTTTGGTCAAAACTATGATCTTGCCAAAATGAGCACCGAAGAAATTGCCGAAGCAGGTATAGGCCGTAAATTCCAAAAACCGACCGTATTTGAAAACTTCACAGTGATGGAAAATCTACTGCTGGCAGCACCGAAAAATAAACAGGTACGTAAAAGCTTTTTTAGCAAACTCGATCCTGATGCGCAAAATGCACTGGATGAATCTTTGACGCAAATCCGTTTGCAGGAATTCGTCAATAAACCAGCAGGTTTGTTATCACACGGTCAAAAGCAGTGGCTAGAAATTGGCATGTTACTGATGCAACGTCCCAAGCTCATTCTGCTAGATGAACCCGTGGCAGGTATGACCGATGCTGAAACTGAACGTACCGCAGAATTGTGTTTAGAACTGAAGAAAAACCATACCTTGGTGGTGGTGGAGCATGACATGAGTTTTATTGACACCATTAGTGAAAAAGTCACGGTTTTGGCTCAGGGCGCAATTTTAGCTGAAGGTACATTGGCAGAAGTACAAGCCAATGAAGACGTGATTGAAAAATATTTAGGGCGTTAAGGAGTAAACCATGTTAGAAGTCAAAGACGTCAATCAGTTTTATGGTGGCAGTCATATTTTAAGAGATGTGTCTTTATCTGCGCCTGTGGGTGAATGCTCTGTTGTGCTTGGGCGCAATGGCGTGGGTAAAACCACCTTGTTAAAATGTCTGATGGGGATTTTACCGATTAAATCTGGACAAATTTTGCTCGATGGCAAAGACATTTCGAAAATGAGTCCTGAGCAACGTGTGCGTGCAGGTTTGGCTTATGTGCCACAAGGTCGCGATATTTTTTCGACTTTAACCGTTGAAGAAAATATTCTGATTGGCATGGCGAAATTTAAAGGCGCAAAAACCAAAAAAGTGCCTGAGCATTTGTATGAAATTTTTCCTGTGCTGGATGAAATGAAGCATCGCCGTGGGGGAGATTTGTCGGGTGGTCAGCAACAGCAACTGGCAATTGCAAGAGCTTTGGCATCGGAGCCTCGTGTACTGATTTTAGATGAACCGACAGAAGGCATTCAGCCGTCGATTATTAAAGACATTGGTAAAGTGATTCGTAAACTTGCCGATGGTGGGGAAATGGCGATTGTTCTGGTGGAGCAGTTTTATGACTTTGCCGAAGAACTTGCCGATGGTTATACGGTCATGGCACGTGGGCAGGTGATTGCACAAGGTGTTGGCAGTGAAATGCCAGAGAAGGGCATTAAGGATTTAGTGGCGATTTAGGTTTTAAAGCCTCCCTGAGCGAGATACAAGCACTGCTTTATATCAATGCGCAAGAAGGGAGGTTTGGAGGGATTAATTTTACCTCTCCTGAAAGGAGAGGGTTTTAAATTCTAAATTTCAGTGTTTTCATCCCAAAGGAAATAACCACCATATTGACTTGATCTAAACTCACCGCCGACAGATTTACCTAAGTCTGTAATAAAGTGTTTGCCATTTTCACTGAGTGTTAGAAAACCTTTTTGTACAAATTTATCTAATAAATCATTGGTTTTTAATTTGTATTTAGCAGCAAGTTTTGAAGTGGTTAATTTTGAGAAATTATTCGATTCACTCTCTTCATTCTGTGATGCTTCAGCAAGTTCCTGTTCCACTTTTACTTCATCTAAAGTTATTCGAACTTCATCGCTAATTCGGATAATGCGTTGAGCCTCTTCATAGGCATCTTTGAAAACATCGTCATCTTCATATTTACGAACTGAAATTCCCATTTCATTGTTATTCACTTGGCTGAATTCATAAAGATTCAAACTTGAAATGATGCATTCAGCTTCATTCATATAGCATTTGGCATGCAAATTTTTACAGAAACTTAAGCGAACATAGTCCAATTTTTGCATCCACTTAATCTCGTCTGGATGTAAATCACTTTTTCCATAAACAATACGAATATCGATTTTTAGACGGTTTTTATCTTCTAGAAGTTCTTTAATCCGATCATTTAATCGTAGATAAGGACTAATTAATATAAGTCTTTCTTTTGCGTTTTTAATAAGCTCTTCTAAATAAAAGTTTGTCGCACTGGTGTTTAAAAATTTAGCCATTTATCCCCCTGATTATGTTTAATAATTTTAAATGTATTAAAGCATAAAAGAGGGAAAATTTAAGAGGCTAGCTGATGATAAATAAGCTATTTCTCAACTTTTAAATATTGACCACTCGCCCAAACATTGTGTCCAAATCCACAGCCACTTTGAGATTCATTTTGCTTGACTGTAATCACATGACCTTCAGCGGGCTTAAATTTGAAATCTAAAGTGATTTTGCAATCTTCATACTGATATGTCGCATGCTTTTGCTTTAAAGACATCGATGTATCAAATTCACCTAAATTTGGACCAGAAATGAGTCCATAAGGTGGAAAATAAAGACCCTCGAAAGAAAGGTCATAACTTATTTTCTTTTTTGAGACTTTAATGGTATTCCATTGACCAAAACCTGCAGAATTGACATAGGTGCCAGATAAATCAGTGGATAATTTTGGTTGAGGTAATTGGCTTAAATTAAATTGGCTCGATTTAGCCTCTTTGTCTTTCAAATACCAAGCTCTAGCCCATTGCGGTTTATTTAGTTTTGCATAAGTTAAACCGACATTATTATTGGCAATCACCACATCGTTTTCAGTGAGTTTAGTGCCACTGATATCTTGATTATATAAACAAAATGAACTCCACGCCGCTTGATCTTTAAACTGTTCTAAAGCTTTCGAATATTGTTTTTGATCATAGAATTTTTTGCCAAGTTGAGCATATTGCTTCACTTGGGCACATTTCTGTTTTATGTCTTGTTCAGTCGTATTTGCATAAACACTCTGTATAGAAAATAGAAAGAAAGGTATGGAGAGTAGTGTTGTTTTCATTATTTACATATTTAAAGTGATAGATATCTTCTAAGTTAATCAAATTTCATCATTTTGACTATACATCCTGATAGTGATTCTTTCCCGTTGATCGTATTAAGCTCGATTTCAATATAAATCTTATTAAAAAATTGGAGTTTATTATGACAAACGACGTATTAGAACACACAATAGTCGACACAATGTTTGAAGCCTTTAAAAGTCAAAACCTTGAACAGGCTGTAGCAACTGTATCTGATGATACCGTCTGGATTCACCATGGTTCACAAAAATTACCTTCATTACGTTTTGAAGGAAAATCAGGTGTAACCCAATTTTTTGCGACTAATTTCAATACCATGCATGTTGAATATTTCGATATTCTCAAAACCACGCAACAAGGCGATACCATTGTGGTACAAGGTAAAGAAAAATTTACCATTGATGGTGAGGAAGGCTTTTTCGCACAAAAATGGGTGCAAATTTATACCGTGAAAAATGGACTCATTACACGTATGGAAGAATTTGCAACGTCTGTGGCAGACGAAGAATATATGGTCGTGGCTTAATACAACATTCAGTATTAAAGGCATATCCATTGTCAAATTTTGGGTATGCCTTTATTCATTTTTCAGTTTGCTATTGTTGAATCATCACGGGTTCACCAAACTGAAACACCTCACAATTATGTCCAGTACCAATACGATCCACCACCGCAAAATCACTCGGACTCTCTAATGTTAAAAGTGGATGATGCCAAGTGCCAGCACGATAATTCACCCCTTGCGAACCATCCGTGATAAAAGCTTTTAACTGACTTAAATCAGGCTTTTCAGCATCCAAACTGGGTGCAACGACCACTAAAAATGCTTGTTCTTTCATAGGAATGAACGCTTGTGATCCGTTGGGATGACGTTCTAACATTGAAATTTCGAACGGTATGGTCGTACTTTTAATGTTGCGGAAAATACTGATGCCTGCCTTCGCCTCACCCACAATTTCTGTTTCGACAATGGCATGATAGCGTTCGGTATGCGCATCATTAATATGAAAAAAATCATGACCAGTACAGCAAATGACTTCACCGAATGGAGCAAAGTTTTCAATCGTTAAAGTTTCAATTTGAATCGTTCTTTTCATATTAAATGGGCCATTTTTTTGCATAGGCATTTTCAAATTGAGTATAAATTGGAAAATGCCTTTGATTTAATCGGTCTTAATTTTCAGTCCAGTATTGTCAATAAAGATCAGATTCAAGCAATTTTACCCCATAGGCGAATACGGCTAATGCCACCATCTGGAATCATATTCACGCGGATATGTGAAATTTTTTCGTGTTTTAAAATCTCGGTAATAAAGGTATGGATATGATCCATTTGCATGGCTTGGGCTTCAAGTAGGAATGGCCAGAACATACTTTGCGGAATCAATTGCGGATCTGTGGCATTTTCAATATAGGTTGCCTGAATGGATACTTCCGCAGGGTAGTTGCCTTTAAAATGTGCGGTATCAATTTCAATTTTTTCAATATTACCTGCTTTGCCCAATGCCAAAATACACCAGTCAAAACCAGGTGCACGACGACGTTTGGTTTCCCAACCATCACCCATATTGATGCCACGTCCAGGGTTAATTAAATTGCGTGGATGGCCAAAATGCGCATCACTGTAAGCAATCACACGACCGCCGTTTTGTAGTGCCAGCAAATCTAAAGTTTCCGATACATTGCTGACTTGAATTTGCACTTCACCATAAACACGCAAGCGAGCCACACCGCCATCGGGGAAAATATTTAAACGAATATGGGTAAAGGTTTGCTCAGATTGAACGTCAAACAGATGATGCTGACTTGGACCTAATATACTATTTGGTAAAATTTGATGCCACTCTACGGTGCTTAAGTCACCATTTGGTGCATAACACGCTTCAACCAAGGCAGAAGCAGGATAGTTGCCACTAAAGAAAGTCGTATCAATATCTAAAGCTTTAATTTTGCCTGCAACGCCAAATTGTACAATTGCCCAATCATAACCAGCATGACGTTTACGACGTGTTTCCCATCCGTCCATCCATTTGCCATGATCATCGAATTTATCTTCAACAAAAATAGGGGCTTCGAATTGCAACATACGCTTTGCTTCAGCGAAAAAATCATCTGAACATTCAATTATTTTTGCACCAATTCGATCATCGGCTAAGTTGGTGAGTTGCTGTAATTGTGCAGGGATTTCAAAAGTTGGTGCAAATAGTGTTGCCATTTAAGTCTTCCATCTTAATTTTTTAAATCATCATTCATTTGTGTTCTAAAACAGGCTTTTTCCTGTTGATGCATTCACAAAAACAATGCATTGGGCGTAATTAAAATGCATAGCTTGTGCCAACTTTTAATAAAGTTCAGGCAATTTTTCTTAAATGGCACGTTTTTCGCTTTTTAACAGGGAGTATTTATTTAAAACAAGGAGAAAGTAGATGGAAATCGCCATTATTGGTGCAGGCATGGGTGGCTTAACAACGGGTATTGCACTCAAAAAGTTTGGGCATCAAGTGACCATCTATGAACAAGCAGAACAAATTTTACCTGTTGGTGCCGCAATCTCCTTATGGTCAAATGGTGTGAAATGCCTGAATTATTTAGGATTGACTGAAAAAATTGCCAAGTTAGGTGGGCAAATGGACAACCTTGCTTATGTGGATGGCCTGACTGGCGATGTTATGACGCAATTCAGTTTATCTCCATTGATTGAAGAAGTGGGACAAAGACCGTATCCCGTCTCACGTGCAGAACTACAAAATATGCTGATGGATGAATTTGGACGTGAAGACATCCATTTGGGCAAACGTATGGTATCTCTGCATGATGATGGACAAAAAGTCACTGTCAAATTTGCGGATAATTCAGAAATTCAGGCAGATTTGCTGATCGGTGCAGATGGAACACATTCCATTACCCGTGCTTATGTGCTGGGTGAACAGGTGGAACGCCGTTATGCAGGTTATGTAAACTGGAATGGTTTGGTCGATATAGCAGACGATCTTGCCCCTGCAGATCAATGGACGACATTTGTAGGTGAAGGTAAACGTGCATCACTCATGCCTGTAGCAGGCAATCGTTTCTATTTCTTTTTTGATGTGCCATTACCTGTTGGATTAGAGAACAATCGCTCAGAATACAAAATCTTATTGAAGGGTTATTTTCAAGGCTGGTGTTCACAGGTCCAAAACTTGATTGATCGGATTGATGAGCAACGGACCAATCGTGTCGAAATTCATGATATCGAACCTTTTGCTGATTTCTATAAAGGCAATGTGGTGATCGTTGGTGATGCAGCACACAGCACAACCCCAGACATTGGACAAGGCGGTTGCCAAGCGATGGAAGATGCAATCTATCTGGCACGCTCTTTGCAAATCAATACATTAGGAATCAAAGATGCGTTAAAACGTTATCAAGATAAACGTAATGAACGTACCCGTGAAATGGTGTTACGTGCACGTAAACGTTGTGATGTCACCCATATGAAAGATGAGCAGGTGACTAAAGAATGGTATGACGACCTACGTAAGGAACAAGGACCACATATTATGAAAGGGATTATTGGCAATATTATTGGCAATCCATTGGATTAATGAAAACGTATTGAAATCATAAAAATACGTATTGGAAAAATTAAAATAATAATGAATGCAACATGCAGCTTTTCAGCAGGGGGCGTAAGTCCCTTTTTTTTTAATTTGTTTTTAGGTCATTCCAATTTTGATGAATCAGATAAACAAAGTTGCATCAGCACCAAATCACGCCATTTCCCAAATTTTTGCCCTACTTCAGGCATATATCCAGTCTGTTTAAAGCCTAACTTTTCATGCAAACGTATCGAACCGATATTTTCATGATCGATGGCTGCGACCATGATATGAAGACCTTGAGCTTTGGCGTGTGCAATCAGATGTTTTAAAAGTTTTGTGCCTACACCTAAACCTGCATATTGTGGTGCAATAAATACAGAATGTTCTACAGTATTGCTAAAACCTGTAATAGCTCGAAATGTTGAATAGTCTGCAAACCCAATGATTTCATGGCTTTGCTCAGTTTCTATGACAAATAGTGGAAAGTGATTTTGACGTAATTGCTGGAACCATGCATTGAAATGCGCAAGGTCTTTTGCCTCACTATTCCAAGTCGCCATACCATTGAGCACTTCATGGTTATATAGGGTTTGGATCGATTGCAGATCTTGAAACTCTGCAGGGCGTATACAATAGGACATAAACTTTAAATTCGTTTTTTATCATATTTTATTTTTTTGCATAAAAAAGCAAGACCAGAGTCTTGCTTTTTTAAGGTATCAATCAAATTTTTTAAACTTAGAAATGATATTTGACTAAGGCGCTGACATCATTTTGTCGCACGCCTGGTACACCAAATTTGTTGTTCCAAACGGAGTGTTCTACACCCACATATAATTTAGTTTTAGGTGAGATATGTTTACCGACGTTCCATTTGTATTGGCTGGTCCAGTTCAGTTCGCTGGCATGATCTGGTCCTTCACCTGTAGACCAATCTAGGAACGCATCAGCCAAGAATTCTTCATTGCCAATTTTAAATGGAATACCGTAGACAAATGTCATTTGATAGTCATCTTTACCCAGTTCATTATTGGCTTTATAGAAATTTAATTGTGCGTATTGGAATTTAGGAATGGCTAAATCAAATCCAATACCGTATAAGAAATTGTCAAAATTCACACCTGAGTTATTTGATTCCCATGTGGTGGCAACAAGTACGTCTTTAATTGGGCCAAACTCTAATTTTTTCCCCGAAATTGCACCTAAACTAAAGCGTGGTGAAAATTCAAAATAGTTGGTCTGAGTATCATCTTCCCACTGATGATCATTAAAGAAGAATAAATCTGCGTATTTAAATTTTGCTGTGTATTCGAATGTTACTGTAGTGCGATCTTCAGAGCCCAACTCATAGTTTGAGCCATAAAGAGCACTTACACTGAAGTCTTGCCAAATCGGCGCGGCTTGAGAGAGAGAAGCCGCTGATGCCAGAGCACATGTTGCGATGATTTGATTGAATTTCATTCAATATTACCCCTGAGAAAGCGTTGGAAAGAATACCAACATTGATGCAAAAATAAAGCCAATTTATGTAAAATATTCAAATTAAGTGCATAATTAACTTAAAAATTTTACCGTTTGTTAAATTTTGTGATGGGAGTCAATAATTTGCTCTTTATTCACTATTTGCTTAGGTTTAATAAAATCAAGATGATAGAAGATAAAATTCAACAGAATCGCCATTAAACAGGTAGAACTAATGCCTGAGTGAAACAGCACTTGTACCCATTTTGGAAAGTCTGCATAAAATGAATGATCAATAATTGGGATCATGCCTGCAGCGATTGACGTCGCCACAATAATCAGGTTTCTTTGGTCGTTATAATCAATTTTTGCCAATGTTCGAATACCACTTGCGGCAACGGTTCCAAACAGAACTAGACCTGCTCCACCTAGTACTGGAACAGGAATGGCAGCAATAAAACGCCCCATAATAGGCAACAGTCCAAGTACAACTAAAATCATGCCGCCCGCGGCCACTACAAAACGACTTTTAATACCTGTAATGGCAACCAAACCAACATTTTGTGCAAAAGCACTTTGCATGAAAGAGCCAAAGATAGGCGCAACAGCACTCGACAACATATCGGCACGTAAGCCATTGGAAATACGATTTGAGTCGACATCTGTTTCAACGATTTCACCAACAGCAATAATGTCTGCTGTGGTTTCTGTCATTATCACCAGTGTTACAATCAGCATAGAAATGATGGCTGTGACTTCAAAGGTTGGCATGCCAAAAGCAAAAAAGTGTGGGACTTGGAACCAATTGCCTTGAGCCACTTTACTAAAATCACCAAAACCAGCAACGAATGCCAATATCGTTCCAATCACGATGGCCAATAGAATGGATAAGCGACGGATCGCTGCATGACGAGAAAGATTCAGCGCAATTACAATTGCCAAAGTGACTAAAGCCAGCCCAATATTTTCAATACTTCCCCAATCTGGTGCAGTTTTATTGCCACCCATCATCCAGCGTACAGCAACGGGTAAAAGTGATAAACCAATGATAGTAATCACACTGCCTGTAACAACGGGTGGGAAAAAGCGAATGATTTTTGAAAAATAAGGTGCCAAGAAAAAACCGATAAGTGACGCGACAATCACAGCGCCATAAACTGCTTGTAAGCCACCGCCAGTGGTAACAATGGCGACCATGGTCGCAACTCCAGCAAAGGAGACACCTTGAACAAGGGGCAATTGAGCACCAATATATTTCACGCCAATTGTTTGTAAGATTGTTGCTAAGCCACCCACAAACAGGGCCGCCGCGATGAGTAATCCTATTTCTACAGCATTTAAGCCTGCTGCTGTGCCGACAATAAGAGGGGGCGCAATGATGCCACCATACATGGTCAGTACATGCTGTAATCCATAGGCTGCACTTTTGCCTGCACCTAAATATTCATGTTCGGGAGAGATTGTTTTTTCATGTTCAGTCATGGTTTATTCCCTCAATCTTTTGTTTTAATTACTCTTGTAAATAACTTATCTATAAAAATGCCTGATTTAGCGTTTGCATCAACTGCCTCTATAGGTCGAATAGGCATAAGGGCTGATCAATAAAGGAATGTGATAATGCTGTTGGGCATCCTTAACGCTAAAATGAATGACTGCTTTAGGGAAAAAGGTCTGGGTATTTAAACGATGAAAATATTCAGCAATTTCAAATTCAAGACTGTAATCACCGACTACAAATTTAGATAAACCAAAGTCACTGATACGACCATCATCATTGGTTTGTGAGGTCGCCAGACATTGACCTTGAGCGTTGTATAAGCGAATGGTGACATTGGCTGCAGGTTTGCCTAAATGGGTATCTAAAATATGTGTACTGATCATGCTTGGACCTCCTGTGATAATCGCAGTAAGGCAATTTCTAAAAGTTGTTGATGAACGATTCTTTTTTCAATTTCTGGATCATTGGCTAAGCGGTATTTCAACGCCGTTAAAATCTCTTCACTGCTTAAACCTGATGCTTTGATCAGAAAGATGTAGCCATATTTTTTTTCATACGCGACATTGCCTTCATAAATCGCAACTAAAGTTTCTTCGTCTTGGCTCAAGGCACTTTGTTCACGATCTGAAAAAACTTGTTCTTTTTCACTCAATGCTACTTTTGCTTTTTTCTCACCAATGCGAGGGTGGGTATTTAATGCAGCTAAAATTTCATCCCAAGTCCAAGACTTGGTTTGTTCTGAAGCATAGGCAAGCAATTCTTCTTTAGAATCAAAAGGTCGACGTTGATCAATCTCAGTCGCCCAGCGCTCTATATGAACACATTGTTTGAGTAAGCTTTTGATTTCACTTTCATTGTTTTGATTAAATTCGGACAGCAACAAGGTAAACATCTCAAAATTGAATTTATGAGATAAATTTGCAAGATCAGTGCCAATTCAGCTTTATTTGAATATTTAGATGAAAATGCACAAAAAAAGAGAACAGTAAAATGTTCTCTTTATTGAAGATTTAGAGCGTCGTTTTAAGGAGGAAAATGTTCATACCAATGCTGTGCAATATCGCCACGACGACAAATCCAAACTTTTTCATGCGATTGAACATAGTCTAAAAACTTTTGTAGGGCTTTAAAGCGAGCTGGACGCCCTAAAAGACGGCAATGCATGCCGATAGACAGCATTTTCGGACTCGTATCACCTTCTGCATACAGCACATCAAAGGCATCTTTTAGATACTGATAAAACTGATCTGCATGATTAAAACCACCTGGTGAGCTGAACTTCATATCATTCGTGTCTAAGGTATAAGGAATAATCAAATGTGGACGTGATTCACCTTGTGTATTGGTCAGCGTTGTCCAAAAAGGCAGGTCATCGCCATAGTAATCTGAGTCATATTGAATTTGAGGAAATTCCGCCAAAAGTTGTCGCGTGTTTGGACTATCTCGCCCTGTGTACCAACCAATTGGAGCATGACCAAAGAGGGTTTCTAATACACTGATGGCTTGATCCATATGTTGGCGTTCTGTTTCTATGTCCATGTGTTGATAATGAAGCCAGCGCTGACCATGCGAGACCACATCATAATTTGCTTCTTGTATAGCTTCGACCACGTACGGGTTACGCACCAAAGCCATCCCGACACCAAAAATAGTCATGGGTAACTGACGCGATTTAAATTCATTGTGAATGCGCCAAAAACCTGCACGTGACCCATATTCGTACATCGAATCCATCGACATATGTTTGTCATTAAAACTGGCTGCACCAATGATTTCTGATAAAAATTGTTCAGAACTTGCATCGCCATGTTCGATGTGATTTTCTCCACCTTCTTCATAGTTCAGTACAAATTGAACGGCAATACGTGCACCATTTGGCCACTTTGGATGCACAGGTTGACCATGATAGCCAATTAAATCGCGTGAATATGGTGCATTTTGGATCGCGTCTATCAGTTCCTGACCACGTAAGTAAGTACTTGTCACAATGGGTATCCTTTTGATCACTTTTTAAAAATACTACTTGCAAATTTTCGAGTTAAGTCCGATATTCAAAGTATAAGAACACCATTCTGAAGACTCAAAAATAGTGTTCATCATTCAAAACGGAGGAATAAATTCCAAAAGAAATTGAAGATGTTCGAACCGAGATAAAAGCAAGCGACAAACGTGCCAAGATAGAAGTTTTGCACAAAAATGATTCAAATATAGAAAAGAGGATGATATTTATGAACATTGAAATCCGTACAGATAAAAATATTCAAAATAGTGAGCGTTTAATCGAGTATGTACGTGCAGAACTAAGTGCAGAATTTCAACGCCATACAGAGAAAATCACCCATTTTTCTGTGCATTTGAGCGATGAAAATGGTGAAAAGGGTGGTGCCGATGATATTCGTTGTATGATCGAGGCAAGACCTGCAGGACTTAAGCCTGTGGTGGTCAATCATAGAGGTCATAACCTAGACACAGCGATTCATGGTGCAATTGACCGTTTGAAACGAAGTTTAAAACATGCTTTTGAGAAAAAAGATAACCCGCGTGGTGGGCCATTAGAGCTGGCTGATGCTGATGTAGATGAAGCATGATTTAAAAAAAGCCCCTTGAGGGGCTTTTTTGTTTTGTATAGCATCAAACTTTTATTTACTTTTTTAGATTGGACAATATCTGACGCTTTTATAAATTAAAATTTATGTTTATGATCAATACAATAAAAAAAACTGATGAATTTTAGGCATAATATCAATCTAATATTTAGTGAGACAAAGACATGCTAACAGCTCAACAACAAGTGTTTTTACAGGCCTTAGAAGAACTTGATATTGCTCAGGTTCAACGCCTGTTGGCAGATGGTCTTGATCCAAATTTTATCGATCCTGAAAAAGGACCTGCGGTATCGGTATGGTCGGATACTTTGTTTCAATGGTGGGAAAAGATTTGTGAAGCGCATGAAGCAGAGCAACCACTCAGTGAAGAACAGAAACAAAAAGACTTACAAATCCATTTAGATATTTTAGACGCTTTGATTCAAGCTAAAGCCAATTTCCATTTATGGGATGCAGAAGAATGTTATGGACCTCTTTGGGATGCTGCAAGTGCTGCATGTGCACCCGCTGTAAAGCGCTTGCTTGATGAAAATGTTGATCCAAATACCAAAGATGAAGAGGGTAAAACTATCCTTACGTCTATAAGTGATTTATTTTTCGACTGTGATTTTGATAAGATTGATTGGTCACAGGCATTACCTGAAGAAAAAGATACGTTAGAACTATTACGTAGTCGTGGTGCTAAAATGACCAAAGAAATAACTTAAATTTGAGTGTTCTCATGACAATATTGAAAAAAACAACATTAGTATTCGCTGTCACTGCAAGCATGCATAGCATGTACAGTATGGCAGCAGATTTTGAGTTTGACCGCCCTGGGGATGGTTTTAGTACCACAACTACCCCTGTTGGGCGATTGGCATGGGAACAAGCTTTACCAACTGCACAGTATCAAGAGTTCAGAACTTTGACTGGAGATAAGGGCAATCAAACCAGCTTAAAAGCGGATATGCTTTTACGTACAGGCTTAATGGACGGTCTAGAATTACGTCTTGGTTGGGATGGGCCCGCATGGAGTAAAACTCGCTTCCAAGGACAGCATTTTGAAGATGATGGTCTTGGTGATGTCACGATTGGTCTAAAAAAATCGATTGACTTAAAAGACGATAAATTGACCATGGCTGTTTTAGCACAAGCTTTAATTGCTACAGGCAATGATGGTTTTACTGCCCATGATGATATTTATATGCTCGCTTCATCTGTGAACTACAAGTACAGCGAAGGCCTGACCACAGGCATCACCATGAAATACGAAGTTCAGAACAGTGATTGGGCTGTGACCGCAGTGCCAACCTTGGGTTATAAAATCGCAGGTCCATTATCAGGCTATTCACAACTTGTGTATCGTAAAGCTGAAAGTCAAGATTATGAATATGGTCTAGGTTCAGGTTTAATTTATGCATTGAGTGACCGTGCCCAACTTGATGCAAGTATTGGGGTCGATTTACAAGGTTCAAATAAGAGCTATAACGGCGGTCTTGGAATCTCTTATTTATTCTAAGTGTATAGAAAAAATAAAAAAGCGGTCATTTGACCGCTTTTTTATTGGGAATTTGGGGCTGATCATCACTTAAGTAAATATTGCAGTTTGATCACGCAATTGATTATAACCACTCGATTTTGCTAAAAATAAGGCTTGATCTGCTTGTTGAAGCACTTTATCGCTAACCAAGTCTTGTGCCGAAACAGATACGCCACCACTGGCTTGTAACGGAATTGATTTTACATTGAAATGAACGATGTCATTTTGAATCAGATCTAAGCAACGTTTAGCCACTTGATTTGCATGTTCTAAATCAATGTTATAGAGAATTAGAATAAATTCATGTTCTCCAAAACGTCCCACCAGATCAGTGTCACGAATATTTTTTGTCAAAATGGACGCTGTTTTAATCAAAGATTTCTGCGCTGCTTTAATTCCGTATTTTGATTGCACTTCTACGTAATTATCCAAATTTAAAAGCACGATCGCATAGTGACAACTCATATTTGGGGTGAGTTCTTTTAAGTATCTATTGATCGCAAATTGATTGTATAGACCTGTTAGAGGATCCATTTCGAGCAAATCTGCTTTGGGTTTTTTAAACAGAAATGGCGATAAGAAACTATGATGGATAATGTCTTTAAAGAAGGAGTAAATCTTACGTTTTCTTTCGGAGTAGATTTTGGTTCTCATTCGTACAACCGCCTATTTGATTCTTTTTTGTATCATTGTTTTTTTCAATTAAAAGCATAGCAATAATAAGCTTTAGATTCAATTTATAAATTGTATAAAATATTGAAATATAAAAATATTTTAATGTGATGCGTGGCGCATAATTGCTACTTAAATTTGAAATTAATCAAATTTTATACAAGCGTATTGAAATTTTTTCTATGATTTATTCTAGGGGCGAGAATAAAAAAATGAGGCATGAAAGGAGAACACTGACGATTTCCTATGTCAGTGTTGTCTGGTATTCAATCTTAAAAATGGGAACAATTGAAAAAAATTTTAGCGGTCATTTAAAACGCTTAGAGTTTTAAGTGACATCTAATTTATGTGCAAATTCAGCAATATCGGAGAGAGCTTGTTTGGCTTCATCAAACCAAGCGCTAAACATTTGAAAGTTATGCCACATGCCAGTGTATAACTTATAAGTCACATCAACATCGGCATCTTTGGCTTTATCTGCAAAACGAGTGGCATCATCCAATAAGATTTCTTTAGAGCCGACCTGTACAAGTGTTGGGGGTAATCCTTTAAAGTCCCCAAAGATTGGAGATATTGCTGGAATTGAAACATCAACATTTTTAGGAACATAGTAGCCAATGCCTGTCTCTAAAGCCTCGATAGATAACAGTGCATCATGCTTTTGGTTATAGCGTAATGATTCACTGGTGAGGGTTAAATCTAAAAAAGGTGACATTAGAATTAAACCACTTGGTAATTGCTTAGGGTCTTCATCTTTTAATCTTAATGCCAAAGCCAGTGCTAAATTCGCGCCACAAGAATCACCTGACAGGATGATATCTTTAGGTTGAATGCCTTGATCTAAAAGCATTTGATAAACGTCATAGATCGCATCACTTGCATCAGGATAACGGCTCTCAGGTGAAAGCGGATATTCAATGTGTAGGACTTGCATTTGTGTACGTACAGCAATTTGCGTCATAAATGCACGATGTGTTTTCAGCGAACCTAAGAAAAAAGCACCACCATGAATATGAAAAATCATCTGTGTTGTTTCAGGTTGAGGCTTAATTTCTTCAGCACGAATACCCGCTATGCGTAATGGCCGAATTTGGACATTTTTTGCCAAAGGCAAAATTTTGGTGAGCTGTTCAAGTGCGATGCGTACAGCAGTAGGTGGAAGATTCAGACGACTGGGAAAACGAAGGCTAGTTTTTAACAATGATTCTGTAATATATTGTTTAAATAGTGGATTTATCTTCATGGTTTTTCCGTATTGGGTAGGTTTTTTTGATTTTTTAATCAACTTACTCACATTATTTATGAGCTTACACTAAATAGTCATACTCATAGATTGCATATTTGTTGTGTATTTTTAATACTATAAATGAATTTTTATAAGGGATTTGAAAACAATGAAAAAATTAGCGCTGGCTCTAGGATTAGCAGTGACATCAATTTTAGCCAATGCAGCTGATCCATTGAATGGAACAGTATGGAAAACAATTGATGATAAGACAAAGCAACCGAAAGCTTTGGTTAAATTTACTGAGCAAAAAGATGGATCATTGAATGCAAGTATCCAGTCAGTTTTAACATCTGGTGAAGAAAATGCTTGTACCAAATGTGAAGGTTTTTATCAAAATAAACCGCTGAAAGGTGTAACAATTGTTAAAGGTCTAAAAAGCTCTGGTAATGGGAGTTATGCGGGTGGAACAATCCTAGACCCTAAAAACAATAAAACATATAAGTTAAAAGGGGCGATCTCAGCGGATGGCAAAAAATTAGAATTACGTGGCTACATTGGTGTTGCTGCAATAGGCCGTAACCAAACTTGGGTACGTGCGAACTAATCGAATTTGATAAGCCGATAAAAAAGCCTAGTGATTTCACTAGGCTTTTTCAATGGGGTCGCTACTGATTTAAACCAATGCCTTATATGCATTTTCATCAAAACCAACGATCAGTCCTTTTCCTGTGTCTAAAACAGGACGTTTGATCATGCTGGTATGTTGGATGAGTGCCTCAACGAGTTGCTCTTCATTGGATGTGGCTTGCATCTGTTCTTCAGGACTGAGTTTTTTCCACGTTGTTCCTTTCTTATTCAGAATAACTTCAGCTCCTGCTTGGTCAAGCCAGTTTTTTACTGTTGTTGCATCAATCGCTTGCTTTTTATAATCGTGGAATTCGTATTTCAAGCCGAGTTGATCCAGTAAATCAAAAGCTTTTTTCATTGAATTGCAATTTTTAATACCATAAATTTTGAGCATTTGTATTCCAAATAAATATCTTCTTCGTTCAACAGAGATTAACAAAAATTAATCAAGGCTCGAAGTCTTAATTTAGATGTAATAATAAAATGATGATTCGATAAATACTTTTCTGAAAAAATGATTAAGTAATGAGTGTCTTATATCTTATAGTTATCATTAATTAAGCGAATTTGATTGTTTCAATGAAGAGAGCATTGAGCATCATTGGATGAGTGTGAGTGGTTTTATTTGGATCAAAACAAGGAATGGCAGCGTATTGAGTCATACTGGCTTTGACAAAATAAAGTCTATAAAAGAGAAAACCCGCATTATATCATCCTGATTATGCGGGTCTCTGTGCAACGTCCAATGTCTGTCATCCATGCGAAAATAAAATCACTTTATTTTCTTTTCATCCTACGGCTTCCTGTCCCTATGTTGTCATCCTGACAATGTCCCTGTGCCGTGCCACAATAATGCACGCTTGTCTGTTAAATAAAAATCAGTAAACTCGACAAGTGCTGTGAGTAATTAGCGCACATTCAGTATACAGTTGTACACTGATTGAGCAATTATTTGCTTATAATTTATAGTCAATAATCACTGGTGCATGATCACTGTACCAATTGTCTTTATACACCCAAGCATTGACGGTACGGTCTTTCCAGTCGGGAGAGCAGGCATGATAATCAATCCGCCAACCTACGTTCTTCGCACGTGCCTGTCCTCGATTTGACCACCAAGAATAAACTTCAGCTTCTTTACGCACTTCACGGAAGGTATCGACATAACCTAAGTCATCATAAATATGATCAAGCCATGCACGTTCATGAGGTAAACAACCCGAAGATTTTTGGTTACCTGACCAGTTTTTAATATCAATGCGTTTATGTACGATGTTGTAATCACCGCAGACAATGACCGATTTATCTTCATCACGCCATTGTTTTAAAATTTTTGTATATTCTTCTAAGAAGTGGTCTTTGCGAGCTTGCGCTTCATCACCCGATGAACCTGAAGGTAAATACAGTGAACAAATATGTGCAGATTTTCCTAAACCTAAATCGAATTCTGCTGAAATAAAACGACCTTGGCTGTCTGCAAGTTCAAAACCTAAACCATCAGTCACCGATATAAAAGGTAGACGGCTATAAATGGCCGTGCCTGCATAGCCTGCACGTTCAGCAGGGAATAAGTGTGTATACCAACCTTCAGGTTTGAATTTATCGGTCCATTGCTCATGAGTAATGCGACTTTCCTGCATGCACACGACATCGGCCTCTGATTGTTCTAACCATTCAAGTAAGCCTTTTGTTACCGATGAACGTAGACCATTTACGTTAATTGATACGACTCTTAGAATTTTTTGATCACTTGGATAGCTACTCTTTGGTATCATGCGCAAGTCTTACCTCTCTCATAATGAATTTTGGAGCACCTTATGACATCGCCAGCTCAATTTAACCCTCAAGATTTTATCGAACTTGCATTATCACGCGGTGTGCTTAAATTTGGTGAGTTTACTTTAAAATCGGGTCGTGTGAGTCCTTATTTTTTTAATGCAGGTTTACTCAATGACGGTGAAGCCTTATCACTCTTGGCTTCAGGTTATGCAGATAAACTAACACAATGTGAAAATGTTGATGTGATTTTTGGACCTGCTTATAAAGGTATTCCATTTGTGGCGGCAACCGCTGTTGCTTTATCGCAAAATCATGGCGTGAGTGTGCCTTGGGGTTTTAACCGTAAAGAAGCGAAAGATCACGGCGAAGGTGGTGTTTTAGTCGGTGCTTCGGTTGAAGGTAAAAAAGTCTGGATTATTGATGATGTGATTACCGCGGGCACAGCGATTCGTGAAGTAGTCACTATCTTGAAAAATGCCGGTGCAAAAATTGCGGGTGTGTTGGTAGCGCTAGATCGTCAGGAAAAAGGTCAGGGCGAGTTGTCTGCGATTCAGGAAGTGCAAAAAGAACTAGAGATTCCTGTGCATGCCTTAATTACCATGAAAGATTTGATGAACTATTTAGAGGCTAAAGGTGAGAAAGACGCTTTAGCGAAAATGGAAGATTATCGTGTGAAGTATGGTATCTAAGATTATTTAAAGATCTAAAGAAGGAAGCGGAAGCTTCCTTTTTTGTTTAAAGATTATTTTCAGGTTTTGTGGAACATTAGAAATCACTAGGTTAGCTCTATTGGTGCAAATGTCTATAAATTTGTTGATAAGTTTTTGATTTAAAATAATAATTTATTTTTTTAATAAACTTTATTCTATAGTTTTTAGAACAACTAAATTTTTAAATGCAAAATTGGATAGGGTTTACCCTGACCATCTAATTCAGATCTCTTTGCAACGTTAAACCCTAGTTTTTTGTAAAATCCAAGTGCTTGAAGATTTTGCTCATTAACATCTACATGCTTAATGTTTAATTCCTTAATTGCAAAATGAGTAAGAACCCGTCCAATTCCTTGAGACCGAAAGTCAGGATCAATGAGCAACATTTCTATGTTATTACTACTTGTTCCTATAAAACCTACGATTTGTCCATCCTGAATGTATTTATGAAGTAATACATGAAGAAAATATTCATGAAGAATTAAAGGTTTTAAGTTGTCAATTTCCTCTTCAGGTAAGAAGTCATGGGTAGCTCTGACGGTTCTTTCCCAAATATCAATAAGGATAGGAAAATCAATTTTAGACGCTTTTTGAAGCATAGGATATCCTTAAATAATGAGCAAATTCTATATGGTAAAATCGCCTGCATTTAGCTAAATGTAAATTAGGCAGACTAGGTAAACATCGTTTAATCAAGCATATTTTTATATAATTTACAGTTCACCATCATAGTAGTTTTTGGTTAAGCATATTATTTCTTAATAGTTATGTTCATATTAAATCAATAATTTGATGAATTATTGACTTTTTTCGTAAATCAAAAAATAATCTCTCCCTAGCCCTCACTTGTGCTTCATTTTAAAGAAATACTTTAATACGTGGTACGAAATAACATTTTAAAAGCACGATGATCGAAGCATCGTGCCTTTTTGCAGTTGAGCTATATAAACCACTTGAGTTTCAATTATTGATAAAAATGAACCGCCTTCAATTGGTGGTCTAACCAAGGCGCTAAGGTCTTCGCATATTCCACAGTCAAATGATCTGCATCACGATAAATCATAATATTATCTTTCACCGCAAAACAATATTTTTCATCACAATAGTGTGGAGTTGGATCAGCAATATATAACCAATCTTCTACCGCTTTTTTCTGCTGAATAAATGCTTGATCATCCAAATTATCCTCCCTTAATTGAATGCAATCACTTTCTTGATAATTCAGCTGATGGACACAATCTGGAATATTTCGGCTCATATCTGGGTTATCCCGAATTGCTAACACCTCAATACCATGGTTTTTTAAAATTTTAAAGTTGCTCAGATAAGCAGGAGGTATCATTTCAATGATGGTAGAGTTCGTTTTAACCGCTGTTGTTGATTGAGCATTGAAGTTCGAAGGAGTTTCAGCATTTTTAAATATGCGTGTGCCAATTGCGATGACCAAATTAGGCTTGGTTTTTAGAATATCAGCCATGACTTGATTATTCCATTCAATACACGATTCATTGAAATTTCTCTCAACTAAAAAACGCTCTTGTGTATTGGCAAAAGTACATGAACCTTTTGTTGATGTATAAATTTTAAAGTCTTTCTCTTGCATAATTTCCTGTAAAGCCGGTAACCAATGATCGGCATGAGAACCTCCCACTAAATAAATCGAACCGTTTTTACCATCTTCATTAAAAATACATGTTTTTATATCGGCTTCATCTTTGCCAATAAAACAACCAAGAACACTACTTTCAGGTCTATTTAAAGATTTTGATAAGGGTCCAGGAATAATATTACTTGTATAAAAATGACTCATAACCTTATCTGCAAAGGCAGGAAATTTTGAAATTGTTTTTTCAGAAATTAAGCTACATAATGCGATCGTAAATAAGCCAAATACTAAAATTTGAGATTTCTTTTGGATATTTTGAGAATGAATTGAAAAAAGTAACGTGATCTTTGAAGACAACCAAGCCAAAATGAAGGACAAACAGATAATGATTATCCCTGAAAGAATGTCAGGATTCTTGTTGGTTACTCGCAGATATAATATATAAAGAGGCCAGTGCCAGAGATAAACGCCAAAGCCCAAAAAACCACCTTTTACAATCCAAGGGTGACTTAAAATTGTGATTAAATTGGATTGAAGACCTCGCGCAAAAACCAAAACTAAAATTGCACCAGCAACAGGCCATAGTGCAGCAAAACCGGGAAATTTAAATGCTGATCCAACTACAAATCCACAAGAGACAATCAGGGCAAATCCAATTGAAACCAAAACAGTGCTAGATTTTGCAATTTTAGCTGTAGCCAAAGCAGCGATTGCGCCAACAGCAAACTGCCAGTAACGAGAAAAGAGATCAAAGTAGGCGGCTTCTGGTTGAGTAA
This sequence comes from Acinetobacter shaoyimingii, assembly GCF_011578045.1. Classification (NCBI taxonomy): domain Bacteria; kingdom Pseudomonadati; phylum Pseudomonadota; class Gammaproteobacteria; order Moraxellales; family Moraxellaceae; genus Acinetobacter; species Acinetobacter shaoyimingii. Next base: position 174,413 of record NZ_CP049801.1, read on the forward strand.
ATGTAAAATAAATTCCCCAGCAAAATGAACATAAAGACAATATTGATAATAAAGCGACCATACAGAAGGTCAGGTTAAGCTTAAATAAATTGGCACCAAATTTGGACAGTTTAACGATGATAATCCAGCTGACATAGACCTGAGCAATGATTGAAATCGCCCAGAAATGTTGGACTAAGCTTACACTTTCATTTCGTGCTAAATAATCACTCGATCGGATAATCAGCCAGTAATTTTCTAAATAAATCGCACTAGCAACGATATGGCTGAAATTATTTTTCCAACTTACTGGAGAGAGAATAAAGATCGTTGTAATAAAACAAAATAAAAGAACAAGTATAACTTCAGGAATTGTTCTTTGAATAAAGCGTTGAATATGATTATGCGCACTAAATTTTTCTGATTGACGGATGCGATTCAGTTTACTATAACCAAGAAAATAGCCAGATATCACAAAGAAAACATCAACACCACCAGAAACGCCATTTCCCCAGATATGAAAACATGCAACCAACAGTGCGCCTAGCAATCTTATTCCTTGTATTTCAGGTCTAAAATACTGTGTGTTAGAAGGCTTATTTTTTAGCGTTGATAATCCCATATTGTCATATAATTAAAATTTAAGTATTTGAATCATATTGTATTTATAGGCATGGGTAAAAAATTATTTTATTTAAAAATAATGAAATTAATATCGAATTTATTCAAAAGTTTGAGAAAGAACTCCTTTTAACATAATTTTTGCCTCATCTTTTAATACATCTCCGTGAGCGGCAACTAAACTTGTGAAATCCAAGGCTAATAATTTTTGAAAATCATCTTTTAAACTATTTTGATGTGAAGAAACTCTTTTGAGCCATGGTTTTCCAATAAAAAATCCTAAGCGAAATCCCATAACAAATAAAATGATTTTGCTTAGAAAACTGGTATGCCCCCAATGATTCCAATATTGAATACTATCTGTCGTAATCAACAATTTATATTCTTTTAAAAGCAAAACAGATTCGGGAAACTTGGCCGATTTGAAAATAAAAAATTGACTATTTTTGATCGGAGGCATTACATCCGTATCTATAATTTTATTTGGAACTAATTCAGGATATGTTTGATGCTGTTCCTGACTCCAAAAATTGGCGCTAAAAGTGTCAAGGTAATATTGATCATCTAAGCCATGGAAATCACCCAATCGTATCACATGCTTGACCACGCCTAACTGGTTTAAGTATTGCAAATTTTCATCATTTAATCGTACTGCGTTAATGATGATTAAATCCTGTCCATCACGTACAACGACCATGTTTCGATTCATTTGTAACAATGGACTTAACCGTATGCTTGTTTTGAGTAGGTAAACATTTGGAAAAATTTCTATAAATGTATCTTGCTTGCTGACCTTGGCATCATTGTTTATGGATTATTCTATTTTTTTGTACAGATTAATAATAAGCGTATATTTTGAATAGTGTAAGACTTGTGAGGATATTATTTTCAATTAAATGAGTATAAAGCCAATGATGAACTTAAAAATTAAATGGAAAAATCCGCTAAAGATGCATATGTATTGAATGAGAAATAAACCTGTTTTAAGTTGCATTTTATCGCGCTGCACTCAACCGCAAAATTATGGTGTAAAATAAGATACTGGGACATATTAAGTTTTTAATAATAGGGAGCTTTTATGCTCCTTATTTCATTTCTATGCTGTTGTTTGGGTTTAGATCGTAATGTATATATTGGTGTTAATGGTGATCATAGCAGTGATATGCATTGTTACGATCAAGAACGTAGATCAACGCCGTTGGCAACGTTATCAAATTGAACGCGATTTACATTTTCGTGACCATCCTTACGTGCTTAAATCTGAACCTGCATTTAATGTTCGCGTCATCATGTCGAAATCGGCACATTTTAAATTGATCAACACTTTAATGCTGAAGCAATCCACACAACAGGTCTTTAAAAAGGCCATGCTACAGCGTGAAAAAGCTTCTGAGCAGGATGCATATCAATTTGTGGTTAAAGTCCTGATTGAAGATATCCACATTGGCTATTTGGAACAGCATTATGCAGAGACCTTCTGTGAGGTTTTGAAGGAGTCAGATTTTTATATTGGTCGACCTATTTCAATTTTGTCGGAAGTGACCTTTTGTAAAAATAATTTTAGTGATGCTGGCTGTAAAGTTGTGCTCGGATTACCTTTAGATCCAAATGAGATCAAAGATTTAATTGAAGATAGATTTGAGATTGAAGTAGAACAAAAGCCTGATGCATAAGTCTTCTTAAACATCCATTTGATCTTTGGCTATAACAATAGAACCTGCATAAGGAAGAGTGCAACTCACTTAGAATCGGATGTCATAAAACTTTATAAATACTGAGATTAATCTGATCTAAATCAGAATGGGTGATCACGTATTTAATTTGATCTCTGAGCTCCACAGAAAAATGAATATTTTTTTCTAATATTTTGTTCTGAAAAGAAAATTGAGCAATGAGGACATCGTGTTTACGTCGCAAATTAATTTGAATGGGAAAATCGAATATATTCTTAAACTGCAAATCTTTATAAGCGTATACGATCGTGGCATCACTCCCTAAGGGCGTAAACCGTTCATGCTCTTGATAAATGTCTACAGAGTGGGCATGCCGTTCGATGATCTTTAAGCCAGCTTTTAACGCTGTGATATATAAAATGCACGACACTTGGCAGATCCCACCGCCAATTTCTTCCCCAATCGCTCCATTGATAATATTTCGACCTTGCTTAAAACCATTTTGAATGGATGGCTCTGGAACTAAATGCCAAAAAGAGAAAATATGGTTTGGGGGGACGATTAAACCATCAATATATTGAATACACAGATCAATGTTGGCTGTTTTATTTTCAAAGAATGAACTGGCTTTAATTTGTTGTTCGGTTGAAATTTGAAAGGGAAATATCACATTAGAATGTGTATGTTTGACATATTGCTTTGATGCAAAGAGGTGATGATTTTGAATATGTTCCCGCCAATAACGTTTATAAAGTTGGTATTTGAGTTTGGCTCGCTGCGGTATGTATTTTTTCATTGTTTCTCCAAAATCACGACTAAATAAGAGGCGTATTCTTTTAAGGGAGAACGACACAACAGGGTATCGATATTTAAAAACAATGGACGAAAACGAGTGGGAATACGATGAATCGGAAAAAATAGAAAACCTTGATAAAACTTAAGCTTCCATTGAGCCGTGAGCATTTTTTCAATATCAGAGATGCTGATTTGATTGGCTGCATGCCAGTTGTGTTGTTGGTGCTTAACCTGCTTTCTACGTTTTTGAGATGGAAAATCAAAAATTAACTTGCCACCTTGTTTGAGTTTTTGGTGGGCATGTTCTACAAATTTTTTCGTTGTTTCCATGTCTTGATGCATGATGACGTGAAAAGAAAAAATAACCTCAAATTTTGAATCTTCAAAAGGAATTTGGGTTAACTCGCCTTGGAGCAGTGTTTTATGTGGGTATTTTTGTTGAGCAACTTTGAGCATCTCTTCACTAAAATCGACACCATAATCGGCATAATCCAGTAAACGCCCCGTACCACAACCTAAATCTAAGCATTGAGTAGGGGAGACACTTTTTAAAGTGCGATCTAGAAAATCACGTTCTTGCCGATCAATATATTGACCATAGGCATTTTGAAAACGATTTTCATCGTAGTGTGCTGCAAGTTCGTCGTAGTATTCTTTGATCTGTTCCGTGCTCATATGTCACTCATCTTTATTTTTATTTCATTTGAATTTTATAGATTTTATCTTAATTTATTCTTTTTCCTTTATCTATCATTTTGAATAATCTAGCAAATTTTTAGCAAAAGTGAGACAAATTTTCTTACCAAATCTCACCATAATCTCAGCTATAATTAGTTTTATTTAAAAGATTGAGAAAGGCATATGCGCGTACTTGTTGTGATGGATCCCATCGAAAATGTAAATCTCAAAAAAGACTCAACTATGGCAATGCTATGGGCTGCTTCACGTCGTGGTCATGAACTTGGATATGCATTACAACAAGATCTGTATATCGATCAAGGCAAAGCGTTTGGTTTGATTTCTCCGCTAAAAGTGTTTGAAGATTACAACTATTATTTTGAGTTGGGGGAAAAACGTAAAGAATTTATTGCTGCATATGACGTCGTGTTAATGCGTAAAGACCCGCCTTTCGATATGAACTTTGTCTACACCACCTATATTTTGGAGCAGGCAGAACGTGAAGGGGCTTGGATTATTAACAAACCGCAAAGCCTTCGTGACTGCAATGAAAAACTCTTTGCAACCCAGTTCCCAGAACTTCAAGTACCGACTTTAGTGACTTCACAACAAAGTCTGATTCGCGAATTTTTAAAAGAACATGGTGATGTGATTGTGAAACCACTTGATGGTATGGGTGGAATGGGAATCTTCCGTTTATACCAAGATGGTGTAAATATCGGGTCAACCATTGAAATTTTGACCAATAATGGTACACAACCGATTATGGCGCAGCGTTATATCCCAGAAATTGTCGATGGTGATAAACGCATTCTGATGATCAATGGAGAGCCAGTGCCTTATTGTTTAGCGCGGATTCCACAAAATGGTGAAGTGCGTGGGAATTTGGCTGCAGGTGGTTTAGGTGAAGCACGACCACTGACTGAAAATGACAAAGCCATTGCTGCTAAAGTCGGTCCAATTTTAAAAGAGAAAGGTTTGGTCTTTGTCGGACTCGATGTGATTGGAGATTATGTCACTGAAATTAATGTCACCAGTCCAACCTGTATTCGTGAAATTGATACTCAATTTGGAACTTCAATTGCGGATGACTTATTTGATGTTTTAGAGCAAGGTCTAGCTCAAAAATAACGCCGAAAACATCTCATATATAATTTTTGTCAGATGGCTATTTTGAATCAGGGCGTATTTATAAAGCCTAGTATTTTAAAAAGGGTGTTTATGAAAATAAGCACTCTTTTTTATTTGAATGTCACTGTAAAAATATCGATTGTATTATGATATTTTGTGCATTATTTTCCCGATTAATAACAAAAGTAGTTTAAACTTAAAAATCAGTGGAAAAAAACAATGAAACGTTTGGTGAAAAAAAGTAAATAAACTTTTCCCAGTAGGTGTTTGTGATTACAATTGCTCTTTGGAAAATACGTTAATATCTATTTGAATTGAAGAATTAGACAGTGACTCATACCCCACAAAAAACACCTAAACATGTCATGATGATGGCCGCTGGAACCGGTGGGCATGTTTTCCCAGCGTTAGCTGTAGCCAAACAATTGCAACAAGAAGGTTGCCAAGTGTCTTGGTTAGCAACGCCTACAGGAATGGAAAATCGATTATTACAACAACATGATATTCCAATCTATCAAATTGATATTCAGGGTGTCCGTGGTAATGGTTTAATCCGTAAACTTGCAGCACCATTTAAAATTTTAAAAGCAACATGGATTGCAATGCGTTACATGAAAGCATTGAAAGTAGATGCCGTTGCTGGCTTTGGTGGTTATGTTGCAGGCCCAGGTGGTCTGGCTGCCCGTGTGCTTGGTATTCCTATTATTGTTCATGAGCAAAATGCAGTTGCAGGTTTTACCAATACTCAGCTTTCACGTATTGCTAAAATTGTTTGTCAGGCTTTCCCAAATACTTTCCCAGCCAGTGGTAAAATTATCACCACAGGTAATCCTGTACGTGCAGAAATCACCGAAATTTTTAACCCTTCATTTCGATATCAAGAGCGTCAAGCAACAAATGCAACGCTCAATATCTTAATTGTCGGTGGGTCTTTAGGTGCGCAGGCTTTGAATACATGCGTACCAGAAGCATTAAAAAAACTGAATGTTGCGATGAACGTGTATCACCAATGTGGTCAAAATCATCAGGAAAAAACGCAAGCTTTATATGCTGATGCACCTGCCAATATGCATGTGAATGTGCAACCGTTTATTGAAAATATGGCTGAAGCCTATAGCAACGCGGATCTGATTATTTGTCGTGCAGGGGCATTAACGGTGACCGAAGTTGCGACAGCTGGTGTTGCTGCAGTTTTTATTCCACTTCCAACTGCGGTGGATGACCATCAAACAGCGAATGCGAAGTTTTTAGCTAATATCAATGCTGCAAAAATTTGTCCGCAACCAGGTATGACACCAGATTCGCTGAGTCAAATATTAGTTCCATTAATGAACAGACAGTTGTTAATGGAAATGGCAGTTAAAGCTCGTCAACACGCTCAACCGAATGCAACAAAGCAAGTGGTTGAGTTAATTAAAGATTTGTAAGTTTTTTAGAGTAAATTATGTCTCCATCAAGCCCAGCTGATAAAGCAAAAAACCTGATTAAGATCCCAGAAATGCGCCGTATTAAGCATATCCATTTTGTGGGTATTGGTGGTGCAGGGATGTGTGGTATTGCTGAAGTGCTCAAAAACCAAGGCTACAAAGTTTCAGGTTCAGACATTAAAGCCTCTAAAACCACACAACAGCTTGAAGAGAATGGTATTCAGGTTTATATCGGTCATGCTGCTGAAAATATTGTCAATGCCAATGTACTTGTGGTTTCAACAGCCATCGATACTGAAAACCTAGAAATCAAAGCAGCGATTGAAAACCGTATTCCTGTTGTACGTCGTGCAGAAATGCTCGGTGAGTTGATGCGTTACCGTCACGGTATTGCTGTAGCAGGTACGCATGGTAAAACCACAACGACAAGTTTAGTGACCTGTATGTTGGCAGAAGAAAACCTCGATCCTACCTATGTGATTGGTGGTTTGTTGAATCGTTCTGGTGTCAATGCTGCATTGGGTGCGAGTCGCTTTATTGTAGCAGAGGCAGATGAGTCGGATGCTTCATTCTTATATTTAGAGCCAATGGCAGCGATTGTCACCAATATTGATGCCGATCATATGGATACCTATGGCGGTAGCTTCGATACCTTAAAAGATACCTTTGTTCAATTTTTGCAAAAATTACCATTTTACGGTTTGGCTGTAGTGTGTGGGGATGATGCGAACATTCGTGAAATCATGCCACGTATTGGTCGTCCAGTTTTAACCTATGGTTTTAATGAAGATAATGACATTCGTGCGGTCGATGTAAAGCAAGAAGGCATGCAATCACACTTTACGGTATTGCGTAAAGGTCGTGAGCCTTTATCACTGACCATTAATATGCCAGGTCTACACAATATCTTAAATGCTTTGGCAGCAATTGGTGTGGCAACGGATGAGGGTGTTTCAGATGCTGCAATTGCCCGCGCATTAGAAAGCTTCAGTGGCGTTGGTCGTCGTTTCCAAATTCAAGGTGAGTTTGAATTGGGCGAGGGTACAGTGAAATTGGTGGATGATTATGGTCACCATCCGAAAGAAGTTGAAGCAACAATTAAAGCGGCACGTGCCAGCCATCCGGATCGTCGTTTAGTGATGATGTTCCAACCGCATCGTTATAGCCGTACTCGTGATTGTTTCGATGATTTCGTTGATGTATTGTCTCAAGTAGACCAACTGTTGCTTTTAGAAGTGTATTCAGCAGGTGAAAAACCGATTGTTGGTGCGGACAGTCGAACATTAGCGCGTAGTTTGCGTTTACGTGGGGAAATTGAACCGATTTTGATTGATCCAGTCGAAGGTAATCTGGAAGCTACGCTCCAAAAAGTGTTACAAGCAAACGACTTGTTATTAACGCAAGGTGCAGGTAACGTGGGAGCAATTTCAGTAGAATTGGCTCAGAATAAACTGTATATAAAATAATTGCTGTGTGTGATTATTCGTTCAAGTGACTAACTTTTATAAGTTTAAGGATATAAACGTGTCAAATGCTTCTAAATTCGGCAAAGTTGCTGTATTGCTTGGTGGTAAATCTGCAGAGCGTGAGGTGTCATTAGATAGTGGTAACGCTGTACTTGAAGCATTATTACGTGCAGGGGTTAATGCCGAAGGTTTTGACCCACAACAACGTAGCGTGACTGAACTTATAAGCTATGATCGTGCATTTATTGTATTGCATGGTCGTGGTGGAGAAGATGGACAAATCCAAGGTGCGCTTGAGTGGATGAATATTCCATACACAGGTACGGGTGTTCAGGGCTCAGCCATTGGTATGGACAAAGTTAAAACCAAGCAAATTTGGCAAGGTTCTGATTTACCGACTGCACCTTATCGTATCGTAAGCCAAGAGACCAATTTGGATGAGGTGGTTGCAAGCTTAGGTTTGCCATTGATCATCAAACCTGTTCATGAAGGTTCAAGCGTTGGTATGAGTAAGGTTGAAAAGGCTGAAGACTTGGCTCAGGCCATTGCCAAAGCAACTGAACATGATGCAGTGGTGATGGCGGAAAAATGGATTACAGGACGTGAATTCACCATTTCATTTTTAAATGGTCAACCATTGCCGGTGATTCGTCTACAGCCTCCAGCAGATGTCGCATTTTATGATTACGAAGCCAAATACAATCGTAATGATGTCGAATATGGCATCCCTTGTGGTTTAGATGAGGCGGAAGAAAAAAATCTACAACAATTATGCTTACGTGCCTTCCAAGCCGTAGGTGCAAGTGGTTGGGGTCGTATTGATGCGATGCAAGATGAACAAGGTCGTTTCTGGTTGCTTGAGGTCAATACTGTACCAGGGATGACCAGTCACTCGCTGGTACCAAAAGCAGCCAAAGCAGTCGGATATAGCTTTGATGAGCTTTGTGTGGCGATTTTAGAACAAACTTTAGCGAAAGAAACACACTAATCTATGGCTCAACTTCCAGCTTCAATGCGCCGTAAACGTGCAGCCATCACATCGATACATGATAAGCCGCCTTCTCGTAAAGAGAAACTCATCAATACGGGTGGGTGGTTTCTGCTTATCGTGGCTTTTTGTGTACTATTTGCGGGGGTTTATGGCCTGTATAAGGTCATTACAGATGCAAAAGTTGCAACGCTGGAAGTGGTGGGCATAGATTCAAGTCAAGAACGTGAGCAGCTTCAACGTCATTTATCCAGTGTCGTCAAAGATAATTACTTCACTTCAGATCTGGAAATGATCCGTGATCGCACTTTGGAAGTTTCATGGGTCGATCACGTGGTGGTTTCGCGTGCGTGGCCAAATGGAATTCGTGTAAGAGTAATCCCAAGGCAACCGATTGCACGCTGGGGTTCTGGACGACTTCTGAGTGATGAAGGTGATATTTTTACTGAAGCGACCCCTAAGAATCATGCTAACTTACCAATGTTACATGGTCCTGTCGATCAGTCTAAAATCATGATGCGCCGTTACAATGAAATTAATCAATTGTTTCACCCAGTCAACTTGCGTTTGAAAGAATTGTATTTAACAGAACGTCGAACATGGTTCATGCAGTTTGATTCAGGATTGCGTATTATTGTCGATCAAGATCAAACAATGCATAAGTTGCAGCGCTTAAGTCATTTAGCTCAAACAGATTTAAAATCGGTTTGGCCGAATGTTTCTGGCGTAGATTTGCGTTATCGTAATGGACTTGCGATACAATGGAAAAATTCTGCACCTTTAAAGATAATAAATGGTCAGTTTGTTGTAACCAAGGATAATATAAACATTGCAGATAATGCAGTTACAAAGCCATAATACGTGGCTTGATAAAGAGGCATTACGCCACATACAAACAATGAAGAAAATGGTAGTGAATGATGAGTGAGGCTGTTCCTTCAGTTGTTGCAATAGACATTGGGACGCATAAAGTTTCAGTTCTTATTGGTAAAGTACATGCACCTGACAATATTCAGGTCATTGGCATGGCTACCGCACGCAATCGAGGCATGAATAAAGGCAAAATTGTCAGTCTTGAAAAAGTCATCACTGCAATTAAAAATGCCGTTCAAGAAGCAGAAGATATGGCTGAATGCCGTGTACATTCTGCCTGGGTCTCTATTCCGAGTACAGAACTACAAAGCTACTATGCAACCGGACGAACACCTATCTCTAATCCAGAGCGAACCATTACAACCACTGAAGTTGTTCGTGCATTAGAATTGGCCAAAGCCAGTCATATGACATCAGATCATTATTTGGCAAGTGCAGTCCCATTGGGATTTGAACTCGATGATGCAACGGAATGGGTACATAACCCCATCAATTTGTCTGCCAACAGTATGACCGCACATTATCAATTGATGATGCTACCCATTAGCACCATGCAAAACCTTGATCGTGCCATGAAAGGTGCAAATATTTTTGTCGAAAAAATGGTGGTGTCATGTTTGGCGACAGCTGAAGGTGCATTATTGAAAGACGAAAAAGAATATGGCGTATGTTTACTTGATATTGGTGCAGGTACAACCAATATCGCAGTATATATAGAAGGGCATCTTGTTTTGGCACATACCATCCAACGTGGTGGTGAAAATGTCACTCGAGATATTGCTGCTGTATTGCAAACCACAACGGAAGAAGCTGAGCGTTTAAAACTGCTTTATGGTTGTGTCGATTTACATCAAGTGAAACCAGATCATATTATAGAGTTTGAAGCGATTGATGGACCACAATCCATTAGCCGTATCGAGTTGTCAGAAATCATTATTGCGCGTTATGAAGAAATTCTAGGCATGGTGAGAGATGAGCTCGAACAACGTGGAGCACTTCAAAGTTTGTATCACGGGGTAGTTTTGAGTGGCGATGTGTGTCAAATTGAAGGCATGGTCACTTTTGCACGTCGTATATTGGGTGTATCCGCTCATTTGGGCAACCCGCCTTTAAAAGTCTATGCAGATGACAAATATTTACCTGCATTACGCCGTTCAATGTATGCAACTGCTTCAGGGCTTCTTTTATTCAGCCAAAGCGATTTACAAGAGTCGGTAGAAGAACCAGAAGAACAAGGTAAGCGCCCAGTCTTAGAGCGTGTAATGAATGGTTGGAATGCTTTAAATAACAAGTTGAAAGGCATTTTTTAGGTATATTTTTTTGGGAATATTGTTAGCAACTTGTCAAGTGTTCTGCGATGCGCTTGACAAGAACTGTAATGCAAAGCATCCTTAAAACAATTTGAAGATCAAGGCAGTATACGGGCTTAAGTGACTGCCATATTTATTAGGAAATTTTAAGGTCATGGCTTCATTTGAATTTTTAGAAGATGAACAAACCGATAACAACGGTCAAGCCCGTTTTACTGTGTTTGGTGTTGGTGGCGGTGGTGGTAATGCCGTACAGCACATGGTTCAGTCAGATATCCAAGGTGTAAAATTTGTCTGTGCCAATACAGATAAACAAGCCTTAGATCGCATGAATGCACCATTTAAAATCCAATTAGGTCAGCAAAGTACGCGTGGTTTGGGTGCTGGTGCAAACCCCGATGTTGGACAAATTGCTGCAGAAGAAAGTCGTGAGCTTATTCGTCAACACCTTGAAGGTGCGGACATGGTCTTTGTGACTGCTGGTATGGGTGGTGGTACAGGTACAGGTGCTGCGCCAGTTGTTGCAGAAATTGCTCAAGAAATGGGTATTTTAACTGTCGGTGTAGTGACAACTCCATTTAACTTCGAAGGTCGTCGTCGCCAACGTTCGGCTGAAAAAGGGATTGAAGCTTTAGAGCAACATGTTGATTCATTGATTATTATTCCAAATCAACGCTTACTCAGCGTGTATGGCGATATTTCAATGCAAGATGCTTATCGTAAAGCGGATGATGTATTACTCAGCGCAGTTCGTAGTATCTTTGATCTTGTTGTTCGTCCAGGGCACATTAACCTTGACTTCGCCGATTTGAAAACTGCCATGAGTACGCGTGGTTATGCAATGATGGGTGAAGGTAAGAGCAGTGGTTCTGACCGTGCTGAAGAAGCTGCACGTCTTGCAATCCGTAGTCCATTACTCGATAACGTAAATATTATGAATGCCAAAGGTGTGTTGATTAACATCACTGGTGGCGCTGATATTACTTTACGTGAAACTGAAATTATTACTGATGTTGTCAATCAAATTGTGGATCTGGATGAAGGTGAAGTCTTCTTCGGAACTGTATTTGATCAAGATGCACGTGATGAAATCCGTGTCACTGTTATTGCGACAGGTTTGACACGTAATGCCAATGACGCTGCAGAAGTGAAACGTCGTGCACCAGTAAGTTCATCTTCAAACAGTTATCAGCAACCAGCAAACAATGCTGTGGTTGATGAAGACGATGTTCCTGCGATCAGCAAGCGACAAAACGTTGATGCGCCAGCATCTGCGCCGTCTTCAACACCACGTTCAGCACCGATGAGCATTCAAGAATACTTAAAAAATCAGCAACGTAAATAAAGCTTAATGTGCTGTTTTTTCAACGTAAATCAAAAAAGGTAGTGCAAAAGCGCTACCTTTTTCTTTTTTATCAATGGCTAAATGTGCTAACGTATAGCGGATTTTAAGATGAAGACCGAGTTAGCATGTTGAAACAACGGACCCTGAAACGAGTCGTGAAAGCGAGTGGTATCGGATTACATAGTGGCCAAAAAGTAATGATTAATTTTGTCCCACATGTTGCTGATGGGGGTATTGTATTTCGACGTATTGACTTAAATCCGCCCGTAAATATTCCAGCCAATGCCATGCTGATTCAAGAAGCATTTATGTGTTCGAATTTGGTACAAGAAAATGCCAAAGTAGGTACAGTTGAACATGTGATGAGTGCGATTGCAGGTTTAGGTATTGATAATTTAATTATTGAAGTATCGGCCTCAGAAGTACCCATTATGGACGGAAGTGCTGGTCCTTTCATCTACTTACTTATGCAAGGTGAGCTTGTCGAACAAGATGCACCAAAAAAATTCATCAAAATTTTAAAACCTGTGCAAGCGCTTATTGATGATAAACGCGCGATTTTTTCTCCGCACAATGGTTTTCAACTTAATTTCACCATTGATTTTGATCATCCTGCTTTTGCAAAAGAATACCAATCTGCAACCATTGATTTCTCAACAGAAACATTTGTGTACGAAGTGAGTGAAGCACGTACCTTTGGATTTATGAAAGATCTGGACTACTTAAAATCTAATAATTTGGCTTTAGGTGCGAGTTTAGATAATGCCATTGGTGTAGATGATACTGGTGTAGTCAATGAAGAAGGTCTACGTTTTGCAGATGAATTTGTTCGCCACAAAATTTTAGATGCTGTTGGAGATCTATTTTTATTGGGTCACCAGATTATTGCAAAATTTGATGGTTACAAATCTGGTCATGCTTTGAACAATCAACTGTTACGCAATGTTAAAAGCGATCCAACCTCTTATGAAATTGTAACATTTGATGACCAAAAATCTTGCCCAATTCAGTTTGTTAGTGTGACATAAGTCATTGTCGGATAAGATGAATGTTATAATGTATCGTTTATAGGTGTGACAAAAGTCACATTTTGATGTTTGTTTAACCGATATTTTGATTTTGAGATTACTTTTTATCTCTTGCCAAACGTGCCAAAGCTTGGCTAAGCTTGGGGTCATTCACGAAAGCAGCTGCGCTTTGTAACATCTCTTGTGTTGCTGGTGATAATTGTTTCGGAATGTTTGCAGTCTTTGGTTTGTTTTGGGGCTTTGTTCTTAATCTAAGTTGAAGTTTTTGCAGATCTTTCAATTCGTGAATTTGAGATAATTGAGAAATATACTGTTTTTGAAGATAACCGAGTTGACTAATCAAGGCTTGATTTTCACCGGTGATCGTCAAAATACCGTATTGATAACATACAACTTGCCACTCACCATTTGGTGGTAATAATGGTTGAATTAATTTAGTAAGTTTCTGCCATTCAGTCACTTGCTTTGTTAGAAACGATAAGTTTCCTGTTTTTATGTGTTGTCTTGTTTGTTGAAATACCTTTTTAGGTTCTGACATACATTGTTCCTTCATGGTTATGTCTTAATCTTAAGCTGTGCTTTCAGTGAATATCAAGGATGAGATCACACAAGAGACTCGATTAAGAACAGTTTAAAGAGGTTTTTTATGCATTCGCGAAGAATTTTATTAGCTTTTTCTATGGCCACTTCAGCCGCATCTGTAACTTTTGCAGATTTAGTTCAATTAGAACCCATAACGACAAATAATGCAGTATCCCAAGATCGTATTACAGAACTCAAACCTTCAATAAAAACGAATGTTTTAACGTCTGATTCTATTGAGCAAGAATTATTAAATCTAAGCAAGACGACAATCAATATTGAACGTCATGCTACGCCAAAAACAAATGCCACGGCAACTAAACTGTCTACAACGACAGATCTTCGCGAAGTTAAAACATCTTTAAATGCTAATGTAAATACCAACAAGCCAACCAATGCGACACTGAGTTCAAGTGATCGTCTTGAAGAATTAACCAAAACCTTGGCGAAAGGGACGTATACACATCCTGATGATATGGATATCCCAGCAGATACACAGATGAATGTGCGCCTTCGTGAATCTACACCCATTGAATTAAACAATGCATCTCTAGATAAAAAATATTTGACCAAAAATACCAAAAAAGAGGTATCGAATGATTCCTTTAAGGGTAACGGTGTTTATTCTTGGTTAGTGACACATCCATTACCAGATATGAAGCGTGTGAGTTCAAATTTTGGTGGTCGTAGTATGGGTGGTCGTGCCGAGCATCATTCGGGTCTAGATCTTTCTGCTGCTTCTGGTACACCTATCTATGCGACAGGCCCAGGCGTAGTGACAAAGTCTGGTTGGGGGCGTGGTTATGGTCAATATGTTGAAATCAACCATGGCAATGGTTACATCACTCGTTATGCACATGCATCGCGTTTAGTTGCACGAGTGGGTGACAAAGTCAGTGCGGGTGAACATATTGCCAACGTAGGCTGTACTGGTCGTTGTACTGGTCCACATTTACACTATGAAGTGGTTAAAGATGGTCAACGTAAGAATCCATCTACTTATTTAGCAATGTTACCTTAATAGAAAACTTATAATGGTTGAGTTAAACGTTTAGGTGAATATCAGTTAAATATTTTAAAGGTTTAAGCCTAATCGATATGATCTTTTAATTTATCACGGGTTTTAATGCTTATTGTATAAAAAACCGCCATTATTGGCGGTTTTTTGTTTATTTGTGTGAAGAATGGTCAATCATCATTTCCTGTCGAAATATCCATAAAATCCATATTCAAATGTAACCATAACTTAACACCCCCAAAACATGATACATATAAGATATAGAAATTATGTTTATGGAGTAGGGAAGTCATGGCGTATTACGGTGATACAGACGCGCAAGAAACACAAGAATGGCAAGAAGCTTTTGATTCAGTTTTGAAGCATATGGGAACAGAGCGTGCGGCTTTTTTGTTAGAAAAGTTATATCAGCAAGCAATTGCTAAACATGTGCCTTTGCAGCGTTTGAATACACCTTATCTGAACACGATTTCTGTAGATGAACAACCAGCAATGCCAGGCGATCCCGATATGGAGCGTCGTATTCGTGCATTGATTCGTTGGAATGCGTTGGCGATGGTACTTCGTGCCAATAAAACAGGGGATGACCTAGGTGGTCACTTAGCAAGTTTTGCTTCATCTGCAACATTATACGATGTCGGATTCAACCATTTCTTCCGTGCCAATAGTGACAATTTCGGCGGTGACATGATCTATTACCAAGGTCATTGTGCACCGGGTATTTATGCACGTTCATTTCTCGAAGGTCGATTGACCGAAGAACAACTCAATAACTTCCGCCGTGAAGTGGGTGGCAATGGTTTGCCGAGTTACCCTCATCCTTATTTAATGCCTGATTATTGGCAGTTCCCAACAGTATCGATGGGTTTGGGGCCTATCATGTCGATCTACCAAGCACACATTCAAAAATATTTAATGAACCGTGGTTTGATTAAAGAAGAAGATCGTAAAGTTTGGGCGTATCTCGGTGATGGTGAAATGGATGAGCCTGAAAGTACAGGTGCGATTTCACTCGCTGGTCGTGAAAAGTTAGATAACTTGATATGGGTGGTGAACTGTAACTTACAGCGTCTTGATGGCCCAGTTCGGGGTAATGGTAAAATTATCCAAGAACTTGAATCACAGTTCCGTGGTGCAGGCTGGCGTGTAATTAAAGTGGTTTGGGGTCGACATTGGGATCCACTACTTGCAAAAGATGAATCTGGTGCTTTAAAAGCGATAATGGATGAAGCAGTGGATGGTGATTATCAACGTTATCAAGTGAAAGGTGGAGCATATACCCGTGCACACTTCTTTGGTAAATACCCTGAAGCTGAAGAGCTGGTGAAAAATTTAAGCGATGAAGATATTGATAATCTCAACCGTGGTGGTCATGACCCATACAAAGTGTATGCAGCTTATGCAGAAGCGATGAAGTCGACAGGTCAGCCTACAGTGATCTTGGCAAAAACAGTCAAAGGTTACGGTCTGTCTGAAGAAATTGAAGCAGTCAACAAAACGCACCAAATTAAAAAAATGCAACTTGAGTCGCTCAAATACGTACGTAATCGTTTTAACTTGCCATTTACTGACGAGCAACTTGAAGAAGTTCCATTCTATCGCCCAAGTGAAAATTCACCTGAATTGAAATATATGAAGGCTCGTCGTGAGGCACTCGGTGGGTATTTACCTGCACGCCGTAAAGAAAGCGAACAATTACAAATTCCTGAGCTTTCGGTATTTGATGCGGTATTAAAAGGTTCAAATGGAAAAGAACAATCGACGACCATGGTAATGGTACGTTTGATTTCAGCACTTTTAAAAGAAAAGGCCATTAAAGACCGTGTGGTTCCAATTGTTCCAGATGAAGCACGTACCTTTGGTTTAGAAGGCATGTTCCGTCAGTTGGGTATTTATGCGGCTCATGGTCAGCATTACACGCCTGAAGACCAAGAACAGCTGATGCATTACCGTGAAGCCAAAGATGGTCATATGTTGCAAGAGGGAATTAATGAAGCGGGTGCAATGAGCGCATGGGCTGCATTAGGCACAAGTTACTCAACCAATAACTTGCCAATGATTCCAATGTACATGTACTACTCAATGTTTGGTTTCCAACGTATTGGGGATATTGCATGGGCAGCAGGTGATGCTCAGGCGCAAGGTTTCTTATTGGGTGCAACAGCAGGTCGTACCACATTAAACGGTGAAGGTTTACAGCACCAAGATGGTCATTCACATATTCTTGCCAACACGATTCCAAACTGTGTGTCATATGATCCTTGTTTTGGCTATGAGCTTGCTGTAATCGTACATGATGGTTTAAAACGCATGTATGTTGATCAAGAGCGTGTGTTCTACTACTTAACGGTGATGAACGAAAACTACGAGCATCCTGCAATTCCAGAAAATGCTGAAGAAGGCATTAAACGTGGTCTGTATTTACTTGAGAAAGATGACAAAGCCACTGTTCAATTGTTGGGCTCTGGTGTGATTTTGCGTGAAGTGATTAAAGCGGCGCAAATTCTACGTGATGAGTACCAAATTCATTCGAATGTTTGGAGCGCAACAAGCTTTAATGAGCTCGCTCGTGATGGTATGGCGGTAGAAGAATATAACCGTCTACATCCAATGGCTGAAGCGAAAGAATCTTGGGTATCGAAACAGTTGCGTCCTACGCAAGGGATTGTGGTTTCAGCAACTGATCATATGCGTGCCTACAGTGAACAAATTCGTGCATATTTGCCCGATAGTCGCCCATTTGTAGCTTTGGGTACAGATGGTTATGGTCGCTCAGATACCCGTGGAAATTTGCGTAGTTACTTTGGTGTAGATGCTGCTCATATCGTGGTGGCAACCTTGAAGAAACTTTCCGACGAAGGTGAAGTCGATGCGCGCCTAGTGAAAGATGCGATTTCTTCATTTGAATTGGACACAGACCGTCCAGTAGCATGGGCACCACAACAACATCCAGAAATTCAAGCAGTCGCTGACTACAAAGAGGAGAAATAATCATGCAAATTAAAACTCCTGATATTGGTGTAGATAAAGCGACTGTTGCTGAGATCTTAGTGAAAGTTGGCGACACGGTCGCGGTTGAGGATAGTCTGGTTTTATTGGAATCGGACAAAGCATCTGTTGAAGTGCCAAGCACTTCAGCAGGCGTGGTCAAAAGTATTGCTGTTGCTGTCGGTGATAGCGTTTCAGAAGGTGCTGTGCTGATTGAATTAGAAAGTTCAGAAGCTGAATCAAATGCAACGCCAGCTGCTGAAGCACCTAAGGAACAGATTGAACCTCAACCTGCACCAAAAGCAGAGGCAAAACCTGAAGTAACTGCAACTAGTTCGTCTAACTCGCAAGCTTCAAGCTCATCTGTTGTTGATGTTCAAGTGCCAGATATTGGCGTTGAAAAAGCGCTTGTGGGTGAAGTGCTCGTGAAAGTGGGCGATGAGATTGATGTAGATCAAAGCATCGTTGTGGTTGAATCAGATAAAGCGACAGTGGAAGTGCCAAGTACCGTTTCTGGAACGGTTGAAAGTATTGAGATTAAAGAAGGTGATACCGTCAAAGAAGGTGTAGTCATTCTGAAAGTCAAAACATCTTCTGCAAATAATGCTGAGCTACCTGAAAAAACCGCGACTGAATCATCAGCAAACACTGAAGCATCTGTCACAGCTGAAGTGAAAGAACAAGTTGCTGAATCTTCTCAAAGCGGTGAGATTGAAATCGCTGTTCCAGATTTAGGTGTCGATAAAGCGACGGTTGCTGAAATTTTAGTGAAAGTCGGTGACACGGTAGAAGCAGATCAAAGCTTGATTGTGGTGGAATCTGATAAAGCCACTGTTGAAGTACCAAGTACGACTGCTGGCGTGATTAAAGCCATTCATGTTGAAATGGGGCAAAAGGTTAGCCAAGGGCTTGCTTTGGTGACGATTGAAGGTCAAGTGTCTTCGCCTAAACAAGTCACCAAATCACAAACTGCAGATGAAGCAAAATCGAATACCTCAACACCTGCACCAGCTGAATCGACTAAAGAAGTGGCTGCAACAGTGGTATCTACTGAGCAAGGTGTAGACAAGCTGTCCAAAGAACAAAGTGCTGCAAATGCCAAAGTGTATGCAGGACCTGCAGTACGTAAATTGGCACGTGAGTTAGGTGTGGTCTTGGCTGAAGTCAAAGCATCGGGTCCAAATGATCGCCTGCTAAAAGATGATGTCTTCGCTTATGTGAAAACACGTTTAACTGCAGCACCACAAGCAACCCAACAAGTGGCAGCACAAGTGGCTTCAGGTTTGCCCCCATTACCAGATTTCTCTGCATTTGGTGGTAGCGAAGTCAAAGCGATGACACGCTTACAGCAAGTCTCTGTACCGCAGTTGTCATTGAATAACTTCATTCCTCAAGTGACTCAGTTTGATTTGGCCGATATCACTGAGTTAGAAGCTTGGCGTGGTGATCTTAAAGCGAACTTCAAAAAAGAAGGCATTAGTTTGACCATTTTGGCGTTCATTGCCAAAGCGGTTGCCCATCTTTTAAAAGAAGAGCCATATTTTGCTTCGCATTTGGCAGATGATCAAAAGTCTGTGGTACTGCGCAATGAAATTCATATGGGGATTGCAGTGGCAACGCCAGATGGTTTGACCGTACCTGTACTGCGTAATCCAGATCAAAAGTCAATTAAGCAAATTGCGATTGAACTCGGTGAATTGAGTCAAAAAGCGCGTGATAAGAAGCTGTCACCTAAAGACTTACAAGGTGCGAACTTTACCATTACCAGTCTTGGCTCAATTGGTGGAACAGCATTCACGCCATTAGTGAACTGGCCACAAGTGGCGATTTTGGGTATTTCACCTGCAACGATGCAACCTGTTTGGAACGGTTCTAGCTTTGATCCGCGCTTGATGTTGCCATTGTCATTGTCTTATGACCATCGTGTCATCAATGGTGCAGATGCAGCCCGTTTCACCAATAAATTGACCAAACTGTTGGCCGATATTCGTAACATCTTGCTCTAAATTTTGTTTGAATAAATTCAAGCGAATTTAAACCTATCTTCAATAAAAAACCTGCTTCGGCAGGTTTTTTATATTTCATATTTTAAAGTTCGAGCAACTCTTCTAGAGATTTACTTTTGTCATATAAATTTAAAGCTGAGTCTGGGTTGGTATTCCAAACTTTAGGTAAAGCTAAGTGGGGGTGAACTTTGTGCCATTGTAGCTGTCGAAAATGTTCAAATTCCTCAAAATTTTTCAAAAAACCAGCCCAGAAAATTTGTAGTCGTTTTAAGTCTTCTGTAGGCATATTTTTATAACTATGGGTTTGATGATTTTCAATTTTAAAATCAAAGCCGAGTAAAATAATGTGTTTAGGCCGCATTAAATGCGCTAAAGATAAGGCTTGTAGGCCACAATTATTACCATAGATATATTCTGGTGTACGAAATAGTAAATCTTGATTATTGGCTTTAACCATCGTCAAAGTTTCTATGCCGTTATCAGGATACGGCAAATTTGTACCTAATCCTGCACCGGTTTTAATTGAGCCTTTGAAAACAAAATTGAGTTGATTTTGGTGTTCTTGCCACCACGAATAATCTGCATGATGGCTAATCATTGCGTTTGGGAAAAATGTAAAAGCTTCATTGCAAGTAATAATGAAATGTTGTTTTTCGTCCAGTAAATGGATCGGTTGTTGAAGTAATGAAGCACCCCCCCCAATGACAAATATTTTCTGGATGGGTGGTTTATTTAATACAAGTTCTGATAGTTTTTTTTGCATATTTATATAACAGTCATTATTTTTATACGATAGGTAGAAGTTTACTCCAGCTATTAAGCATAGTAGAATATTTATACTTCATTGGGGAGTAGCCGCCTTTTACGCAAAGTGAAAGGGTGATGGTCAACATAATTGTTCCACAGAACATGGTCATCATAGCAAAGAACCAAATGAGCTTTTCACAAGCTTTCTTTTTGTTGGCAAGACCTTTGATTTACCACTCTGCAATTGGGTGCATGGAAACATGTGTCTGATTTTTGGCTAGCAGGAGCGGTGAATCATTGGCAAAATTTGCTAGCCAGAGAAATCCTTCATGTTGCAAGCCTTTCTTATTTCTATGTTTGTTGTTGCTCTTTCTGAAATGGGCGACAAAACTCAACTTCTTGCCTTATTACTTGCTGCACGTTTTCGTAAACCTGTTCCTATTTTAATTGCAATTTTTGCTGCAACTGTCATCAACCACGGCGTTTCTGCCATTTTAGGCCAGTGGATTACCACCATTTTGAGCCCGACCGTTCTATTGTGGATTGTCTCATTGGGCTTTATTGGTATGGCGGTTTGGATGTTGATTCCAGATGAACTGGATGATGAATCTGAAAGTATCAATAAATGGCAAAAATACGGCGTATTTGGTGCGACTTTTGTTTTGTTCTTCTTGGCCGAAATTGGTGACAAAACGCAAATTGCAACGGTTGCTTTAGCGGCTCGTTTTGACAGTATTGGTTGGGTCACTTTAGGTACGACACTGGGTATTATGCTGGTCAATGCACCTGCTGTTTTTATTGGCAATAAACTCGCTGAAAAACTGCCCATCTCTTTAATTCATAAAATTGGTGCATTGGTGTTTTTGGTGATTGGTGTGGCTGCTTTAGTTCAGCATTATTTTTTCTCAATCTAATAAAATCATATGACCTGATTGAGTCATATGAAGTTTTAATTGAAAAATAGATTAAATCCCAGCAATTTAGTTGGGATTTTTTATGAATACGAAGTCACAATTATATGATTATTATGAAAAATTTTTAATATAACTTTGTTGTAAATTTAGCTTAATCCATATATTTTGTAGCTATAAAAATACCGATTAAAACATCATGTTTGGGGAATGAGAATGGCTTTAGATCGTACAACATCACAAGTATTATTTGATAATGGCACACATAAGTGCATTAGTTTTACGAGCTTAGTCAAAGGTGAGGGGGTTCAAGCGAATCAGTTTTTGATCTTAAACAATGGTCGAGCTGCGGTTTTAGACCCAGGTGGCGATTTGACCTATGTTCCTTTGACCATGGAACTCAATAAATACACGCGATTATCAAATCTTGATTATGTGATGGCCTCTCACCAAGACCCTGACATCATTACCTCTATGCCACGTTGGTTAGTCTATACAGATGCAATGGTGGTCGCATCTAAACTTTGGGCACGTTTTTTACCACACTTGAATTCGGCATTTATGAGTGATCGCATGAAGGGCAATTGGTTAGATCGGTTGGTTGAGCTTCCAGACCAAGGTGCTTCAATTCCTTTAGGTGAAACCAGTATTAAAGCGATTCCAGCTCATTTTCTGCATTCGGTTGGTAATTTCCAATTTTATGATCCGATTTCAAAGATTTTGTTCTCTGGAGATATGGGGGCTTCAATGGTGGAAGATGCCGCTGAACCATTAACAGATTTTAACGCTCATATTCAAAAAATGAAGGGCTTCCATCAGCGCTATATGTGTTCCAACCGTGTAATTCGATTATGGGTGAAAATGGTGAGAACCATGGATATTGAAATGATTGTGCCACAGCATGGAACGCCATTTATTGGGAAAGAGATGATCAACCAATTTTTAGATTGGATTGAAAATTTACAGTGTGGAATTGATTTAATGGATGAACAAGTTTTCACCTGTCCAGCATAGATAGAAGATGTAATTGTTCTGTGAGGGATTGTATTTAGAGACGTTTTTTTTTAGGATTCTTAAAAATCAAATATGTTTAGATGACGAGAATTTTAAAAATGTTGTCTCAAATCTCTGCACAGGATGCGTGCTTAAGTTGCGGTGCTTGTTGTGCTTTTTTTAGGGTCTCTTTTTACTGGGCTGAAGGTGAACCCATGCCTCAAGATTGGGTTGAACCACTCACGCCCGTCTATTCATGTATGAAAGGCACTAATCAAGCTCAACCGCGTTGTATTGCTTTGCAAGGTGAAATTGGCAAAAGCGTCAGTTGTAGCATGTACCAGCATCGCAGTTCTTCTTGTAAAGAAGTGCATGCAGGAGATGAACAATGTGAAAAAGCCAGAGCAGCCCACAAACTTATTCCTTTAATCGATGTTGAAATTATTCATCCAAGTAATGATGAGGATTTTGAACAAGTTGTATGAGTACGCTGTATTTTAAAGTGCCATAGATAGAATTTTTTTGACTCAATAAGATGATCAGTAATTTTGCTATCTCGTTAAAAATTCAAATTAAATGTTTAAGTTAATTGATAATCTTGGTCTAAATTCATCAATAAATTACAGTGAAAATCAGAAAATCCGTGTAATTAAAATGAAATTTAAATAGAAATTTGTATATAATGGCTCACGGAAATTACCAGTGAGACTGTTATGTTGACCATCGTTCAAGAAGCCCTAACCTTTGATGATGTCTTATTACTCCCTGCCTATTCAACTGTCCTTCCAAAAGATGTCTCTTTAAAGACACGTTTTACTCGCGGCATTCAACTGAACATTCCTCTTGTTTCAGCAGCAATGGATACAGTGACTGAATCACGTATGGCGATTGCAATGGCGCAAAATGGCGGTATTGGTATTCTGCATAAAAACATGGATATCTCAGCACAAGCTGCTGAAGTACGTCGTGTAAAAAAATTCGAAGCAGGTATGGTGAAAGACCCAATTACGGTTACACCTGAAACCACAGTTCGTGAATTGATTGCCTTAACTCAAGCCAACAACATTAGCGGCGTGCCTGTTGTTAAAGATGGCAAAGTTGTGGGTATTGTGACAGGACGTGATACACGTTTTGAAACCAACCTTGAGCAACCTGTAAGCAACATCATGACAGGCCAAGATCGCTTGGTGACTGTGCGTGAAAATGAATCTAAAGAAAATATCCAAGCTTTACTCCAACAACATCGCATTGAAAAAGTGTTGGTTGTGGGTGAAAACAATGAGCTTAAAGGCTTAATCACAGTCACAGATTTCAACAAAGCTGAGCTTTATCCAAATAGTTGTAAAGATGATTTAGGTCGTTTACGCGTGGGTGCTGCAGTGGGTACAGGTGCGGAAACACCAAGCCGTGTAGAAGCTTTGGTAGAAGCAGGTGTAGATGCGATTGTGGTCGATACTGCGCATGGTCACTCTGCTGGCGTAATTGAACGTGTACGTTGGGTAAAAGCAAACTACCCACAAGTTCAAGTGATTGGCGGTAACATTGCAACAGGTGATGCTGCACTGGCATTGCTTGATGCAGGTGCAGATGCAGTTAAAGTGGGTATCGGTCCTGGTTCAATTTGTACAACGCGTATTGTGGCGGGTATTGGTATGCCGCAAATCTCAGCAGTCGACAGCGTTGCCAATGCATTGAAAGATCAAATTCCATTGATCGCAGATGGTGGTATTCGCTTCTCTGGTGATATGGCCAAAGCCATTGGTGCAGGCGCAAGCACGATTATGGTCGGTTCACTTATGGCAGGTACTGAAGAAGCACCTGGCGAAGTTGAGTTCTTCCAAGGTCGTTACTACAAAGCTTACCGTGGTATGGGTTCATTGGGTGCAATGGCTGGTTCTACAGGTTCAGCAGACCGTTACTTCCAAGACTCTAAAGCGGGTGCTGAGAAACTTGTACCAGAAGGGATTGAAGGTCGTGTACCGTACAAAGGTCCAATGGGCAACATCGTACATCAAATGATGGGCGGTTTACGTTCTTCAATGGGTTATACCGGTTCAGCAACCATTGAAGACCTACGCCAAAATGCAAAATTTGTGAAAATTACTGCAGCGGGTATGCAAGAATCTCACGTGCATGATGTAACGATTACTAAAGAAGCACCGAACTATCGCGTTGGGTAATCTTTCGTAAATCTTTATAGTAAAAAGCCGTCAGTTTATGACGGCTTTTTTAATTTGGTGTAAAGTACAATGATTGAAAATGAACAGCTTTGAAACACGATAATAAGTGGGATAAAAATGAGTTATTTTGGTACAGACGGTATTCGTGGCAAATTTGGTGAACTCCCAATTACACCAGAATTTGCATTGAAACTCGGTTTCGCAGCAGGGAAGGTATTAAAACAACTCAGCCCTAAAAACAAACCGATTGTGGTTTTAGGCAAAGACACGCGTCTATCAGGTTATATTCTTGAAGCTGCATTACAGGCTGGTCTAAATGCTGCTGGTGTGTATGTGCATTTGCTGGGCCCATTACCAACTCCAGCAATTGCGCATTTAACTCGTGCTTTACACGCTGACTTAGGTATTGTGATTTCAGCATCTCATAACCCATTCTTTGACAATGGGATTAAATTCTTTTCGGGTGAAGGGAAAAAATTGCCTGATAGTATTCAAGATGCAATCAATCAAGAATTAGAAAAAGAGATTGTGATTGAAGACAACTCAAACTTGGGTAAAAGCGTTCGTGTAAGAGATGCCAATGGTCGTTATATCGAATTTTGTAAATCGACATTCCCCTACCATTTTGATCTGCGCAATTTAAAAATTGTGGTGGACTGTGCCAATGGTGCAGCATATAGCGTTGGTCCTGCAGTGTTCAAAGAATTGGGTGCAAAAGTGATTGCACTGAATAATGAACCAGATGGGTTGAACATTAACCAAGATTGTGGTTCTACACACCCTGAAGCATTGCAAAAAGCAGTTGTTCAACATCAAGCGGATGTCGGTATTGCCTTTGATGGTGATGCTGACCGTGTGATTATGGTGGACAAGAATGGTGAGCAAATCACGGGTGACCATATCTTGTATATTTTGGCGACCAAAGCCAGCCAAAAACCAGCAGGGATTGTCGGTACAGTCATGAGTAATATGGCACTGGAGCTTGCTTTAGAAAAAGCAGAAGTTCCATTTGTACGTGCTAAAGTCGGTGACCGTTATGTACTGCAAAATCTAGAAGATAATAACTGGGTTATTGGTGGTGAACCTTCAGGTCATATTTTGACTTTAGACAAGAGCACCACGGGTGATGCGATCATTGCTGCATTGCAAGTCCTTACCGTGATGGTAGAGCAAGAAAAAGCGCTACATGAGTTGGTCGAAGACTTTAAGCTTTTGCCGAATGTCTTGGTCAATGTGCGTTTAGAGGAAATGTTTGACCCATTTGCAATTCCTGCATTGGTTCAACGTTTTGATGAAGCTGAAGAACAATTGAAAGGTCGTGGTCGTATCTTGATTCGTAAATCAGGCACTGAACCGATTATTCGCGTGATGGTTGAAGGCGATAATCATGACGAAGTGACTGAACTAGCCAATGCTTTGGCTGATGCAGTTCGAGCAAATGCAGCTTGATGACAGTGCCAAGGCTGATGTTAATCAGCCATTCAGTAAAGTTATTGAAATTGAAATAATGGTGGGGATTCAATGAGTGACTTGATTAAAGACTTGAGCGAGCTTCGTTTAAGTTATCAGAAAGGGGAATTGCATGAAGCTGAAGTGCTTGCAAATCCGCACGAGCAATTTTTGCAATGGTTTAATCAAGCACTCAATGCTCAATTGCATGAACCGTATGCCATGTCATTGGCAACGGCAAATGCACAAGGTCGCCCTCACGTACGTACGGTATTGCTTCGTGGTGCAACAGAACTCGGTTATGACTTTTATACCAATTACGACAGTCAAAAAGGCTTAGATTTAGCACAAAATCCTTATGCAGAATTGTTGTTTTATTGGCCTGAGTTAGAACGTCAAATACGGGTCGGTGGTCAAGTTGTCAAAATTTCTGAACAAGAATCGACAGATTATTACCATAAACGTCCACGTGATAGTCAAATTGCAGCGCATATCAGTACCCCGCAAAGTGGGATAATTGAAAGCCGTGAATTGCTTCAATCACGTTTTCAAAAACTCCATGATGATGTTGCAAACCAACCTGAGTTAAGTAAGCCTGAGTTTTGGGGGGGCTACCGTTTACAGCCTGAGCATTATGAATTTTGGCAAGGTCGTCCGAATCGTTTACATGATCGCCTGACTTATGAAAAAATGGATGATGTATGGACACTCAAAAGATTGATGCCTTAAATGCCTAAAATCACCATTCAACAAAGACCACTGATGACACGCCCTGAAAACTTTCAGGGCGTGTCTCCCTTGATTGCCCATATTTTGGCAAGGCGAGGTGTACAGTCAGAACAAGAACTTGAATTAAAGCTGAAACATTTGCTTGCGCCGAAAATGAAAGGTTTGGATCAAGCGATTCAAATCATAGATGAGGCGATCGATCAAAGAAAAAAAATCGTAATTGTCGGTGACTATGATGCCGATGGGGCAACCAGTACAGCCCTGATGATTTTGGCTTTAAGAGCAATGGATGCAGATGTTGAATATTTGGTGCCAGATCGATTTAAGTATGGGTATGGTCTAACACCTGCAATTGCCGATTTAGCATTTGTCACCTATACGCCCGATTTACTGATTACTGTAGATAATGGTATTTCAAGCCATGAGGGGGTTGCTCAAGCTCAAGCACATGGCATGCAAGTGATTGTGACAGATCATCATTTAACAACCAAACCTACACCGAATGCAGAAGCCGTGGTGAATCCCAATCAATTGGGTTGTGAGTTTCCAAGTAAGGCTTTAGCTGGGGTCGGTGTCGCCTTTTATGTGTTGGCAAATTTATCGAGTCATCGGGCAAAATTAGGTAAATCTTCAGCCAAAATGACCCAATATCTAGATTTGGTGGCATTAGGTACCTATGCTGATGTTGCAAGTTTAGATTATAACAACCGCATATTGGTCGATACTGGCGTCAAACGGATTCAACAAAGCCAATGTCGGGCTGGAATTATTGCATTATTAGATATTGCAGGGCGTGATCCATCGCAGCTCAAAGCACAAGATTTAGGTTTTGTCATTGGACCTCGTATCAATGCAGCAGGGCGTATGGAAACCATGGACATTGGCATAGAATGTCTATTGGCAGAGGATATGCAAACTGCCTATACCTTGGCTCGTCAGCTGAACGATTTAAATCTAGAACGTCGTCATGTTGAATCAGAAATGAAACAAGATGCGCTTAAAGCCATGGAGCATTTGCAACTGGATCAAAATCAGTTGCCTCCCGCACTCATTTTGTTTGAAGATCATTGGCATCAGGGTGTGATTGGCATTGTCGCTGGACGTTTAAAAGAACAGTTTCATCGTCCAAGTATTGTGTTTGCACTGGATAAAGATGGTGAGCATATCAAAGGTTCTGCACGTTCTATTGAAGGTATTCATATTCGAGATGCGATTGAAAAAGTCGCAGAGCAACATCCGCATTTGGTGAGTTTTTTTGGTGGGCATGCAGCTGCGGCAGGGTTAACCATTAAGAAAGACAATTTCCAAGCATTTAAACAGGCTTTTCAAGCATTGATTTCTGACATGGATGATGAGCTCTTTCAAGCGACTTTATGGACAGATGGTGAACTAGATGCATCCGATTTTAAAGTTCAAACCGTAGATGTGCTTCAAGCACTCGGACCTTGGGGACAAAAGTTTCCAGCGCCTATTTTTGATGGTGTTTTTAAAATTTTAGAATACCGATGGCTCAAAGACGTTCATTTAAAGTTAAAACTGGCTTTGTCGAATGGTCAAATGGTTGAAGCGATTGCTTTTAATGCAGCAGATAAATTTAATTTTGATGAGTCTCAACATTCAGTTCGTTTGGTCTATGAGTTGGATAAAAATGAATATAAAGGCAATGTCAGTTTGCAACTTCGGGTGCTACATCTAGAGCAATAAAAAAACCGCTCTTTTGAGCGGTGTTTTATTTTTAAATTGAATTAGAATCGATAACCAACACGTAGATTATATTGTTGAATATAATCACCAAAATCAGCTTTAGCTTCTAAACTAATGCTTGGTGTGAAGAATTTTTTAGCACGTAGGGTAAAAACGTCTATATCATTGATATTGTAAGGAAGTTCACCGCCATCATGGTATGCAGCACCAATACTTAAAGTCTTGTCGAGATAGACATCAGCGCCAACATTGAAAGAAGTGTCTTCTCCGCCAGTTACTTTGGCTTCGAAATTTACATCGTATTCTCCAGCTTGAGTTACGTATTTGATACGAAATGTTGGATCAAGCTCGTTGTAGCCATAGTCGCCATCATAACCTGATGCACCAACCGCAAGTAATAAGCCAGGAGTAGCTAAGTAACCAAATTCTGCTGAATAACGGGTTTCTGAGTAGTCATCATCTTCTTTGCTATAGCCTAGGTTGGCATTTACGTAGAAATTTGAATTTGGTATGAAATATTCAATACCGAGACTATAATCATTTGAATGCCACTCATACCAACTTGCTTCATGGTCACTGTGACTAATTTTGGCATTTAGATTACTTGCACGGTTTAAAAAAGCAGCTTCATTTAGAGGAGAATTTTTAACTTCGACTGGATTAAAATAATAAACTCCATCAATTTGATAAGTTGTTCCCTCAGCGTCTTCATTATAGTAACTATTGTCATAGTCGAGATGGTTGTATGAACCACCAATTTCTGCTTGATATGCATGTACTGAACTTATACTTGCTGCAATAGCAGAAAATAGTGCTAATTTTTTTAACATGTTCTTCCCCTGAATATAAACGTTTGGTTTTGTATAAATTTTACTCATTGTAAGGTTTTATTTTAGTCAGTCAATGCAGTTGTATAATTTAAATTGTTAAATCTTTCAGATACTTATTATTAAGCGATCTTTGTTAAATGTGGCTAATTAATGCTGTTAGATTAGCCTTTAGTTGGCCAATATTGAACCTAGTCGAATTTCATAAAAATCAAGAATTATAGAAAATACCTACAGAATTCTTCATAAAAAAACCGCTGTCTAAAGCGGTTTTTGAATTTAATGTTGATTAAAAACGGTAGCCGACACTTGCGCCGTATCCATCAACTTTATCTCCAAATTTAGCATTTGCTTCTACACTAATTTGAGGAGTAAAGAATTTCTTAGCTCGAATAGTAAAAAAGTCTTCATCATCATTAGACATATCACTTCCTGAATAAGCTACACCTATACTCAATGTTTTGTCTAAATATAGATCCGCAGCTAAGTCATAGAAGGTATTGTGGGAAAAAAGTAGATTGCCTTCAAAGTTGACATCAAATTTACCTGCTGTAGTCACGTATTTAGCACGTAGTGTTGGGTCTATAGCATTTGTATCATTACCATAATTGCTTGAACCATTATATCCTTCTAGGCCCGCAGCAATCAGTAGTCCAGTTACGGGCAAATAACCTACTTCTGCTATAAACACTGAGCCTGTATAAAGATAATTGTCACTATCAGCTTTAAAGCGTTGATAACCTACTTTACCATTAAGATAGAAATTAGAGTTTGGTACAAAGTATTCAACACCAACATCATATTCGGTAGTCTCACCATAGCCCAAATCACTATGAAAAATAGCTGCATTGAAATTAGAAGCTCGATCTAAGAATGATGCTTCATTTAAAGGGCTATTTTTAATATCTACTGATTTTAAATAGTAAGTTCCATCAATTGCTATGGCTTTGTCAGCATACCAATCATTGACTTCAAACTTATCATACGTTGCTGTAACTTCAGCTTGATAAGCATGTGTTGTTCCCATTATTGTTGCTAATGCTGATAAAAGTACAAATTTTTTTAACATATCCATCCCCCTATAACTATCTAAATTAAGCTAATTTTTGTTTTAAAAATAAACGTTATTTTAACCCGAATCCTGCTTAAGCCGATGACTCCATAATTTGAATCGTTGGCTTATTTCGATGGGTTAATTGATATGCACATAACGAAGCATAAATTCCGCTGAGAAATCCATAAGTACTACGTGCTTTACTCGTCACTAAATGATATTGCCCTTTCAATAAGCTGAATAATGTTTCTATCTTATTGCGTTGCCTTAGGTGATATTCATCTGATGCACTGAGTTGAACAGATTCCATGTTCCTCCGATGATAAGTAATTAAATCAATACCTTGAACTTGCAGCCTGCGCTTTAATTCTTGGCTGATGTAGCCTCGATCCCCGTAAATTTTTCCTTTTAGGCCATCAACTAATTGCTCAACCATTTTTATGTCAGCAACATGTCCATTCGATAAAGCAGAACAGGTAATTTCACCAAATTGATTCATCGCAATATGTAATTTACAGCCATAGAACCAACCCATTGAGCTTCTACCGCGTGATGCAATTTGGACTAATGATTTATGGCGTTGAATACGTTGATTTTTACAAACTGGCAGAGTTGTTGAATCAATCCATAAATATTGTGTTTCTTGACCTTTCATCAGCGCCACATGCAAAGCGTGTAGAGCCAATTGGTGCATATTGATCAGATGAATCATCCTTTGATAGCAAGGCAAGTACTTAAATAAATAGCTTTTATCTTCTTTTAACCAAGTGAAAAAGGCTTTGAAATTAGTGAAATGAGAGGATTTATACCAAATAGCAATAAAGATAATTTCTGAAAGACTGAGTTGAGCAACTCGGATTCTTGAAAGTTTGCCATCTTGCTTGAGAAATTTCCAATAAGTTGCTTCAAATTGTAGAAAAAAGTCATCAATTAAGCAGAATAATTCGGTACTATTGAACATTAGGACTAGGGTTGTGAGTTTGGTGTGGTAACTCAACTGATGGCTCTAGTCCTTCTATTTTTCAAGTCAATTTCTTATCCGCGATTCGGGTTATTTTAAGTGTATTTATTAATCAGTCAATTCAATTTAAATGTTAAAGTGACAATTGCATTATTTATACGATTGGAAAAATTTTGACTGATTAATATGACTAGTCATTATTTGTGTAGATGAGTGAAAGAACCTAATGATTGAATGTGTATTTAAAATAGTAGATTAAAAGTAGTAATACAAAACTCTTTAGGAATCTTGAGATGGTTTATGAAACTTAGATATTAAAAAACCGCCCTATAGAGCGGTTTTTTATATTTAAGCTGAATTAGAATCGGTAAGCAGCACGTAAGCCGTAACCGTCTACATCGCCACTAATATTCGCCCTTGCTTCTACACTAATTTGAGGTGTGAAGAATTTTTTAGCACGAATAGAGAATGCATCATCCTCATCGTAGCTATTGTCACTCGCTGAGTACGCTAGACCTACGCTTAAGGTTTTGTCGATATAAAGATCTGCTCCAAAACCGTAGTAAGTGTCTTCACCAAAGCGAGCATTACCTTCAAAGTTTGCATCGAATTTGCCTACAGTCGTCACGTATTTAGCACGTAGTGTTGGGTCGATTACAGTATCGTCATAGTCTTCAGTGTAGCCAGCTAAACCCGCAGCAATGAGTAAACCATTGATAGGGGAATAACCAACTTCTGCTGAGTAGAATGAGCTAGTATCTTTATTAGACGAAACATAGTCTAGGTCGCCATCATAATATTCTTTATAAGAATATTCATTTTTTGCTTGGCCAATATTCGCATTCACATAAAACTTAGAATTTGGAACAAAGTATTCAAGACCTAATTGAAAAGTTGTTACTTTATTTTCATCCTTATATGTCCAGTAACCACGCTCTCCCCAAGAAATTTCATTTTTAACACGACCAATTTGGGCATTAAAATTAGAGGCGCGGCTTAAAAAAGCAGCTTCATTCAGTGGATAATTTTTAACGTCGACTGGATTTAGATAATAAGTTGCATCAAGTTCAAATGATTTATTGTCATAACCACTATTAAAATAATAGCCATCATTATAACCATCAGTATCATATTTGCTATAAGACACTCCAACTTCAGCTTTGTAAGCGTAAGCTGTCCCCATCATTGCTGCTAAAGCAGAAAAAAGTGCGATTTTTTTTAACATGTCCATCCCCTAGAATTATCTCAAAAAAGATAATTTTTGTTTAAAAATTGTTCTTAATTGTAAGTGTATTTTTCAAACAGTCAATGAAACTATATTATTCAAATAAATAGTATATTAATGATATTTAATGAATTATCTTTTTATTGAGTTATGCTTATGAGTTTTGAAATACTTAATAGGTCATTTTATTTTCGTAATGTTTATGAAATTGCTGTGTTTAAATATTATGCAAAGTATCATGCAAAAAATCATAAATTGTATGATGAAATGAATAAGTAATCATACTTAATAATCGGTATCTAAGTTTTATGAATATTATTTATATTTCCAGTTTAACTGCTAAATCAATAACTTGAATCAAGCACGTGACTCTGTTGGTTTTATAATCAAATTTTACGTCTCTAAAACATGTGTCACCCATAAAAAAACCGCTCATTTGAGCGGTTTTTGGGTGTTCATATTGTATTAGAAACGATAGCCTGCACGTAATGCATAGCCATCAAAGTCTCCACCAAAATTCACATTTGCTTCTACGCTAATTTGTGGCGTAAAGAATTTTTTAGCACGAACTGTGAAGTAATCAAGATCTGGGAAATCGAAAATAGTATAAGTGATATCATGATTTTGGTTTTGATAACCAAGACCCACACTTAAAGTCTTGTCTAAATATAGATCTGCACCTACACCATAAGCGGTTTTGTCAGCAAACAGTGCCTTGGCTTCGACGTTGACATCATATTTTCCAGCTGTTGTGACATATTTAGCACGCAATGTCGGATCATTTTTACTGAGGCGAGGTCCGTTATTGACATTAAAGTTGACACCAGCTAAACCTGCTGCAACCAGTAAACCATTGATTGGTTGGTAGCCGACTTCGACTGCGTAGTTGTTAAATTTTACTTTATCAGATACAACATCAAGTTGAGCATGACCAAGATTTGCATTGATATAAAAATTAGAATTTGGTGCAAAGTATTCTAGACCTAAATTGAAACTGTCCGTTTCTAATTCCCCAAATAAATCAGAATGGCTGATTTTGGCATTGAAGTTTGAAGCACGTTCTAAAAATGCTGCTTCATTGAGTGGACTGTTTTTGAGTTCAACAGATTTTAGGTAGTAAGTCCCGTCAACCGCAATGGACTTACTATCGACTTCATCAAAAATTTCATTTTTTTCATAAGATATTCCAACTTCAGCTTTATACGCGTATGTTGTCCCCATGATTGCTGCTAATGCAGAAAAAAGTGCGATTTTTTTTAACATGTTTTCCCCCAGAAAATTGTCTTATAAAGAACAATTTTGTTTAAAAATTATTTCGAATTTTAAGTGTATTTTTTGATCAGTCAATGATAATTTTATCATTAAAGTGATTTTTATATTTATGATTTTACTCGATAAAATTTTCTGTTGAGATAAACTTATGAATAGATCATTCAAAAGAGATTCTTATTTTTTGAGTATTCGATTATAGATACTCAGTTTAAAAGAATGTGCAAAAGATCGCTGATATAAATGGCAATAAATGAGCTTGGGCTAATGTGTAATTCTGATTAATAATCGATCTTCATCATTGCTATATTTAACTTCTGCTATCGAAAGAACATTTTTTAAATTATTGATATTTAATTAAATTGTGATTTTGTTTTAAATAATTGGATTTCTTAAGAACCAAATCATGTGCGATAAAACCACCCGACAGGGGCGTTTTATCACGATGAAAAGAATTAGAAACTAGAAACGATAGCCCAGGCGTGCGCCATAGCGTTCATAATATTCATAGAAATCTGCTTTAAGTTCTAAGCTGATATTCGGGCTAAAGAATTTTTTGACATTTAGTTTCAGTTGTTGGTCATCATTCAATGTTGAATTACTATTTTGGTACGCCACACCGACACTGAAGGTCTTATTTAAATAAAGATCAGTGGCGAGACCGTAATAAATATCTTCCTCACCAAATTTTGCATTTGCTTCTAAATTCAAGTCCATGTTTGCAATAGGCATGATATATTTGGTACGTAATGTTGCCGCATGATCTTCTACAAAATCCCCATGCGTTGAGGTAAAACCAGCTGCAACCAGTAAACCATCAGTAGGTAAATAACCAATTTCAGCTGTATAGACTTTTTCAGAAGATTCGACATCCCATAAATCATCATCTTCCTTATAGTATTCAAATTGAGTATTTAAATAAAAATTTGAATTCGGAATAAAATATTCAATGCCTACGTTATATTGATTTGTACGTAAGTTTGGGGCTTCAAGGTAAACTATTTTTCCTGTGATATTGCTAGCACGATTTAAAAAAGCTGCTTCATTGAGTGGGGAATCTTTTTCTTCTACCGCCTGAAGATAAAATTTTCCATCCAAAGCATAAGCACGTGCATACGTCATATCTACATATTCAGCGTCGTAATAACTAAATTCAGCACCCACTTCTGCCTGATAGGCATATGTTGACCCCATACACATGGCAAGTGTAGAAAGTAGTGCAATTTTCTTTAACATGTTTATTCCCTGTGAAATTTTTTACTTTTAATTAGATGTAGGATTTTAATGGTATTTATAGATCCGTCCATCGAAAAAAATAACATAAGATATTGATATTTAATTAATAAATTTAAATAAGTGTTCTAAGTAAATCTACAATTTCGAATGTTTGATAGGGGGGGTAATTTATTTATTGCATGAAGACACAAATGTATAAAACGTATTGAAGCTATTTTCTACGGCGTTAATATCGTAAAAACCGCTTATTTAAGCGGTTTTTACACCATCAAATTGGCTTAGAAACGGTAACCAAGACGTATGCCATATTGAGTTACGTCATCACCAAAATCAGCTTTAGCTTCTAGGCTTACATTTGGAGTAAAGAATTTTTTAGCACGGATCGTAAATATATCATTTAGGCCTATCAATTCATCAGAATTATCAGTATAGGCAAAACCAATACTTAAGGTTTTATTGAGGTATAGATCAGCACCTAAATTATAGATTGTGTCATCACCAAACTGAGCATTCGCTTCGAGGTTTAAATCATATGAACCTATTGGTGTAACATATTTCGCACGTAAAGTCGGGTCAATGTCATCACCATTATCGCCATCAAAACCTGTGAAACCAGCAGCGATCAGTAAATTTGAAATAGGTAGATAACCTATTTCAGCAGAATAGGTTATAACATTACTTTTGACTGAATGAATATGTGTGTAGATTGGCTCATCATTTTCATCTTCAGGATATTCAATAAAATCTATATGTTGTTTATTTCTTATATTACCAATATGCGCATTTACATAAAAATTTGAATTAGGGATAAAGTACTCAATACCTACTTGATAAAGAGTTGAGCCATTTTCTAAATTTAAATCAAGTGATGAGTCTGAAATTTTTATATCAGTATCATTATGAATAATTTTTGCATTGATATTGCTAGCACGGTTTAAAAATGCAGCTTCATTGAATGGATTGTTTTTTACTTCTACACGATTGAAATAGTAAGTTCCATCAATTCCAAAATATTGATCATCTATACTTTCGCTTGGATCAGTATCGTAATCCACATAATTGTATGAACCACCAACTTCAGCTTGATAAGCGAATGAAGACCCCATGCACATGGTAAGTGCAGAAAGAAGCGCAATTTTCTTTAGCATGTTTATTCCCTATGAAATTTATACTTTTAATCTGGCTATGGATTGTAATGTTATTTTTTGATCAGTCAAATAAAATATAAATTTAAGTTATTGATATATATTAAAAAGTTATTTTAATTTTGCTTATCTTTATGGTGACCATATTTGTTTTTATCAGACTAACATTTTGTCTTTTTAATAGATTGATCAATAGAGCGTTCTTCAACACAAAGTGCAGTAGTATATTTAGACATTTAAATCGGATAGAAAATATTCAATTTTTAATACATCCATCCGCATTTGGGTAAACTTTTTGAGATAAAGCTTTTAAGTATATTTTGTTCATTCTTGGAACATTAAAAAACCGCTCATATGAGCGGTTTTTTCTAATATCGAATCGAATTAGAAACGGTAGCCAAGACGTACGCCATATTGATTAATGTCATCACCAAAATCAGCTTTAGCTTCTAAGCTTACATTTTGAGTAAAGAATTTTTTAGCACGAATAGTGAATTGATCATCTGTACCAAATGCTTCATTAGATTTATCACCATAAGCGATACCAACGCTTAGTGTTTTATCTAAATACAAATCTGCACCAATGCCATAAACATCTGCATCACCAAACTGAGCATTGGCTTCTACATTTAAATCATATGAACCGACTGAAGTCACATATTTTGCACGTAAAGTTGGATCAATGTCATCACCAGTATCGCCATCAACACCAGCTAAACCAGCAGCGATTAATAAGCCAGTTACAGGTAGGTAGCCAACTTCAGCTGCGTATGTTGTTTGATCAACTGAACCTACTCCATCAACATCAATTTCATCACTACCAATATTCGCACTTACGTAGAAGTTTGAGTTTGGAACGAAATACTCAGCACCAACGCCATAAGTTGTGAATGAAGCAACATCAAGATCAACATAATTGAAATTTGCATTTACATTGCTTGCGCGGTTTAAAAATGCAGCCTCGTTTAATGGATTGTTTTTGACTTCTACGGGGTTGAAATAGTAAGTGCCATCAACACCAAAGCCAGTTTCAGTGCTAAGACCATCAATATCTAAAACATTGATAGCGCCACCAACTTCTGCTTGGTAAGCATATGTAGTTCCCATGCACGCTGCTAAAGCAGTGAAAAGCGCGATTTTTTTTAACATGTTCATACCCTTTGTTATGAAATAAAGTGTTTATAATTAAAAATTGTTTCCAATTGTAAGTTTTAATTTTGAACAGTCAATTTATTTTTTGAATGTTTATTATAATTATTTTATTGAAATATAAAGAATATTTGTTTTTGTTTAGTGTCTTTAAACAATTGCAATATAACAATTGAATGTACTAAGTTGCGATTAATTTACTCAAAGCTTTATGAGGTCTATTTCATGAGAAAATTGCAGTAATTTTTTCAAAAAATGATTTGTGCAAATATTGGTCAGAATGACTTAACTATCTGCAGAGGGCTGTTTGCTTTAAAAATGAGCGATTCCGATCCATTGTGGTTCGTTTTTTGAACTCTTAATAAATGTCAGTATAAAAAACCACTCAAAGGAGTGGTTTTTTTATGTATTTCTTTCAAAAATTAATTTTTAGAAGAAGTAGGCAAGTCGTGCGCCATAGACATTAAAGTACTCAGAAAAGTTCGCTGAACCTTCCACACTTAGGTTTGGTGTGACATATTTTTTAGCACGGAGCGT
This sequence comes from Acinetobacter shaoyimingii, assembly GCF_011578045.1. Classification (NCBI taxonomy): domain Bacteria; kingdom Pseudomonadati; phylum Pseudomonadota; class Gammaproteobacteria; order Moraxellales; family Moraxellaceae; genus Acinetobacter; species Acinetobacter shaoyimingii. Next base: position 212,437 of record NZ_CP049801.1, read on the forward strand.
GAACGTATCTTCTGTATCATCAAAGCGATTGGTATCTTGATAAGCAACGCCAACACTTAAGGTTTTATTTAAATATAAATCTGCACCAAGGCCAAAATAAGTATCATCCCCAAAATGAGCTTTAGCTTCAAAATTCATATCGAAGTTACCGACAGGGGTCACGTATTTTGCTCTTAATGTTGGATCGATATCATCATCATAATCGCCGCTATAACCCGCTAAACCAGCTGCAAGCAATAAACCATCAATTGGTAAATAACCGACTTCTGCTTGATATGTGGTTTCGTTATATTTTTCATCCCAGTATTCATCTTTTTCAATGAAGTGACCTAGTCCAGCACTGACATAGAAGTTCGAGTTTGGAACAAAGTATTCAACACCCACGTTGAATTCATGCACATTGTAGTAATCTGCATCAAAGTAAGAATATTTACCATTGATATTACTTGAGCGACCTAAAAAAGCAGCTTCATTGAGTGGATTATTTTTAGCTTCTACTGGATTAAAATGGTATTTGCCATCTATAGAATAGTTTTGTGCGCTATCGCCATAATCTGGATCATAATAATCAAATCCTACGCCAACTTCTGCTTGGTAAGCATATGTTGTCCCCATGCACGCTGCTAAAGCAGAGAAGAGTGCGACTTTTTTTATCATGTTAATCACCTTTGTTATAAATAACTTATCAATTGTTGGTCTTTATTGTTTGTTTTGTAATCAATTGGTTTTTAATTGTAAGTATATTTAAACAGCAGTCAATCTTTATCTTTGGACTTTAAAATCCTAAAAGACAAAAAACCTATCAATAGATAGGTTTTTTGAGGTTTTATTAGGAGAAATTAGAAGCGATATTTGCCTGCAATTCCAAAGGTGTTGTAGTCATTGTCAAATTGTTCACCAAAGCCTACACGACCTTCCAAACTGATTTGAGGAGTAAAGAATTTGCTTGCGCTAATTCCAAACTCAGAGACATCAGTCAGGTCATTTTTGTAGTAATCAGCACCGACGCTCACTGTTTTATCAATATAATAATCAGCGGCTAGATTGTATTCATCTAGATCGCCAAATGCAGCGCCTGCTTCTAAGTTAAGATCACGGCCACCGACTTGAGTGATGAACTTCGCACGTAGTGTTGGGTCAACACCATCATCGTTATCATTGTCATAGCCTTTCACACCAGCAGCAATAAGCAGGCCAGGAGCTGGTAAATAACCCACTTCAGCGTTGTAGTAAGTGGTGTCCCAATCAAGTTTTACACCGTTACGACGCCATTTTTGTTCGTTTTGATCAATCCCTGCACCCACGTAGAAGTCAGAATTTGGCACGAAGAATTCAACAGAAGCACCATAAGTATTGTCATCTGTGTCGCCACGATCTGCAAAGTTTGCATGCACGTTCACATTGCTTGCACGATCTAAAAATGCAGCTTCAGCTAAAGGCGAATTACGTGTTTGAACAGGATTGAAGTAATACGTACCATATACACCAAAGTCACTTCCTGAACTTCCATTGTCTGGATCTACATAGCCTGCAGAAGCACCGACTTCAGCTTGGTATGCATGTGCTGTAGCGCTAAGAGCAAGAGCTGAAAGTAGTGCAGAGGCGATTGCTATTTTTTTCATGGATGGCTTCCCCTTGGTTGTTAATATTGATTCACTAAAATTAGTACATTTTTTGTTACATATTCGAGTCTAAAGGTATTTGATCAATCGTCAATCAGAACATTGTTATTGGGATGTAAGCAAAGTAATTTTGTGTAAATATACAATATCAACTTATTGAAATTTAATATTATATATTTAACTTAAAAATAAATTTAATTCATGCTAAATAGTTTTTTGAATGCAAAAATATGCATATGAATTTACATTTGAATGTGATTAAACTTGATTTTGAGATATCTGATCATGACATTTTGATGCTGTCCCTTTGCATTTTTCAAATCAAGTATCAAGCTGTTTAGTGAGTTCAACTGATTGTCTAGTTCATACCCAAAGTGGTTTGCTATAGAAAGGGTTTTACGGGTATTGCACAGCCAGTGAATTGGGTGAAATGCAATGCCTAAGTTCAAAGATAATCATTTAGATTTTTATGGGGCTACGCGCCACTTTCATTTGCAACGCATTTGTAGCTTAGTGTTTGTTGTTTAAATTTAGCCATCTTACATAAAATGAAATCAGATTCGAGTCTGTTAGAAAACAATGAATCTTTCGGAAAGCAATGAATCCTTCGGAAAACAATCAGCCTTTCAAAAAACAAGATGTTGTATAGAGCCAAAATTTAAGCTGTATTTTAATTCAGCAAAGTCTTTCAAAGTGTATGAAATGACTGTGATATAATATGCGGCTATTTGAGCCGTATACTTTGATTGAGAGTAATTCACGTGGAAATTAATCCTTATCTAACCCAAATAAAAGACTTAACCGACCGTGGTCAAACTTTACGGGGGTATCTTTGACTACGATCTGAAAAAAGAGCGTTTAGAAGAAGTCCTACGTGAATTAGAAGACCCTGCCATTTGGAATGACCAAAGCCGTGCGCAAGCTATGGCAAAAGAAAAGGGCGAGCTTGAGAATGTATTGAACGTTCTTGATGGTTTGGCGACGCAAATTGAAGATGCTCAAGCAATGCTTGATCTGGCTGTTGAAGCCGATGACGAAAGTTTATTGACAGATGTTCAGTCAGAACTGAGTACTGCGGAAGAAGAACTGGCAAAACTTGAATTTCGTCGCATGTTTAGTAATCCGATGGATCCAAATCCTTGCTATGTCGAAATTCAAGCGGGTTCTGGGGGTACAGAAGCGCAAGATTGGGCATCTATGTTACTCCGTATGTACATGCGTTGGATTGAACGTCATGGCTTCAAAGCTGAATTGATGGAAGAATCTGACGGTGATGTCGCAGGGATTAAATCTGCAACGATTCGTGTGGAAGGTGAGTATGCCTATGGCTGGTTACGTACTGAATCTGGCGTACACCGTTTAGTACGTAAGTCACCTTTTGACTCAGGTAACCGTCGTCATACGTCATTCTCAGCTGTATTTGTCTCACCAGAAATTGACGATAATATCGAAATTGATATTAATCCTTCTGATGTTCGTACAGACACATATCGTGCATCGGGTGCGGGTGGTCAGCACATTAACAAAACGGATTCTGCGGTACGTTTAACGCATGCACCAACAGGTATTGTGGTGGCGTGTCAGAACCAACGTTCACAGCATGCCAACCGTGATCATGCTTGGAAACAATTACGTGCAAAATTGTACGAATTGGAAATGAGCAAACGTAATGAAGCAGCGCAAGCCCTTGAAGATTCGAAGTCTGATATTGGTTGGGGCAGTCAAATCCGTTCATATGTTTTAGATGACTCACGTATTAAAGACTTACGTACAGGCGTTGAAAACTCAAATACGGGTGCAGTGCTTGACGGTGACCTCGATAAATTTATCGAAGCGAGCTTAAAACAAGGACTTTAATTTAAGTCTTTAGTTTGAGTATGTTGATGTATTGATTGAGGAAAAGCAGAGATTAATTCTCTGCTTTTTTTATGGATATCTGCCTTTAATCATGGTGCATGACATATTCAAATGACAGAGCAGAATAATGTTAGAATAATTACACTTGTACGGTCAGTGTTTATTTTTTAGTTGAAAAATGACGATAAATTTAAATATCGTAAATTTTCGATATTAATATCTAAAAAAATCGATATAATGATTTTGTACAGTGCATATCATGAACTTGAGCGAAATGAGATGGACACAGAAGCAATTTATAAAGCCTTATCAAACCCGATTAGACGTCAAATATTGCAATGTCTAAAAGATCCTGAGCACACCATTCCACAGGATGAATGTGTTTATGATTTTAGTCGTGGTGTATGTGCAGGGCAGATTGAAAAGATTGCTGATGTTTCTCAATCCACCATGTCCAATCATTTGTCTGTGTTGCAACAGGCGGGTTTAGTCACCGTCACCAAACATGGTCAATGGTGTTATTTCTCTCGTAATGAAGCACTGATTCAGGATTTTTTATCGCATATACAACAATCACTCTAAGACATTTATCTAGGCGCTTCGCCTGTCATGTGGGTGATAAGGAATAAGCAATGACTGATTTTTCAAGCCCAATTCAATTTGGCGAGCTAAAACTTAAAAATCGTGTCGTGATGGCACCTTTAACGCGTAGTCGTGCGACACCAGATCGTGTGCCGACTCCGATGATGGCTGAGTATTACGCTCAGCGTGCATCAGCAGGTTTAATTATTTCTGAAGCAACGGTCATCTCTGAACAAGCCAATGGTTATGAAAATACGCCGGGGTTATTTAACGATGCACACGTACAAGGCTGGAAAGTGGTTACAGATGCCGTGCATGCCAAAGATGGTTTGATTGTTGCGCAAATTTGGCATGTGGGCCGTGTCTCTCATCCTGATTTGCTCAACGGCGAAACACCTGTTTCGGCGAGTGCAGTAAAACAGGCAGGCTTTGTCAGTTTGCTTCGTCCAAAACGTGAATTTGTGATACCTCGTCCGCTTGAAATTGCTGAAATTCATGCAATTACGGAGCAATATAAGCAAGCAGCGATTCGAGCTAAAGAAGCAGGCTTTGATGGTGTTGAACTTCATGCAGCCAATGGTTACTTGATCGATCAATTTCTTCAAAGTAAAACCAACCAACGTGATGATATTTATGGTGGATCTGTTGAAAATAGAGCACGATTCTTATTGGAAGTGGTTGATGCATTGATTGAAGTATGGGGTGCAGGTCGTGTCGGTGTGCATTTAGCACCACGTGGTGATGAGCACGATATGGGCGATGAAGATCCACGTGAAACTTTTGGTTATGCCTTAGAAGAACTGGGTAAACGCAAAATTGCCTTTTTCTTTACCCGTGAATATCTTGCAGAAGACAGTATTTCCCAAGATATGAAACAGCGCTCTGGTGGTGTGCCATATATTGCCAATATGAAACTCAGTCGTGAAGATGCTTTGGATTTATTGCAAAGTGGTCAAGCTGATGCAGTGTCTTTTGGTAAAGCCTATATTTCAAATCCAGATTTGTATGAGCGTTTAGTCCAAGATGCGCCATTGAATGAAATAAAGTTTGAAACCATGATTGGAACCAATGTGGCAGAAGGGTATATTGATTATCCTTATTTATCAGAAAGTTTAGCGCACGCTGAATAACTGAGATTAAAATGATGTGTAGGGCATCAGGATCTTTAGATTTTGAAAAGGGTTGTTTCACATATTGGGCTGTGAATATGCCGTTTTCAATGTATTGATGATGCCTGACACCAAGATTGATGAATACGAGTTCGAGGTATTTCTTGACGACGCCATTGTGGTATAACGCAGCACTTGCACTTTTAAAACCTTTGTATAAATGGCGTATTAAAAAACGTGCTGTCGATGAACAACAATTTCAACAAGAATGCCTCGAGCGTTTTGGTCCATTTCAACCTGTAAAAAATGTACAGGCTATTTGGTTTCATGTGGTGTCAGTGGGCGAGACCAATGCTGCTCAACCTCTGATAGAGCATTATTTGAAGTTGGGACATCCTGTACTCGTCACCAATACCACCAAAACCGGGCAAGCAAGAGCGAAATCCTTATTTTTAAAAGCGCCTTATGAAACCTTGTTTCAGGCAGTATATTTGCCTGCGGATCAGAAAAAACTGATTGCAGATTTTTTTAAAAAGTATCAGCCGAAAATGTTGGTTTTGGTTGAAACGGAGCTATGGCCAAACTTGATAGCACAAGCCAATCAAAGCCAAGTGCCCTGTGTTTTAGTCAATGCTCGGTTATCTGAGAAATCAGCCAAAGGCTATGGCAAAGTACCAAGTTTAACTGTGCCAATGTTAAAAGGCTTACAGCAACTATTGGCGCAAGATCAAGCTTCTTTAACTCGGTTTATCGAACTCGGTGCGAAACAACAAAATAGCCATGTAGTGGGTAGTATCAAGTTCGATATTCATGCACCGCAAATCTTTATAGATAAAGCGACACAATTAAAACGAGATTGGCATTTAGCAACGAGAAAAATCATTACCCTTGCTAGTACGCATGCACCAGAAGAGCAGAAATTATTACAAGGATTAAAATCATATTTAGCGCAAGATCCATCGTTATTGGTGATTGTGGTGCCTCGTCATCCAGAACGTTTTGATGAAGTCTTTAAAGTAGCGCAAGGTTTAGGCCTAAATACACAGCGCCGTAGTTTAAATGAGTCTATACAAGCAGATACTCACGTGTATTTAGCTGACTCGATGGGTGAAATGTGGCTTTGGTATGCCTTAACCAATGTTTGTTTTGTCGGTGGGTCGTTGAATGAACCCGGCGGTGGCCATAATATTTTAGAGCCAATCGCTTTAGAGGTACCGACGGTGATTGGTCCAAATTATTTTAATTTCCAAACCATTGTCGATGAGTTTCTAAATGCCAATGCTGTTGCAGTGGGACAAGATTCTGAGCTAGTTGCTCAATTGTTGATGCAATACTTACAGCAACCTGAGTCCGCAGCAGTGATTGCCAAAAATGCAAAAGTCATTATGCAAAAAAATTCAGGTTCTTTAGCAAAACATATTCAAGCGCTAGATCAGTATTTGAACGTATAATTGCCACAGTACAGCCTCTAAGTAAGGAATTTAAATGAATTTGCGTAGGCTTGTACTCACTTTTGATACGCCACGGCATATCCAATATTGTTTAGAGTCTCATGGGCTGTTATGAATATCGTTTTATTGGATCCGCGACAAACTGAATCAGAAATTTGGTCGATTACATCAGCACGCCAATTGGAACATCTACATACGCATCTTGACGTTAAAGCTGGTGATACGTTGAAAGTTGGCATCAAAAATGGAAAACGCTATCTCACTAAAATCGTGGAAATATCAGAAACGGCAATTTGCGTAAAGCCAATTCAGGAAGAGTCTGTACCTGCAAAATTACCCGTGACTTTAATCGTCGCAATGCCACGTCCAAAAGTGTTACGTCGTCTAATTATGGACAGTGTCACCTTAGGCGTGGAAAAAATCATTTTACTGCACAGTTATCGTGTTGATAAAAGTTATTGGCAAACCCCCTTTTTACAGCAACTGGATCAATATGTGACATTGGGCTTAGAACAAGCTGGCGATACCATTGCACCACAAATTGAAATTTATAAGCGCTTTAAACCTTTTGTTGAAGATGTTTTGCCTACCATGATTTCAGACAATAAACCTGCTTTTGTTGCCCATCCCTATGCTGAAAAAGTCATGCCATTTGCCATTGATCATGCATGTACACTTTTGATTGGGCCGGAAGGTGGCTACATTCCTTATGAAATTGATTTGCTCAGGAAAAACGGCTGCCAAGCAGTGAGCTTAGGCAGCCGAATTATTCGAACAGAAACCGTAATTCCTTACGTATTGGGACGCTTATTTAGCGTTAGCACGACCTGATTCAGACAGATCATCACCCTCATTTCCACGGTACACTTTTACTTCTTGTACAGGGTAAGGAATGGAAATATTGTGTTCTGCAAATGCTTGAATCACTTGTTCTTGAACAGAACTGATTGATGCTGCAGTTGTTGTTTCTGTGGTATCAACCCACCAACGGACATTCAAATTAATCGAAAAGTCTGCTAAAGCATTAACGTTCACCATAAAGCCAGGTTGGCTTAAAATAGTCGGATCGTTGTCCATGATTTTTAAAATAATGGATTTTGCTTCTTGGACGTTATCTTCATAACCAATACCCACTACAAACTCACAACGACGACGTTGATAAGCGGTATTGACCGTAATTGGGCTGGTATAAACCGTCGCATTTGGAATCACTAAACGGCGACCATCAGGCGAACGTAAAAATGTCGCACGGATTTGAATGTCTTCAACCGTTCCTTCCATGCCTGAGACAATAATATCATCACCAATTTTAAAGGGTTCACCCAGTAAAATTAGAATACCTGAGAGTAGGTTTTGAAAAATATCTTTAAATGCGAAACCAATGGCCACCGAGCCAATACCTAAAGCACTCATTAGCTGACCTGGTGTAAAGCCTGGAATGGCAATGACCATGGCAATGAGAAAGCCAATAAACATAATGGCTGAGCTTCCCACACGGTTTAAAACCAGAACTAAGTTTTGTCGAGTATAACTACGGTCTGCCAAAGCTTTTCGGACGAAAAACTTAAATAATTTTGAAAAAAGATAAAACAGGGTAAAAACAATCAGCGCGATACAAATATAAGGTAAGCGCTCCCAAAATCCTTCAACAAATTTATCGATGGTTGTGTATGCATCATTATATTTTGAGGTATGTGCAATCACTGTTTTTGCAGTCTTTTCACCCGCTTCATGTATGAGCTGAGTCGTCCCTTGGGCGACATCACTCAAGGTATTTTGTTGCTGTTCTGCCACGATATTTCCGTAGATAGGATTTTTGCCCTATTTTGCCTGAAATTATCACAAAATAAAAACTTAAAACGTAGCTCTAAGCGGTGTGAAACGTAACGCATGTATTGTTATTTTTAATCATGTAAGAATGTCTAAATCGTGATTTTATGATTTTTAATTGTGGTTTTAGATTGATGATTGGCGAGTTTATATCTCGCTTGATCATCAACTTGGAGCAAATTGGTAAGAAAATGTTGTTTTTAGATAACGACAAAATGCTTCAATTTATCCATCTTAAGCCAGTATTTAAAAAAATTTTATTGAAAAACATCATGATAAATGAATGCATATTTTTACATGGAAAAATGCATGCAAACGCAGTTGAACAATGAAGATTTTGATTAAATATTCGACCAAAGCATGATTGTCGAATTGATTAAAGTATAATCATACTCCAGATATATGATAAAAAATGATCAGTTGGATTATCAAACAATCTCGCGATGAGATTGATATAAATCAAGGATGTAAAATATGAATGAAATCTATCCAGTTCCAGAGCTATTTAAAAAAACTGCCAGAACCAATGAGGCGCAATATTTTGAGCGTTATCAGCAATCGATTGATCATCCAGATGAGTTTTGGGCCGAAGCTGCGAAAAAATTGGACTGGATTAAACCATTCACGCAAGTCAAAAATACCAACTTTGATAAAGACAACTATAAAGTCGAATGGTTTGCTGATGGTCAATTGAATGTCAGTGAAAACTGTTTAGATCGTCATTTAAAAGAACACCCACATAAGCCAGCGATTATTTGGGAAGGGGATCATCCTTCTCGTCATAAAATTATTTCATTTGAAGAACTGCATGATGAAGTCTGTCGTTTTGCCAATGTGTTGAAGAAAAATGGCATTACCAAAGGGGATCGTGTGGTGCTATATATGCCAATGGTGCCAGAAGCAGCCATTGCGATGCTCGCATGTACACGGATTGGCGCTGTGCATTGTGTGGTCTTTGGTGGCTTCTCGCCAGACTCTTTGGCAAGTCGTATTGATGATAGCCAAGCCAAAATTATCATCACCGCTGATTCTGGTATGCGTGGCGGAAAACCTATTCCACTTAAAGAAAATGTAGATGCTGCTTTAGAGCTAGAAGGAACCAGTTCAGTCACCAATGTGATTACCGTGCATCGTACAGGCAACCCAATCACCATGAAAGACGGGCGTGATTTGTGGTATCACATGGAGATCATGACGGTCAATGATATTTGCCCGCCTGAGCCGATGAATGCAGAAGACCCACTGTTCATATTGTATACCTCAGGTTCAACAGGAAAACCAAAAGGTGTGCTACATACTACAGGCGGTTATTTAACTTTTGCGAACACAACTTTCCGTGAAGTATTTGACTTAAAACAAGATGATATTTTCTGGTGTACAGCAGATGTGGGGTGGATTACAGGGCACTCTTATGTCCTTTATGGACCACTATCCAATGGAACCACGACATTGATGTTTGAAGGTGTGCCTCAGTATCCAACTTGGGCACGTACAGGACATATTGTCGATAAGCATAACGTGACGATTCTCTATACTGCACCAACAGCGATCCGTGCCATGATGCGAGAGGGAGATGCTTTTATTCGTGAAAGCGACCGCAGTAGTCTACGTTTGCTAGGCTCTGTGGGTGAACCGATTAACCCTGAAGCATGGAACTGGTATTACACAGTAGTCGGTGAAAGCCGTTGTCCGATTGTTGACACATGGTGGCAAACAGAAACAGGTGGCTTCATGATTACTCCTTTACCGGGAGCGACTGCCCTAAAACCAGGTTCAGCAACACGTCCATTCTTTGGTATTCAACCAGCTCTTGTCGATGCTGATGGCAAAGAAATTGAAGGTGAGGCTGAAGGGAATCTGGTCATTAAAGATTCTTGGCCGGGGCAAATGCGCACGATTTGGGGCGATCCTGAGCGTTTTATCGAAGCATATTTCTCGACTTATCCAGGCACCTATTTTACTGGAGATGGCGCACGTCGTGACAAAGATGGCTATTACTGGATTACTGGTCGTGTCGATGATGTCTTGAACGTGTCAGGTCACCGCTTAGGTACAGCAGAAATCGAAAGTGCATTGGTTGCACATGAACATGTCGCTGAAGCGGCTGTTGTAGGCATGCCACATGATATTAAAGGTCAAGGGATTGCAGCCTATGTCACTTTGCAAGCAGACACACCAGAATCTGAAGAGTTACGTAAAGAATTGGTGGTTTGGGTGCGTAAGGTACTCGGTCCTGTCGCAACACCAGATGCAATCTATTGGGCGCCGTCTTTACCAAAAACACGTTCGGGTAAAATTATGCGTCGTATTTTAAGAAAGATTGCAGCCAATGAAATTGATACATTAGGCGATACTTCAACATTGGCAGATCCGCAAGTCGTGAATCAGTTGATTTGTGAAGTGCGCACGCAGCATATATAGGCTTCGATTTTTAAGCAAAAACGAATACTTATCTGGAATACCGCTATTGAACATAGCGGTATTTTTATTTTTGGAATAAGGACTGCAAGCATTGATATAAGTCAAAAGGCTTGAATCTGCTAAGCTTGAGGACAACTGCTATATGGATAACAACGATGAATGCTCCACAAAATCCGAATGTGCAATCTCCAATTGAAATCGCACAACAGCTGGCAAAAACTTTCGCAGAAACCGCAGCTGAACGAGATAAGCGTGGAGGGAATCCTAAGACTGAACGTGATCTGATCCGTCAAAGTGGTTTGTTGAGTCTCTCCATCCCCAAGGAGTTTGGTGGTCAAGGAGCTGACTGGAAAACCATTTTTAAAACAGTACAGACCATTGCACAAGTGGACAGTTCTCTTGCACATGTCTATGGTTTCCACCATCTTCTTATTGCGACTGTGCAACTTTTTTCACAAAAGCAGCAATATCAACCTTGGTTTGAACAATCAGCCAAAGACAATTTGTTCTGGGGGAATACCCTAAATCCACTGGATAAACGCACTACAGCCAAACAAGTTGCTGAAAACGAATTTGTTTTTCATGGCGATAAAAGCTTTTGTTCAGGCTCTATGGATTCAGATATTTTGTTGTGTTCTGGTTTTAATGATGAAGGTAAATTATTGATTGGCGTGATTCCAACAGCACGTGAAGGGGTGAGCTTCCTTGGCGATTGGAACAATATGGGACAACGTCAAACCGACAGTGGCACGAGCCATTTTGAACAAGTTAAAATCCACAAAGATGAGTTGTTGTTGAACCCAGGGCCTCTGAGTACGCCGTATTCTAGTTTACGTCCGCTGATTGCACAGCTGATTTTTGTGCATCTGTTTTTAGGCGTCGCAGAAGGTGCTTTTGAAGTTGCAAAAGAAACCGTGCAAACCCAAAAAGCATGGTCAAAGTCATTGGCTGAAAATGCAGTTAATGATCCATTTACCCAGAAACATTTTGCAGAATTTTATGTGCAGTTGGAGTCTGTACGCTTGTTGGCCAATAAAGCGATTGAAACCTTACAATGGGCTTGGGATATTGGCGCAGACTTAACTGCAGAACAGCGTGGTCAGGTGTCTATTGCAATTGCGACAGCGAAAATTGCAGCCACCAATACTTCTTTATATGTGACGCAAAATATTTTCCAAGTCATGGGTGCACGTGCGACAACGGCTAAACTCAATATAGATCGATTCTGGCGTAATGTGCGAACTCAAACCTTGCATGATCCAATTGATTATAAATTTCAAGAAGTAGGCGAATGGGTACTGACAGGAAAAGTGCCAGATCCAAGCTTTTATTCCTAATCACTGGATTGCTGAATTGAATCAAAAGGTCTCATTTAAGAGACCTTTTTGATTTAAAAATGGATTTACTTAGATGGTAACATCGTTGAAAATGTTGATGTTATTAGAGGATTTTTTAAGAATACATATTTTGTTAAACAAATCATGATTTAGCATTCAATAGAAAGTTGATTATTTTGGTATAATTAAAGCAATCCCTATGAATGATCATGTATGAAAGCTTCACCTCTAAAAAATCAAAAACAAAATACATTACTCTATGTACTTCTTTCTGTACTTGTTGTTTCAATTATGTTGACCAATGTTTTACACAATAATTTCATTGATACGTTTTTAACGCTATTGAATACAGCCCTTATTGTTAAAATTATTCTGATTTTATCAAAATCTGTATTTAAATCTGTGAATTCAATTTGTAATCCTTGATAGATTTATCCTTATTTTTTTAGATTATTTATGAAAGTGCGAATTGATTTTGCGCTTTTTTTATATAATAAATTTCTAATAATTCACTTACTTATATTTATATAGATTAAAAAACAACACTCCCTTCATTTTCACTTAATTTTTCACATATGTATTTCTCGTAGACTTCACTTTATCAAGTACACGTACTTAAAACTGAGTGAATAGGGAAATTACTGCATGCAAAAAATTGCTTTTACATCATTATTACTTATGAGCGTTTTGGCGTCAGCAACGTCATATGCAAATACGTATCACGCTGAAGTAGAAGCAGCTGCAGGTTTCGTTGATCCTGATCATGGTGGTTCAGGTAGTGAGTATGTTCTCCATGGCAAATACTTTTTTAATCCTGTCGATGCAGGGCATTCGCCACTCGCTGAAAGTGCCTTTTTAGATCGTGCCAGTAATGTCAGTGTGCAGGGGCATTTTTCTGATCAGGGTAATACCCAAGAAAATGCATATGGCGCTGCATTAGAAATGTATGTACCGAATACTAATGTCTATGTAAATGCATCCTTAAAGCATAATCATGAGACTGAAAAAACCAAGAACAAACATCATCATATTGATACCACGTATTATGCAACTCAATTGGGTTATCTACCCGTTTCAGGCTTGCTTGTCACAGCAGGCTTAGAGGGATTTCATAATGATCAAGAAAGTGGTGTATCTCCAACTTTAGCGGCTAAATATGTCACTCAAATTGCTGGAAAAGACGTCAATCTAGAAGCGGGCGTAGCGTTCGGTGATTTGGATGAATATCGCTTGGCGGCAGATTATTATTTAAATAAGGAATTCAGTGTGGGGGCTGATTATTATCGTAATAATGTGGATCATGTTGAAGAATATGGCGTTAAAGCACGCAAATTTATGACGCACCAATTCAGTGTAGAAGGGCGTGTGGGATTTGGTCGTGAATTTGACAATGACTATAATTCAGTTGATTTAAGCATTAGATATCATTTCTAGGGTTTTTCAAGCGCTTAGACGTTAGCATATTTGCTGTGGCTCAATTCCAAGTGTGTTGCGATAAATTGCTATAGCAAAACATGAAACCAAATATAAATGTTTGGATATTACAGATATTATAATAACCCGAATCCTGCTTAAGCCGATGACTCCATAATTTGAATCGTTGGCTTATTTCGATGGGTTAATTGATATGCACATAACGAAGCATAAATTCCGCTGAGAAATCCATAAGTACTACGTGCTTTACTCGTCACTAAATGATATTGCCCTTTCAATAAGCTGAATAATGTTTCTATCTTATTGCGTTGCCTTAGGTGATATTCATCTGATGCACTGAGTTGAACAGATTCCATGTTCCTCCGATGATAAGTAATTAAATCAATACCTTGAACTTGCAGCCTGCGCTTTAATTCTTGGCTGATGTAGCCTCGATCCCCGTAAATTTTTCCTTTTAGGCCATCAACTAATTGCTCAACCATTTTTATGTCAGCAACATGTCCATTCGATAAAGCAGAACAGGTAATTTCACCAAATTGATTCATCGCAATATGTAATTTACAGCCATAGAACCAACCCATTGAGCTTCTACCGCGTGATGCAATTTGGACTAATGATTTATGGCGTTGAATACGTTGATTTTTACAAACTGGCAGAGTTGTTGAATCAATCCATAAATATTGTGTTTCTTGACCTTTCATCAGCGCCACATGCAAAGCGTGTAGAGCCAATTGGTGCATATTGATCAGATGAATCATCCTTTGATAGCAAGGCAAGTATTTAAATAAATAGCTTTTATCTTCTTTTAACCAAGTGAAAAAGGCTTTGAAATTAGTGAAATGAGAGGATTTATACCAAATAGCAATAAAGATAATTTCTGAAAGACTGAGTTGAGCAACTCGGATTCTTGAAAGTTTGCCATCTTGCTTGAGAAATTTCCAATAAGTTGCTTCAAATTGTAGAAAAAAGTCATCAATTAAGCAGAATAATTCGGTACTATTGAACATTAGGACTAGGGTTGTGAGTTTGGTGTGGTAACTCAACTGATGGCTCTAGTCCTTCTATTTTTCAAGTCAATTTCTTATCCGCGATTCGGGTTATAATAGACTGAAATGATTGAAAAAATATATCATGAACAATGATCTGTTATATCAATTAAAAAAATCAATTTTAGAGAATTATATGAGTTTTATTGAGATACAATAAAGCATCACCAATCAAGTCAAGAGTACTTTTGCCATGATGAAGTATCTAAAAAAGAAAAATAAAGCCAGCTTTGTATTTTTCATTATCACGCTTTATTCATTCATTGGCTTTTTTATTGGCTATGTGATTTGGGAGTTTATTCTTAAATAAACGAATCAATATGCCATAAAAAAATCCCTTAAGCCGAGCCTTAAGGGAAATGTGTTACCTGATTTACTTTTTGTTTTTATTACGCTGATTTTGCCGTTATCTGACTGTTTTGGGCTTCTTCAAGTTCACGCACTAAAGGCAACACTTTTTCACCAAAGTATTCCACTTCTTCAATAAAGTGTAAGAAACCTGAAAGAACCAAATCTACACCAACCGATTTTAATTCAACGATACGTTCAGCAATCTGTTGTGGCGTACCAATCAAGTTGGTGCGGAAGCCATCGTTGTATTGCACTAGGTCTTCAAATGTTGATTTTGCCCAGTTTCCTTCACCTTCAGTTGTTGCTGCACCTGCTTCACGTGTCGCATCACCAAAAGCTTTAACAGCTTCAACATTGGCACCATCAATGATGTCTTGAAGCACTTTTTTCGCTTCTTCTTCAGTATCACGTGCTATGACAAAAGCATTGACACCAATTTTAACGTCATGATTATTGGCTTTGGCTTTTTCACGAATGTCATCGATTTGCTTTTTCAGTTCAGCAGGGGTGTTGCCATTGGTAAAGTACCAATCAGAAACACGGGAAGCCATGTCACGTGCAGCACGTGAACTCCCACCTTGGAAAATTTCGATATGCGGTTTTTGCACAGGTTTTGGGCTGAGCGTGTAATCTTTAAATTGGTAAAACTTACCATCAAAACTGAAGTTATTCTCAGTCCAAACACCTTTGAGTGAGCGAATAAATTCTTCAGAGCGTGCATAGCGTTGATCATGCTCTGGCCATTCTTCGCCAATGGCATCAAACTCACCGCGGAACCAGCCACTCACCACATTAATTGCGATTCGACCATTGGTTAAATGATCAATCGTTGCTAACTGTTTAGCTGCGATTGCAGGTTTCCATGGGCCAGGTAAAATAGCGGCAATGACTTTCAGCGTTTCAGTTTTGGCTAAAATACCATGACTGAAACTTACTGACTCGTGTTGATGTTCTGCGTTATAACCCGCAGTAAAACGAATTTGAGTCAGCGCATATTCAAAACCACTTTTTTCAGCAGCTTGTGCAAGGCGTACATTGTAGTCATAACTCCAATCTGTACGCTGCTCAATATTACTGACCACTAAACCGCCACTGACATTGGGTACCCAATAAGCAAATTTAATCGGTTGTTTTGAAATCTGTGTCATGGTCTTCTCTCCAATTCAGTTAAAATTGTTTACGCCACTTGTGACTTATTTGCTGAATTTTTTTGATGTAAACGAGATTCCGCTGCATCTAAGCTTGGAACAGCTGCAGAAGGAAGGACTTCTTCTTGCTCAATTTGTTTATTGATACCAAGGCTTTGATTGGCAAGTTGAGTTTTTTCTTTTACGACTTCTGCACGAAGACCTTTCGCAGGTGCCCACTCTAAAATTGGTAATGCACGTGCAACAGCAAGCGTAATACGTGCACGTAAGAATTCACTGTGAATCGTATATTCTGGTGTGAAGTCACGATCAGTTGCATAAACCCCAATTGGAAGTGTTTGTGCTTGGAAGAAACTAAATAATGGACGTAATTGATGTTCAAGTACGAGCGCATGACGGTCACTACCACCTGATGCTGCAAGTAATACAGGTACATCAACAAGTGCAGTTTGTTCAACAAAGTCGAAGAAATGCTTAAATAGACCTGTGAAAGATGCACGATAAACAGGTGTGCCTACGATAAGCGCATCAGCAGCTTCTACAGCAGCAAGATCATCTTGAACACGTTGAGGCAGTTGATTACGGTAAATTGCACCACCTAAAAGATGCCCAATTTCACTGAACTTAATGAAATGTACATTAATAGCCGTTGCATCACCTAGCTCATCTAAAATCGCTTGAACTAAAGCTTCTGTTTTAGATGGGTGGTTTAAACCACCTGATACAGCAACGATATTTAATGGTTTTTGTTGTTCAGTAGACATGATGAAACCTAAATTTAAATGTATCTCGGATAGGTCTTATTAATCTACATTTCCTATATTCTGTAAAATAAGCAAATTAAAATTAATTATCTGTTTTTCATATAAAAGATTAAAATTTAACTTTCTTTTATAATCTTTATGATAACCAGATGAATATTAAAGATATATTTTCAAAGAATATGCTAAGCATGTTTTGTTATAAATTTTATATTTAAAATAGATGTACTTATCATAAAATGCGGTAATCACACACATAAATGATGATTTAACAGAGAAACTGATAAAATCTGCTAAAATTAACCAATATTTATGTATCCTTAACAGCAATTGCGCAGTTAAAATGCAGATTGTGCTAGAGATCTCTCACCTCGCTTATGAATATTTTAATCGTTGATGATCATCCACTGTTTCGTCATGCTTTAATCCAAGCCGTACGTTACAGCTTACCGCAAGCTCAAATTCATGAAACTGCTGCTGTAAATGAGTTTTATGAACGACTTGAAAAAGGTCCAGAACCCGATTTAGTTCTTCTTGATTTGAACTTACCTGGAGCTTCTGGTTTCTCTGCTTTGGTTCATGTGCGTGCACAATATCCGTTGCTACCTATTATCGTGGTGTCAGCACATGAAGAAGTGTCCATCATCCAACGTTCAATTGCGCATGGTGCAATGGGATATATTCCAAAATCTGCACACCCAAGCCATATTGGTGAAGCCATTCGACAAGTTTTAGAAGGGGATATTTGGTTACCACCAAACTTACCTGCAAATCTTAACTTTGATCCGCGTGCTGCAGATGAAACAGCTTTGGCTGAACGTATTCAGTCTTTAACCCCACAGCAATTCCGTGTCTTAATGATGGTTGCTGAAGGTTTATTGAATAAGCAAATTGCTTATGAATTAGAAGTGTCTGAAGCCACCATTAAAGCGCATGTCACTGCAATTTTCCGTAAACTTGGTGTGCAGAATCGTACTCAAGCCGTTTTAGCGATTAATGCACTGAATATTGAAGAAAAGCGTGTATAAGATTTCCTGTAATGAATAAGTAAAAAAGACCTCTATTGAGGTCTTTTTATCATCTAAATATTTGAATAATTACGAAATACTTCTTAAGCCAAGCAATCCTGTTTAGCCATTAAATCGGGGCATCCCAAAGGATTGAGTGCACATTTTAAATCATCGATTTGTTCTTGAGTGACATAACCTTTGATTTTTAGATAGTCTTCCACACGGTCATCACGCAAGCTTAAATAAGCAGCGTCATAAACGCCTAGATCGACGAATAGCGCTGCCGTTTCTAAACTATTAAAACGGTCAAGGAAGACTTCATTGCCATACATGAGGAAAATGTGATCAAAATCAGCATTTGGGTCTACATTCAAGTGCTGAGCTAATTGTTTAGGTGCTGTTTTAATAAAGAGTAAATCAGAAATTTCATCGAATTGGGTCATATCGAGAGCATCTTTACCCGTTTTAACTTTGCCTAGCCATGCTTTAAAGACAAGCACTGCACCACCACGCAATAACATACTCCAAATTTGATGGCGAATATGTTCATTTAAATTTTCACTTTCAGACTGTAATGCTGCGATCAATTTTCCTTCTTGTTGCGCCAATTTATCAAATAAGCCTAAACCTTGAGGCTGATAGGCTGCAGGTGAAAATACATCAAATTTTAAACTATCGAAGACCTGTAGGGCCAAAGGCACAGCACTTTGATAAAGTGTATCGAGTGCTTGAAGTTGCTCTTCTTTCAGCTTGCTATTTGGAAATAATGTCTGCCAATGAATTTCTGGCAAAATGGCATTTGCACTATAAAGTTTGTGAAATTGTTGTGTGCGATCTAAACCGTGTGGAACAGTTTGTGAAATATTCATGACGACTCCTTTTTCGAATCTTCGTAATATATGGTGTGGGGTGAGGCACGCATGCCTTCGAAAGTAAAATCAAATGTTTTAAAATCTACTCGCTTATTTTATGAGATATAAAGAATGCAATATGAATAAGACTAAAGTTTAAAAAATCATCAAAACAGAATAAAATAATTAAAAATCAATTTGTTGTAAAAATTGTAACTGACTATTTGATATGTTTTCTTACGTCTTGGACAACTTTGCCATAGAAAAGAGTTAAATGAACATTTTGGTCATTTGAGCGGGATTGAGAAATGCATTTTTTGATTACTTTTGCATATTGGCATTAAAAAACAGCAAAGCACTGTGTAATTGGGTCACATTTTGTATAAAAATAGCCTGTGGTGCGTAAAGCATCACAGGCTATAAATATTTCAAAATTGAATAGAAAATTATTCTATTTTGAGATTTTTAAACCCGACAACCATGCTCTTAACGATGCTGGTTTTAATGGTTTTTTCAGTAAAACAATATTTAACTCTTTTAAGCGTTCAGGCAGTTCAGGGTCAGAATCTGCTGTAATCAACGCAATAGGAACATTGTCCATACGATGTTGCAAGATAAAGTCCAATCCCAGTTTATTGTGATTCAAATGCTGATCGACTAACCAAACTTGAATATTTTCACGTTGTACAATTTCTAACGCTTGATCAGGTTCAGTGGCCTTAAAGACTTGATAACCCCATTTGCTCAGTAGGGTTGTCATACCTTCTAAAATGGTTTCATCATTATCTAGACAAAGCACTTTATAAGCCTTGGTTTTAAGCGGAACAGCTTGCACAGGCGCTGCCACAACTTTAGGGGCTTCAACGATAGGAACTTCAATCATAAAACACGAACCATGTCCGAGTTCTGAATATACATGCACTGGATAATCTAAAAGACTGGTCATTCGTTGTACAATTGCGAGACCTAAACCTAAACCTTGCTCACCCCAAGGAGACGTGTGTCCACAACGTTCAAACTCTTGGAAAAGTTTCATGCGTTGTTCTTCCGCAATGCCTGGACCTGTATCCCATACCCCAATACGAATGTAGTTTGGGCGACTTGCGCTACGTAAAACACCCACCAAGATACGACCTTTAGCCGTGTATCGTAATGCATTACTAACAAAGTTTTGAATAATACGACGTATCCACTGAGGATCGGTATCTAACCAAAACTTCACATCATGCACTTTAAACTGAATACCACGTTGTGCAGCAATGGATTTAAACTGCAATTCTAAATCACTGAGTAAGTCATGAAGTGGGTACGATTGGCGTTTTGGCTGAATCGTACCGCCCTCTAAACGGGCAATATCCAATAGCGCAGACAACATACTTTCAGCCCCATGCAATGCACGGTCAAGCTGTTGCAAGGTCAAACGGTCTTCATCACTTTGAATGCTTTGTTCCAATGCAGTACTAAATAATCGTGCTGCATGCATAGGTTGCAATAGATCGTGACTGGCAGCGGCAATAAATCGACTTTTTGACATATTGGCTTTGTCGGCTTGTTCACGTGCCAATTGTTGTTCAGTTAATGCATTGGCCAACTGTTGAGTACGGTCTTTAACACGCCCTTCAAGAATCGCTTCATTTTCACGGAATGCAGTAATGTCTGCAAATGTTGTAACAAAGCCACCACCTTCAATTGGATTGCCACGCATTTGAATCACGCGACCATCCTTACGAATGCGTTCAAATTCATGTGAGCTTCCGACTTTCATCCAGTGAATACGTTTGCGAACATGTTCTTCAACTGAACCAGGACCACATTCACCGCGCTCAGCGTTATAACGAATCAGATCTGCAATTGGGCAACCGACATAGACCAAATCTTTTGGATAATCGAACAGCACTAAATATTGATTATTCCAAGCGACCAGACACATATTTTCATCGACTACACTGACCCCTTGGGTCATATGGTCGATCATGGTCATAATCAGATTTTGATTAAAACGTTGCCATTGAGACGCTTGGTCGAGAATATTCGCGACTTGTCCTAAAGCCAAACCATTATTGACCATGGCTGTGGTTAACAGTGTACGTGCTGAAGCTGAACCAATGGTGCCTGCCAAATATTGTTCTGTAAATCGCCACCACATGCCGTTGGCACTGCTATTTTCATTGAGTTCAACATTGTTCAATGTGCAGAATTGTTGAAATGCATGATTTGCAGGGCCTTCACCTGTGATGCGTTTTGCTAAAGCAATTAAATCACCAACTTTAAGACGTGCAACATCATGTTGTAAATATTGGATTTCATTACTTGCACTTTGTGCAGGCAGGGGTTTGGTTTCATAGTAGAAGAAGCTTTCTGCTTGAATTTGTTCCGCAATACTTGGTCGGTAAATTCTTGAAATCCAAATATATAAAATAATATTCAGCCCCAATGACCATGTTACTCCATGCGTAAGTGGAGCAAATGATTCAAATCCAAATAACGCTTCTGGACGTAACCAGCTGAAACCAAAAGGACCATTCATCAGGAAAGAATGGACAAGGTCGGTGTATTGGTGAGGGAAACTACGCAGTATAGTCGGTAGAAGAAGCGTATAACTCCACATGCCAAAACCGACTAAAAGGCCAGCATAGACCCCTTGACGACTGCCGCCACGCCAGTACAACCCGCCAATCAAAGCAGGTGAAAACTGAGCAACCGCACTAAATGCCAGTAAACCAAATACTGAGAGTTGGTCAATGTCATTAAAGAAAGTAAAGAACAAATAACCCAGTAACATCACCACCAAGATACAAATTCGGCGTGTAAATTTAAGCAATTGAGGAAGACGTTTATCATGTCTTGAAATTAAGCCAAACCTCCACATTGCAGGCATAATTAAGTCATTACTGAGCATGATGGACAGAGCCACAGAAGACACTAATAGCATACCTGTAGATGCTGAAAATCCGCCTAAAAATGCGAGCAATGTCAACCAATCTTGGTTATAGCTTAAAGGTAATGACAACACTGCGACATCTGGGATGCTGACATATTGCGGTGCAGCATGAAGCGTCCAACTGGCAATAGGAATGATCGCAAAAACAGTCAAAATTAAGTAAGTCGCAAACCATCTGCGTGCACCACGAATATGTTTTTCATCGCGCAGTTCAACGACCGCCACATGAAATTGACGAGGTAAACAAATAATGGCTAAGCCTGCCAATAAGGTCTGAACCCAAAACGTTTCTGGAACCCCAAACAATTGCACTTCTTTAAAAGTATGTGCCATGTCACGTGATATTTGTGTGATATTTTCAGGGGCATCAAACATAAAGAACAGGGCTACACTTAATAGTGCAAAGAGTTTGACGAAGGATTCAAAGGCAACAGCCAACATCAAACCGCCATGTTGTTCAGTATTGGCAATTTGTCTGGTGCCGAATGTCATGGCTAAAATCGCCAGTAAACCTGTTAGAAATAACACCCCATTTGTGGTGCTTTCGACCCCGGATTGTTGATCGAGGATCACGGATGCACTCAGTGCAATGGCACGTAGTTGCAGCGCTAAATAAGGAATAATGGCAATAACGGCAAGAATCGTGACCAATGATGCTAAGGTCCCGCTTTTGCCGTAACGGGCTGCGACAAAGTCAGCAATAGATGAAATGGCATGATGCTGTCTTACCCGTCCAAGTCGGCGCCAAATATCATATCCAAACCAGACAAACAGCAAAGGACCCAAATAAATAGGCATAAAAATGATGCCTTCACGAACTGCAGCACCTGTTGCACCGTAAAAAGTCCAAGAGGAACAGTAAACACCTAAAGTCAAACTGAACAATAGCATGCGGCCACGCGTACTCAGACGACTGGCATGCTTTTCCCCAAAAAAAGCACAAATAAAGAGAATCAAGATGTAAAGGGCAAGTACCCCAATGACCAACCAACTATTCATAATGACTACGGCTTAAGAATCTAGAAATATGATAACGCATCCATGGACGCTGTCGTTCAAATTGATCATTTTTTAACGACCAAAGTCTAAGTTACGTGAAGCTAAGAATATTGTTAGTTTGTTAGCTGAAATAAAAAGATTAAAAAACAACCATATTGACTATGGAAAGGGAGTTAAGAAATGGATGAGAAAAAAGTAGAACAGATTCTACAAAATCCGAAATTCAAGGAAATGGTTGCAAAAAAAAGCCGATTAAGCTGGACATTGACCATCATCATGTTAGTGGTTTATGTCGGCTTTATGTTGTTGGTTGGCTATAACAAAGAATTTTTGATGAGCTCGTTTAGTGGTGGTGTGACGACTTGGGGAATTCCGCTCGGTCTTAGTATTATTGTTTTATCGTTTTTGCTGTGTGGTGTGTATTCATATATTGCCAACAATACGCTTGATCCTTTAACGCAGGATGCGATGAAGGAAGTTGAAGCGATCGCGAATCAAAAGGAATTAAATTAAAATGAAATGGAATTCTATTAAAAACCAATGCTTAGCGGCAATGGTCATGCTTTTTTCGGGTGTGGCTGTTGCAGGTCCAGATTTGGGTGCGGCTGAACAACAAGCAACGAATTGGCATGCCATTATCATGTTTGTGATTTTTGTGGCACTGACCTTATTTATTACCAAATGGGCGGCCAAACAAACCACGAATACCAAAGATTTCTATACTGCTGGTGGCGGGATTTCAGGTTTCCAAAATGGTCTAGCCATTGCGGGTGACTATATGTCTGCGGCTTCATTCCTCGGCATTTCAGCGATGGTGTTTATGTCTGGGTTTGACGGTTTGCTTTATTCACTCGGGTTTATGGTGGGTTGGCCAATCGTATTATTCTTGATTGCTGAACGTTTACGCAACTTAGGTAAATACAATTTATCGGATGTAGTGTCTTTTCGTTTGGCAGAAAAACCAGTGCGTACTTTGGCGGCGATCAGCTCTTTAGTAGTTGTTGCTTTCTATTTAATCGCACAAATGGTTGGTGCAGGTCAGCTCATCAAGTTATTGTTTGGTTTGAACTATAACATTGCCGTTGTGATTGTTGGTTTACTGATGATGGCTTATGTGATGTTCGGTGGCATGCTTGCAACCACATGGGTACAAATTATTAAGGCTGTCATGTTGTTGTCTGGTGCGACTTTTATGGCATTTATGGTCATGAAAGGTGTGGGCTTTAGTTTTACCAATATGTTTGAACAAGCTATTCAAGTGTATTCAAAAGTTCATGATCTAAGTTTAACGGATGCAACCAAGATAATGGGTCCAGGTAGCTTGGCTTCAAATCCAGTCGATGCTATTTCTTTAGGTCTTGCACTGATGTTTGGTACGGCAGGTCTTCCGCATATTTTAATGCGTTTCTTTACGGTAAAAGATGCCAAAGAAGCACGTAAATCTGTGGTTGTTGCAACAGGCTTTATTGGTTACTTCTACTTGCTGACATTCATTATTGGATTTGGTGCAATTCTTTATGTATCGAACAATCCACAATTTATTGATGTTGCAAAAATGGCGATCACAGGTAAGTTAGAACTTGTGGGTGGCAATAACATGGCAGCAGTTCATTTGAGTGATGCCATGGGTGGTGATTTGTTCATGGGCTTCATTTCAGCTGTGGCATTCGCAACAATCCTTGCTGTGGTTGCAGGCTTAACCTTATCGGGTGCATCAGCGATTTCACATGATTTATATGCCAATGTATTTAGAAAAGGTCAAACAACACCTGAATCTGAATTACGCATGTCTAAAATCGCAACTTTAGGTTTAGCAATCTTTGCCATGATTTTAGGTATTTTGTTTGAAAAGCAAAACGTTGCATTCATGGTGGGCTTAGCCTTCTCTGTGGCATGTTGTGCGAATTTCCCAATTTTAGTGTTGTCGATGTTCTGGAAAGGGTTGACGACACGTGGTGCAGTCATTGGCGGTGTTGTGGGTCTAGTCACAGCTGTAACGTTGATTGTACTCTCTAAAGCGGTATGGGTAGATACGCTTAAAATCTCGGATACACCAATCAATCCATTTAATGGTCCAGCAATTTTTGCAATGCCATTGTCGTTCTTCTGCTGTTGGTTGTTCTCTGTCACTGATAAATCTGCGCGAGCTGAACAAGAACGCCGTGCATTTGATGCTCAGTTTGTTCGTTCTCAAACAGGTATTGGTATTTCAGGCGCTTCAGAGCACTAATCTCAACATACAAAAAAAGCTCCATATGGGGCTTTTTTTTATTAGATCCTTCAGATGAATTTAGTGTTTGGTATAAAGCTGACCGTTTAAAATCACGTGCCATTTGCCATCTTGTTTAAATGGAGCGCGGTCGATCTTAAATCGCTTCGATAATGTGCCATCACCTATTGTGAAATGCTGGGCATCAAACTGCGTAATAGGTGCTTTAATATCTGA
This sequence comes from Acinetobacter shaoyimingii, assembly GCF_011578045.1. NCBI lineage: Bacteria > Pseudomonadati > Pseudomonadota > Gammaproteobacteria > Moraxellales > Moraxellaceae > Acinetobacter > Acinetobacter shaoyimingii. The sequence continues at coordinate 237,633 of NZ_CP049801.1, forward strand.
AATTGAAGACGTTTTAATTTCTTGCTCAGCAGATTTATCTTCAGTTCTCAGCTGTTCCGAAAATTTGGCATTGCCATCTTTTTCAATGTTTAATGTGCTGTGGTCATTTTTCCATTCACCGATAAAGTCTTGTTGCTTCTCCAGCAGTGGACTGGTTTTACCACATCCAAAGAGTGCAAGTGTACACAGTGTTGCACACATAAAATTTTTATAATTCATATGAAAGATCCTTTTCATTCATGTTGTCATTTATGAGTATTGAATGAAATTATGTGAATGTATTTATTGTTTCGATCAATTTTATGTAATATTCAAACGTATAAAATGAACAATAAAAATATAGGAACAACTCATGCAAGGTATGATCGATTTTTGGAAGGGTTTTCGTGCATTACCTTCGGCATGGCTACTATTACTACAACTGTTGGTTTTAATCTTATCTGTGATTTCAGGTGATAGCCTAACTTACCGTACATTCACCTGGATTTTGGGTGCATTGATCTTATTGATTATTGCCAAAGTTATTCGACAAACCCCGACCTATACCATCTTGGGTTTAAGTTTTGTGGGTGGAGCACTCATATTTTCCTTACTGATTCTGATTGGTGTGCGAGATCCGATGGTGCAAGTGATTGCACATGCTTTTGAATCTGCTGCGTACTTTATGGCGGCTTATGGTTTGGTGCGCTACATGTTTGCGGATCGTTACTTGACTAAAGATGAGCTTTTTGCTGCAGCCGCGGTATTTACCTTAATGGCATGGGGCTTTGCATTTTTATTTAATGCTTGCCAATTGCTTGAGTTGAATAGTTTTTATAAAGCAAATCATGAAGGTTTACAGTCTTGGTTGGATCTATTGTTCCTAAGCTTTAGCTTGCAATCTGCGACGGGGTTGTCGGAAGTGTTACCCATGACGCCATTTGCAAAAACCTTGGCAATGTTACAAATGTTTAGTGGAGTGATGTATATCGCCTTAATCGTATCTCGTTTAATCGCTTTGCAATATATTGCGCATTTACCGAAACACAGTAATTCAAAAGACCAGGAATGATACTTCTAGCACTACATACCCTATGTATTGATTAAAGAAATTAAAAGATAAACGCAATAGAGAAATAAATGTTTAACCTGATAATAAAGTGCTTGAATCACATGATATTTCTATAATATATTCAGTGTGGTTGATAATTCATCGAGTTATTGCTCTAAATGAGAAATAGATAAATCAAATGATTAAAAATGTTATTTCAATCAATTCCGAGTGAATTAATCAGCTTTACATTATTTAGAATTTTTCACATAATAGCTTTATCAAGATTATGTTCTAATCTTAAAAATTTTTTAAACTTATATTAAGTTTATATGCCCAACTTTCCCCAAGGTTGGGTTTTTTTTTGCTTTAAAAAAAATGAAAGAACTTTTAAGAATTTATAACTATATGTTTTTATGTAAATAAAAATAATTTTTATTTAATGTTTTATCCACTGGCTGTAATTTGGTCGATTGATTACTCTAAGTGTGAACCACTTAATTTTAATTGGAAAAAATGCTCGATAATTCAATTCTGACTAAAATTCTCGGCTTTACATTGTTAAGTTAATTTTACATAATGAGTCTATCGACATCGTATGATGATCTGATCTAACTTCTCCATTTTAGAATTTAGTTTCTATGCCCAACTTTCCCCAAGGTTGGGTTTTTTTTTGCTTAATAATTCCCTAATGTATTTGTAAAAATTAAATGAATAATATCGCAGATGGAAAACAGCTATTTTTATAAAAATGCTTTATATTGGTGCATAAATTGGAAAATTATCTTTATTTTAGGCAAAAAAAAACCTAATCTTCTGCAAAATTAGGTTTTTTTAGCCAAAACTTGAGGGAAATATAGAAAATCTGCTGAGGAATTATACTTTATCGCCCTAATGTGGTGCATTATGCACTGAAATATTGCTCATGTAAACGATATTTTCTAAAAAATAGTCAAATTTGATTAAGCTTTATACAATTAGAATAGTCAACTCGCCAATATGAATAAATTTTATGGATTCTAAAAAAAGTGAAGATATTTAAGTTTAGAGTTATTTCATTAGTGAGCACTGTGCTTTTATTAACGAGTGCTTGTGCCCAAATTCAACCCACCAGAATGCAACATTCTCCGTTGATGAACGCACAAGATGTTTCAAAGTCATTGGATGACATTCAAGTTAAATCTAACATTCAGCAACTGCTCAATGAAACACAGTCTGAAGGGGTATTTGTCATATTTGATGGTAAAGACTATTCATCATATGGAAATGCTTTAGATCGAGCCGAAACTGAATTTATTCCAGCATCGACATTTAAGATACTCAATGCCTTAATTGGTTTAGCGCATGGGAAAGTGACAACTGACGAGGTTTTTAAATGGAATGGTGAAAAACGAGCGCTGGCTATTTGGGAAAAAGATTTTACGTTAGGTCAGGCAATGGCTGCCTCAGCAGTACCCGTATATCAGGAAGTTGCTCGTCGTATTGGATTAACAACGATGCAAAAAGAGCTGTCACGTATTGGTTATGGTAATGGGAAAGTCGGAAAACAGGTCGACCGCTTTTGGTTAGATGGTCCTTTGAAAATTACACCAAAACAAGAAGCCTACTTTGTGTATCAATTGGCTCAAGACCATTTAGCGTTTGATCGATCTGTGCAAAAGCAAGTTAAACAGATGCTCTTTATAGAAAAGCGTGGTGAGAAAAAACTTTATGCAAAAAGTGGATGGGGGAATCAAAACGATGATCAAGTGGGTTGGTATGTCGGTTGGGTCGAACAACCCAATGGTAAAATTACAGCGTTTGCATTAAATATGAATATGCGTGATGGAATGGATGTGAGTCAACGTAAGGAATTGACTTTAGATATTTTAGATAAACTTGGTCTGTACTCATATTTAAAATAAAAGGGTATTTTGATTTAAATGGATTTATCTACAAAAAAAAGCCCAGCCGATTGGGGATGGCTGGGCATAAAAAATGGATGTTTTAAATGTGGGAGAAACATCCGAGGAATATCTGGATCGTTGAGAATAGATTCAAACTCGGGTCGTGAATTTGTGTCATTCTTTCGATGAGGTAATTATGTGAAATTCTAAACAGAATGTGAAATGGAGAAAAATTATCTAAATTATCAAGTTTTTCGATCAGTATTTTTTATTTAAATTAAATGATTGGTTTTAAAAATTAATTTAAATTTTTGCTGGATTTAAAATGATTACAAGAAAATCATTATTTTTAATTTAAAATTTAATCAATGTGATGCTCATCACGGTATATTTATTGAATATTATTTAGAATAGAAAAATAATTGAATTGAAGCATCAATATTTCAATTTGCTGGGATATATGTATATAGAACTCAATGGATTACATATCATTATAGAATAAAATACAAGAATGAAGGTTTTGGTTGGGGGACTGGTGGATGCTAAGGGTACATTCTGAGCGAATAAGTAGACGCTTATTTTTCTTGATGTTGATTATTGTTTTATCTTTATGTTGTATCTCAATTCCTTTGATTATCAGTAGTTATAACAATTATGGTAAAGCGGAACTTGCATCTGTTGAAATTGATAACTTAGCTATTATTGCAGATCTCGCCAATAAAATTTCACGTGAGCGTGGCCCCTCAAACTTGGCGATGTCGAGCACACCTGAAGAATTAGATAAAAACTTAAATGAATTATATGAATATCGAAAAACAGTTGATCAACATATAGCGCTGAGTTTTACTGCGATTGAAAATGCGGGACTGAAAAACTTTGATTCACTCAAAATTGAACTAGAAAAAAAATTAAGTATCGGTCGAAAAAATGTTGATGATTATATTCAAACTCCATTCGAGCAACGTAGCTCTACTCAACTGACAAAGACCATATATTCGATGTTTGATGCATGGGACGCGACCTACAATGTCTTAAAAAAGATGGTGATGTTGAGTGAAAATAAAGACAGTGCTGTGTCTGATTATTATACTTTAATCTTGATTTTATCGGACTTAAGAGATCAGGCAGGTCGTGTAGCATCCAATGTTATGGCAGATGTCACCTTCGCTGTTCCTATGAGTAATGAAAGTGTGGCAAGGGCATTGCAGTCGCAAAAGCAGGTCATTTATTTATGGGATTTGGTCAACACCATTCAGCCTGAAACTGATAAAACTTCAGAATTTATCGAAAGGCATAAAAAGGTTAAAACCGAATTTATTGATCAGGGGCTTCCTCTTGTTTTACGTTTAATTGATGAGAGTAATCAAGGTCAAGCTTATTCTTTAAAAGGCACAGAACTGACCCAAGAAATCTCAGGTAAATTTGCGACTGTTATTGATTTTCAAAAATATTTATTGGATTACAGCATTGAAATTGCACAAAAAGATAAACAGAAAGCACTTCGACAGCTGATGCTCAATGCCACTGTTACGCTTATTTCATTATTGGCTGCCATATTTACCATGATCTATGCACAGCGAAAGGTGTTTGCACCACTGATTGAAGCGCGCGACATGATTGTGGAACTCTCGTACGCATACTCCAGAGCAGGCAGTGATGTGGTCGAGCACGAGCATCTGAAAGTGTATTCACTTTATGATGCTTTGCAAAAACTTCAGCAAATGTTGAAACAACGTGATGCCTTTGAATTTGAACTCAAAAGTATTGCCAATACCGATAAACTCACGGGTGTATCCAATCGTTTGGCTTTGGAAGAATATATTAAGTTTAGCGACATGATTCCCAATCATTTTGACGATGTGGGATTGATCGTGATCGATATCGACAATTTTAAACACGTCAATGATCATCTTGGACATATCTTTGGTGATGAGGTGATTACAGCGGTAGCGAGTTGTCTAAAACGGTGTGTCAGAAGTACAGATTTGGTGGTGCGTTTTGGTGGCGATGAGTTTCTAATTGTTTTAGAAAGTATAGAAATGGATCGTGCTTTAACTACCGCTGAAAAGATTCGAAATGCGGTGAACAGTGTTGATCTATATGATCCAGATCGGAATGAGAATCTACATGTCTCTGTCAGTATAGGTGTGGCGGTCGGTGCGGAAGATTGGAAAACGCTACTCGATAAAGCCGATAAATCGTTGTTGCAAGCCAAAGCCAATGGTAAAAATACAGTCTCTGGAGCAAGTTGATTTCATTACTCCAGAACTGTATATAGCACCATCAATTTACTTTATTCTTCATCTTTATAGCTCGATAAACACTGCGCTTGGGTCTTGGCTTTTCCAGATTCATACCAGCACTGTGCTTCAGTGATTTTACCCATGTTGTATTGTAGAACAGCTTCGGGTTCACCATCGTTATACCAAACTTTGTAAGTACCATGACGCACACCATCTCGGTACTGTCCTAGGCGTTCGAGTTTGCCGTTTTTGTACCATTGTTTGAGTTCACCGACCATACGGTCATTTTCAAAACGGACATAAGTCCACGGTTCGCCTGTTTCGTACCATCGCTGACGCATGCCTTGTTGCACACCATTTTGATATTTCATGGAAAGGGCGAGTTGTCCGTTGGGATGCCAGATTTTGTAATCGCCATGACTTTGTCCATTTTCAAACCGACTTTCTTGTTGTTTTAGACCATTGGGAAACCAAAACTGGAGTTTGCCTTCATATTCACCATCTTGATATTCTATGCGACTGCGTTGTTTGCCATTTGGATAGTAGCTTTCAAATGTGCCTGAACCTTGAATTCCATCTGGAAAATGAATCAGAGATTCGCATTCACCTTTTTTGATTTTGTTGTTGCTTAAGAATACTGAGGTGAGGGGATTGCCATTCTGAAACATGTATTGGTTTTCATATAAGCCTTTGTCAATGCTTTTACTCACGGCTAAACATTGGGGATTGTTTTTCCAAGGACTGTCGTCTGGATCTTCTTCGGAAATAAACACCACCATGTTTTCGTTGAGGTAGCCTTCGGCGTAGGTATGGAATGACGTCATTAAAAGCAAAGAGCTGAGTATTATTTTATTCATTTTTTATAGTTCGAGCTTAGAATTATTTTTAGATTGTAATGCAGAATTAAATTTCTAACATCCTTATTTTAAATTGTTTTTATCTTTGTTTTAGCTTGAATTAGCTTTACTTTTGACTGGGCAAAAGTAACAAAACCCCTTAGTTTGACTGAGGGCACATCCGTGCTGCCCCAGTCAAACGTGCGACATCCATGTCGCTGGTCATACTATTGAATTTCAGATTTGATCTTTTGTTTTATCAATTAAATAATTAATAAAGTTGGTGCAGGCAACGAGCATAAATTTCGCATCGATATAAGTGAGATTAGATTCTTCTAACATAGCGTGTCGGATACCATCTGCATCAGAAGTATAGCCATAGAGTTGGCTTAAACTTTTCTTTAGTGCTTCGTGTAATCCATATTTAGTTTCAATAATTTTAAGTGCTTGCCCTAAGCTAGCTTTATCATCATTGGTCACAATTTTGCAAATAGATTCAACAGCACTAATCGAATCTTTAATTGAGTTTCTATAGTCAGGATTTTGACGATCTGACATCAATTGTAAAGCTTGATTTAGATGTTGTTGAACACCTGAATATGGATTTGAGTTTTGCAGTGCTTCTTCGATGGATTGGACTTCTTGTTCAGAAGTAATTTCTACTATTTCTTCATTAATTATTCTATATGCTGAATTTTCCGATTCTAAGGCTAAGTTTATTACTTTAGTAAATTGAGTTTGGCTATAGACTGTTTTTCCTCCAAAAGAGATATAACCTGATTTATTTTGGATAATGAATTCAATTAAGTCATAAAATGCGTACCATTCATTTTTATATAAGTAATCTTTGATAAAAGCAGTTAGTTTGTGGGGCGCAGGTTTTTCATCTAGGGGGAGTTTTAAATAGTCGCACCATATTTTTGAAATTAAAGGAGTGATTAATTTTCTAAAGCTTTCAAATCTTGAGTAATTATCAAAAATTTGTGAATAAAGGATAGACCATAGTTTATTCTTTAAGATGTCATCCATACTTTCTTTTTGAATAATTTCCCGAACAGCTTTATATCCATATCTTTCTGAAAAGCGCATTATTTCCCCAAACAAAAAACGGTGAATGAATCACCGTTTTAGCATATAAATTCTGTGTTTTAAATCTCCCCTAACCCCTCTTTGGAAAAGAGGGGAACACCTTCTATTTAATAATGGCATGCTCCCTCCTTTGATAAAGGAGGGCTGGGGAGGATTATCTTATTTAAGCATCGCTTTCAAGAACTTCGCTGTATGCGAAACTTTAGATTTAGCAACTTCTTCAGGCGTACCTTCAGCAATAATTTCACCGCCACCAGCACCGCCTTCAGGACCTAAATCAATAATCCAATCGGCTGTTTTAATCACATCCAAATTATGCTCAATCACCACAATAGTATTACCCTTATTACGAAGCTCATGCAGGATGTCGAGTAACTTCGCAATATCATGGAAATGTAGACCCGTGGTCGGTTCATCCAGTACATATAAGGTTTTACCAGTATCACGCTTCGCCAACTCACGTGCCAATTTCACACGCTGTGCTTCACCGCCTGAAAGTGTCGTTGCAGATTGGCCTAAACGGATATACCCCAAACCCACCTGATGCAAGGTTTCTAAACGACGATGAATCACAGGAATCGCATCAAAGAAATGCATGGCATCTTCAACTGTCATTTCTAAGACATCAGAAATGTTTTTGCCTTTATAGCCGACTTCTAAGGTTTCACGGTTATAACGCTTGCCATGACATGAATCGCAAGGCACATACATATCAGGTAAGAAATGCATAGCGACCTTGATCATACCGTCGCCTTCACAAGCCTCACAGCGACCACCTTTTACGTTAAACGAAAAACGACCTGCGGCATAACCACGTGCTTTCGCTTCAGGAGTCTGCGCAAAGAGTTCACGAATAGGCGTAAACAAACCTGTATAGGTTGCAGGGTTAGAACGAGGTGTACGACCAATTGGGCTTTGGTCAATGTCCACAACTTTATCGAGGAACTGTAAACCATCAATCGAATCAAATTTCTCAGCCGTGAGGGTGGTTGCACCATTCAACTGCGTTGCAGCAAGGGGCAACAAGGTACGGTTAATGAGGGTTGATTTACCAGAACCAGAAACGCCTGTTACGCACGTCATCACACCCAAAGGAATGGTTAAGTCGACATTCTTTAAGTTATGACCTGCTGCGCCCATGAGCTTAATTTGCTCTTCAGGTTTAGGTGGTTTTATCCGTTCCTTTGGCACTTCAATTTTCAACTTGCCTGATAAATATTGACCTGTTAGCGAATCTTTATTTGCCAAGATTTCATCATACGTACCTTCAGCAATCACATGGCCGCCATGCACACCTGCACCTGGACCAATATCAATAATATGATCCGCTGCACGAATCGCATCTTCATCATGCTCAACCACGAGTACAGTATTACCCAAGTCACGTAAACGAACTAAGGTTTCAAGTAAGCGGTCGTTATCACGCTGATGCAAACCAATAGAAGGTTCATCGAGAACGTACATCACACCCATTAAGCCTGCACCAATTTGTGAAGCCAAACGAATACGCTGCGCTTCACCACCAGACAAAGTTTCAGCAGAACGAGACAGACTTAAATAATTCAAACCGACCGATACCAAGAAGTGCAGACGCTCACGAATTTCTTTAAAAATCTTATCGGCAATTTCGCCTTTCGCACCTTCAAGATTCAAATCTTGATAGTAGTTTTCAGCATCACCAATCGACATCTTGGTAATTTGTGCGATGGTTTTATCTAAGATTTTCACGTTGCGTGAAATTTCATTGAGACGTGAACCGCCACAGGCATCACATGCCGCATTCGATAAATATTGCGCTAAATCATCACGCACATAGTTTGATTCAGTCTCACGATAACGACGTTCTAAATGGGGTAAAACACCTTCAAAGGGTTGTACTCGGTTATGACGACGACCACGTTCATCGATATAACTTAAATCAATTTTTTCTTTACCAGTACCGTATAAGAATTTCTTTTTAGTATCGGCATCTAACTCATTCCACGGTGTATCTAAAGAAAAGCCAAAATGCGCAGCCACTTTTTCAATCATGCTGTAGTAGTAAGGACGTTGTCTGTCCCAACCACGTATAGCCCCTTGGCTAACGCTGACTTCTGGGTTCGGAATCAATTTTTCCGCACTAAAATGACTGCGTGTACCTAAACCATCACAAACAGGGCAGGCACCAAAAGGGTTGTTAAACGAGAATAAACGGGGTTCAAGCTCCGCCACAGCACGGTCACATTCAGGACAAGAATGTTTTGCTGAAAATACACGGTCAGGCTGTTCGCCTTTCATCCATGACAAAATGGCAATATCGCCACCCAAACGCAGTGCGGTTTCAAAAGATTCTGCAATACGGTTGCCCAAGTCATCACGGACTTTAAAGCGATCGACCACCACTTCAATGGTATGTTTTTTCTTTTTATCCAGTTCAGGTGGGACATCAATTTCAACAATTTCACCATCTACACGAGCACGTACAAAACCTTGGCTTTGTAGCTGTTCAAATAGATTGGTGTACTCACCCTTACGCTCACGTACGACAGGGGCAAGCAACATGAGTGCTGTGCCTTCTTCAAGTGCATTAACCGCATCGACCATTTCTGAGACAGTTTGTGCCACCATAGGCAGGTCATGTTCAGGGCAGTATGGCGTACCGACACGTGCATAGAGCAGACGCAAGTAGTCGTAAATTTCAGTAATCGTCCCTACAGTTGAACGAGGGTTATGGCTTGTCGATTTTTGTTCAATAGCAATGGCTGGACTTAAACCCTCAATCGAGTCGACTTCTGGTTTTTCCATTTGCGATAAAAACTGTCGTGCATATGCAGATAGTGATTCAACATAACGACGTTGACCTTCGGCATATAAGGTATCAAAGGCTAGGGATGATTTACCTGAGCCTGAAAGTCCCGTAATGACCACGAATTTGTCACGTGGAATATCGAGTGACACATTCTTTAAGTTATGGGTTCGTGCGCCTCGAATACGGATGTGACTTTGACTCATAAAAACATCTCGATGTTGTGCTGTTGGAAAGGTGTATATGATAGCGCATGAAAATTGTTCAAGTGCAAAGAAAATAGATTTCTACGTCATTTTGTGTCGGGCAACTGAACAAATGAGGTCAAATATAAGAAAACACGAGCGCTGACTCGTGTTTAGGACGGATGTTTATGCTTTTATCATGATGTTCAGAACGGTATTTTTATGATTTTAAAAGTGAATCTATTTTCAAATCTTTTGATGTGTTGTTGTTCTTTTATTTTTCAATCTCATTTGATGTTTGAATCCGATGTTTTGTATTAACACGCCACGGCAAATGCACGTTCAAAAATCGACTCTACTTCTTCAAAACGTAAACTCAGTGGCGTCTGTGTTTGGCTAAAACTATAGTGAATGACTTTCTTCTCAAGTTGCGACAAAAAATGCTCATAGTGCTGATCAAAACCATCTATGTCTAAGTAATCAAAGTGATAGCGACTTTGACACGGATACTGTGCAATAAAATCCAGCATCAAATCTTGAATTTTTCGATCTGTGAAATAAATCAAATAGGTCGCTGCCGATCCACAATATAAACAACCTTGGTTCAGATAAATGTCTTCGTGTTGGAACCAACACTGTCGCAGTGTGATCATTGCTCGAATGGCTTCTGTGCCTTGAGTTTCATGGTTCATGAGGCATCTCTCTAGAGGTATAAGAAAAGGGTGAACGGATTATTTCAATAATTAATAATGAGAATCAATATCAATTAGAATAGCGAATTAAGCATAAAAATCAAGTTTTTTATCTGCTTGAAAATACTGATTTTGATTTATTTATTTGTTTATATCTTTGCTTTTTAAATGATTTTTTACTTATCTATGTTAAATTGCATGCTTATTGGAAAATTATATCAACAACATAATCAAAAAATTAGAGAATAAAAATGAAATTAAAAGCACTGACTTCTTATTCTGGCTTTGTTCGGGTTTGATAAAACGCCATCTTCTCCCAAATTTGATCGTGTATAAGATGCAGCGAAAGCCATAGAAAATGAAAATATAAATGCCTTACTCAATACCCTACAACAGAAAAACTTAAGTGCTGATGATAAAAAAGACATTATCTGCGCTTAAATTCAAGAATATTATGATCAAGTCGAACGTATCATAAATGCCAATAAGCACCTAGCCACTGAATCTGATCGATGTATTGAAGCTGACGTGAGGGCTTTGATGGCAAAATAACGCGATCAATTTAGAAACCATCCACGTTGTCAGTCACCCATATTCATACTCTAAATGCATTCGTAAATAATTTCTGGCGTTAGATGCTTATATCATGCATCTAGGGTTAACCACTGCTGTTGATGATAGGCACTTTCCCAAAATAACCATTCGAGTTCTGCACCACGGGTATAAGCTTGATGCATTTTAGCAATTGTGTCTGCATCACAGCGCTCAGCAACTTGATCTATGGTGGTAATTACACGATTCACTGCTAAATGAAATTCTTCACCTGCATAGGTATCAATCCAAGCTTGATAAGGATTATTTGGTTGGCTTAGATGGACAATATTTTTCCCCACCTCAGCATATATCCAGAAACAAGGCAGAAGTGCGGCTAACACTACAGGGTAACTTTCAGACCACGCTGTTGCTGTCAGAAATGAAGTGTAATGATGACAGGCTAGGCTGAGTGGCGTATTTTCAAATTGTGTTTTGCTGATGTGAAAATCATGCATGAAATCTTGATGTAAACTGCGCTCTACCACAATAGCCACTTTGGCTGCCTCTGAAAATTGGATGACATCATCTGCCGCAAAGGCCTTGGCAGCACACACAGCCAGTGCACGTCCATAGGCGAGTAAATAATGTGCATCTTGAATGACGTAATGACAAAAAGCAGCTCGATTTAACGTACCTTGTGCAAGCTGTTGATTAAAAGGATGCGTTAAGGTTTTTTGGTAAAGTTTGAAATTATGTTGCCATACATCTTTTGAAAAGCTCATCGTTTATCTCTTTGAGAGTGATCAGGTCAAATATTCAACACATACATTAGCGGCATTAAATTGGTTTGTATGTCCAATTCAAAAAAATCATACGAAGAACTTTGGATAAATGCTTAAAAGTCGTCATAATTGACGCACAAATTTTAATTCTTTTGTTTTACAGAATTCTCTATATCAATAATTGTTCATAGGTCGATTCGTTATGATGAAACATTTTGGTTTCTCAATCATCTTTACGATCGTGTGTCTAGGTATTTCTGCGTATTGGGGCTTTCATCATGGCCCAGAAGCAGGTTTAAAGACCATGTTTACAGCGCTCACCATTACTGCAATTCTGGCAGTCATGGAAGTGTCGCTTTCGTTTGATAATGCTGTGGTGAATGCATCCGTGCTTCGTGGTTGGGATCATTTTTGGAAAATGATTTTCTTAACCGTGGGCATCTTGGTTGCTGTATTTGGTATGCGTCTTGTTTTCCCAATCGTGATCGTTGCTGTAACCGCAGACATGGGCATGATGGAAGTGGTAAATATGGCATTGAATGATCCGAAAAATTATTCAGCACGTCTAATTGCCCATCATGCTGAAATTGCGGCTTTTGGTGGCTCATTCTTACTGCTTGTATTCCTCAATTTCTTTTTGGATGAAGGTAAGGATACGCACTGGTTTAAATGGTTGGAACGTCGTCTAGCGAATCTTGCCAATGTGCCTGCAATGTCTGTGTTCTTGGCATTGATTGCACTGTTAATTATGGCAGCCAATATTGATGAAGCTTCTCGTTTAGCGGTGACCATGGCAGGTATTTGGGGTATCGTGATTTATATTGGGGTTCAAGTGCTGAGTCATATGCTCGGTGGTGAACCTGAAGTAGATGAACAGGGTAATGCCATTGGTCATGATGCAAGCGGTGCGCCAACTGGTGCAATCAAAGCAGGTCTGGGCGGGTTTATCTATTTAGAAGTTTTAGATGCCTCATTTAGCTTTGATGGGGTGATTGGTGCCTTCGCTATTACTTCAGATGTAGTGATTATCATGCTCGGTCTGGCGATTGGTGCGATGTTTGTTCGTTCCATGACCATTTACTTGGTCGATAAAGGTACGCTTGATGCTTATATCTACCTTGAACATGGCGCGCATTATGCCATTGGCGCTCTAGCATTCATCATGCTTGCAAGTGGTACAGGTGTGCATGTTCCTGAAGTTGTTACAGGTTTGATTGGTGTAGCATTTATTGTTTGGGCGGTGATTGCATCCATCCAATACCGTAAACGACAAGAACGCCTCGGTTGATTGTTTTTATTAAAAAATAGATATAATAGAGGACGCATGAATTGCGTCCTTTTTTATACGCCGTATTTTCCACAAGCTGATCCTGATATGAGATGATGTGCATATCTCCAGATCGCCATTTTTGATAAAGCCATTGATATGATGAATGCCTTAGAACGTCGCTCAACTTTTGCGTTAAGCAGTATTTTTGCACTGCGAATGTTGGGACTGTTCATGATTGTGCCTGTATTTTCAGTTGCGGGACAATCGTATCAATATGCAACGCCTGCACTCATTGGTTTAGCTGTCGGGGTGTATGGTTTAAGCCAAGCCATTTTACAAATTCCATTTAGCTTGATCGCAGATCGTTTTAGTCGTAAACCCCTTATTGTACTTGGGTTGTTATTGTTCGCTTTAGGGGGTGCAGTGGCGGCCATGTCAGACAGTATTTATGGTGTGATTATCGGGCGGGCAATCGCAGGTGGTGGTGCTGTTTCTGCGGTGGTGATGGCGTTGCTTGCCGATGTCACTCGTGAAGAAAACCGAACCAAAGCCATGGCGATCATGGGCATGAGTATTGGTTTGTCTTTTGTGGTGGCATTTAGTTTAGGACCTTGGCTGACTAGCCTTGTCGGAATTTCAGGATTATTCTGGGTAACGACATGTATGGGGCTATTGGCAATCCTCATGTTGTTTTTAGTGCCATCCACTACACGTCATCATAAAAACTTCCAACAAGGCTATCTCACGCAGCTTAAACAAGTGCTGAAAATGCGTGATTTAAATCGTCTACACGTATCGGTATTTGCATTACATTTGCTACTGACTGCGATGTTTATTTATGTGCCATCTCAGTTGATTGACTTTGCCAAAATTCCACTGTCACAACATGGTTTAGTGTATTTGCCTTTGTTGGTAATTAGCTTATTTTTTGCTTTCCCAAGTATTATATTGGCTGAGAAATATCGCAAAATGCGTGGCATTTTCTTAACGGCCATTGGCGGAATCATTGCAGGTTTATTGATTTTAATTTTTGGTTACCAGTCCAAATATATTTTGCTACTGGGACTAGGATTATTTTTTATTGCTTTTAATGTGATGGAAGCACTTTTACCTTCTTGGTTGTCTAAGGCAGCACCAATTCAATCCAAAGCAACCGCAATGGGTGTCAATGCCAGTGGGCAATTTTTAGGGGCATTTTGTGGCGGTATTTTAGGTGGGCAGCTGATCATGCTCAACAATACTGCACTCGGGTGGGGAATTTTAACGGCAATTGCTATTGTTTGGTTATTGATAAGTTTTGGTCTATCTCAACCACGCTATTTATCGTCTTTAGTTTTCAAATTACCTGAATTAAAAGAAACAGATGAATGGACTTCTCAGTTGCTATCAATTCGTGGTATTGAAGAAGTCGTGGTGATGTCTGATCAACAAGTCGCCTATGTTAAGGTCGATAAGCAACAAATTGATGATGCAGCGCGACAACATTTATCGCACTTGTTAGGTAAAGAGGTAGCCATTTAATCATAACTCTTATAAAGTAAAACATAGATTGAATAGGAAGATTAAAGCACATGCGTGGCGTAAATAAAGTTATTTTAGTTGGTACTTTAGGTAAAGATCCGGAAACTAAAACATTTCCGAATGGTGGTTCTCTCACACAATTTTCTATTGCAACTAGTGAATCTTGGACTGATAAAAATTCGGGTGAACGAAAAGAACAAACAGAATGGCACCGAATTGTATTGCACAACCGTTTAGGCGAAATTGCTCAGCAATATTTGCGTAAAGGCTCTAAAGTTTATATTGAAGGTTCATTGCGTACGCGTCAATGGACAGATCAAAATGGTCAAGAGCGTTACACCACAGAAATCCGTGGTGAACAAATGCAAATGCTAGACTCAAACCGTCAGCAAAATGATGGTGCGGGTGAAGGTGGTTTCCAACAACCTCGTTTCAACAATAACAACCAAAATGGTGGTTATGGTCAACAAGGTGGTTATAACAACCAAGCAGCACCAGGTGGTTATGGCAACAACAATGTGAATCAAGGTTTCCAATCTCCTAAACCTCAGCAACAACCTGCTAAGCCTATGGCAACAGCACCTGCTGATTTGGATGATGATTTACCGTTCTAGATCATATATAAATATGATTTGTTAAGTTATTAATGATTCTTTGAGTTGAAAATAATTTCAATTCAAAGACTTAAGGTGTAAAAATAGCTTCTTTTATTTTGTTAATAAGAGAAGCTATTTTTTCAACTATAGAAAATGTTAAATTAAAAGTGCATATATAATTTATTTTGTTAAGATAGTGTGCTAAAAAGAATGTATCAAGGTTGGAAGTTTATGAGATGGGTGTAGAGGTAATCTTGCATGATTCTGGAGAATTGTTGCCTATACTTCTTGATGATGATGGTATGCCAATACCTTTACCAAATGAGTTTATTCTTTCCAAAAGGAAAGCAAGTGCTAATACATTGATCAGGAACTTAAGAGAAATAAAATTATTATATGAATGGTTCTACATTCAAAATATTGACTTATATGAAAGACTGATTCAGAAGAAACCTTTTACTGAAGCTGAAATTACAGGAAGTCTTGCAGAATTTCTAAGAAAGGATCATGAAAAAAGACATAAGAAGATCAAGATTGCAGTCAAACCAGATACGTTTAATCAAAGACTCATCACGATTAAACAATTTTTAAATTGGTATATTGAACTATATATTGGGACTCTACCTTTTACATCAAATAATTATCAATATTACATCACATATAAGACAAGGCTTAACTACTTGCTTGATAACTGCTTTATAAACTCCTCACCAACTAATAAAAGCCTTAGTAAAGGATTAAGTAGTAGTGAGCAATCTAATCTTATTAAGTTGGTTAAGCCCCAAAAGGAAAGTCAAAATCCCATTGAGTATAGAAATTATATTATGGTGATGTTGATGCTTTCTTTTGGATTGCGTCCAGGAGAGCTTTTAAGCTTAAGAGTGGAAGATATACAGCTTGGAGGAATATCTTCTATAAGAGTGCATCGTCGTCCACCAGATGCTAATGATAAGAGAAAGCAGAGACCTCAAATTAAGAGAAATGGACGAACATTATCAATTAATGATAAAGCTCTTGCGAAAGAGTTAGATATCTATATTACAAAGTGGAGAGAGATGTTAGATCAGAGAAATCAAACTTCTATTGAGTGGGATTACTTAATTCTTAATCAAGATGGACAACCTCTTTCACTAGCCTCAATTACTCAATACTTTCAAATTTTGAAAGGAAAATATGTTGAACTAGTGCCTCCTAATTTCAGTCCAAAGACTTTAAGGCATACTTTTTCATCTTCAATGGAGCGTTTACTAAGAGATGCTGGTGTTGAAGAAGACAATAGAAAAAAAGCATTAGCATATTTGAGGGGGGATAGTTCGTTGTCCTCACAAGATGTTTATACATTCAAAGAAACAGAATTAGAAGCTAATAAATATTTAGGACAATATCAGCGTGAGATTTTTGGAATCTAAAACTATGCAGCAGGCTTTATTTTCTAATGAGAATGGTTGGAGAGATATTCCTGATTTTATTATTAGTCGTGAAGGAAAAAAGGTAAATACAGTAAGTGACTTGTGGAACTTACCATATGCTATTGATATCTCTAGTTCTAAATTAGATTTTTCTAAAATTCCAAATGAAAATTTTAAGTGGGTATTAAAATCTTTCGTCATAGAAAAAATTGAAAAAGTATCTACTCATGCCGGTTTACAGCATTTTCAGGATATTTGGGCAAAATTTTTCCGAAACAATATTGAAGTTATAAATTCTGCTCAAGATATTGAAGAAACTCTAATTTCAGTAGTTGAAAGTGCGATTAATTTAGGTCGTGCAGAGCACAAACTCTGGACGTTATATAGACCGATACAATGGTATTTGTATGGAGCTGAGCATTATCCTGAGTTAGGTTTTTCAACAGCTTATGCCAGTATTTTAGAAACGATGTCTATTCCTGGGAATCCGAAAGGAGAAGCTGTAAGGATGGAGGATCCAGACTCAGGACCTTTAAATCATAGTTTGGAACTTCCTTTGCTAATTCAGGCCTTAAAAAAAGATCAGAGTCAAGAACTTATACATTTACAACAGAAAGCTGCTGTTGCTCTTTCAATTGCTTATGGTCGAAATCCAGCTAATCTAACTTATTTAAGACATTCTGATGTTGTTAATTTAACACCAGAATCAGATGATCCTGTTTATGTCTTAAAAATCCCTCGCATTAAAAAGAGGTTAGTAAATCCGCGCGATGATTACAAAGAAGAGTTTCTTGATCCAGCTTTCGCACAGCATGTTCATGATTTGATTAGAGCGAATAATGAGAAGAACTATGCTGTTCTTTATCATGGGGGTAAAAAGCTCCAAAATCCTCAGCCGCTCTTTTTTAATATAAATGGAAACGAGGCAGCGATATTATCTGGCGATTATGAGAATGCTTATAACTTTTCCTCTTCGATGATTACCTCTTTAATTAAAGGGTTTGTAAGAAGGCATAATATTATTTCTCCTCTGACAAAGGAGTTAATGTATGTTACAGCTAGAAGGCTTCGATATACCCTTGCAACAGGTTTAGCGGCTGAGGGCATTAGTAAGGCAGCTTTAGCTAGAATCTTGGACCATACAGATACTCAGCATGTTCACGTATATTTTGAGCTAGCAGGTAAAATTGTTATTCAGCTAGATAAAGCAATTGCAAAAGCCTTTTCTCAATATCTTAGCTATTTCTCTGGTCATATAATTGACTCTTTAGAAAATGCTATTAATGGTGATAATCCTGAAAAGCATTTGGTTTTTAAGGGGGATATGATTGAGGATGGCATTAAAGATATTGGAGTATGTGGTGAATCAAATATATGTCATCTAGATCCTCCCTTTTCATGTTACTTATGCCCAAAATTCCAGCCTTATATACATGCTGACCATGAATACGTACTTGAGAGTCTACTGAACAGTAGAAATGAGCGTTTAGAAAAATATGAAAATGCTCGTTTAGGAATCCAGTTAGATGAAGTTATTTTTGCTGTAGCACAGGTAGCAGAAGCTTGTAAGAAGGAATATGTATGAGAACTGGAAAAGTTTTAAGAAAATCAAAAGTTATTCCCTTCTTAACAAGCCTACAAATCGATAGACAAGTGAATTTTAATAATCTTGTTGCCAAAGCAAAATTATTAAAATTAGATGGTGTTGAGATTATTCAATGGGAGGAAGAGGTTTGGGAAATAACAAGTGGACGTTTATTACAACAAAGTGGAAGAAACAACTTTTTAATTAAAATGAGCTTTATTTATCCCCCGAAATTAGGTGGGGAACGCATTGGAGGAGATTGGGAGCAATTAGCAAAAGCATTATTTTTGTTAAGACTACATTCCAAGCAACAGAACTTATCAAATCAACGAGGTTTTATAGGAGTTGTAGGTTATATCGCTTATTTTGTTAATCAGCGTAAGGCCTCTATTTACAATCTTACGAGAGAGGATTTGGATCATGCTTGTGATGAAATTTCAAAAGATTATTCAGAAACATCAGCCTACAATTTTCACAAGTTAGTTGCGGAATTTGCAGGCCACCTTGATGCCAATGGTTTGTGTAAAAACTTACTTAATTACAAATATTCCAAACAAAAAAGACCAAAGTCAGTAAATGCTGTTGGTACTAAACGACTAGATGATCCAGCTACTTTAGTAACCAATGAAAAAGTATTAGCTCCAGTGGTGTTTAAAGTGCTAGGACAGCTATATCAAAATGTACCAAAAGATCATAAATATCGTTTTTATATACTGTTATTAACTTTCTTTGCTTGTACGGGGCGGAGATTTTCAGAGCTTTCTTTATTGCCAAATCAAGAAATTCAATTTGATGAAGATGGTGTACCCTATTTAGAGTATTTCCCTAGAAAAGCATCTAAAGGTAATACTTTTACTCCGAAAAGAAAATTGTGGCTTCCTTCGAAAACTTTAGAGTTACTAAGTGGCGTTATTTCAGAAATTCAAACTCTTACTGAAAAATGCAGAGAAAGTGCTCTTGAGATGCATAAATCTCAAACTGTAGATCTTAGATTTTTAAAAAATTGCCCAGATAAACTTTATAAGTCGGACTTAATAGAATTGGATATTAATCCAAAAATTTTAGATTGTACGAGTAGGTTGACTAAAGAAAGTTTGGTATTCCCTGATCATGAAAAGTTAACTACTGCGGGGCGCAAACCTACTTATCCAATATGCTATACAACTCGTGCAGGACTAAAAAAATATTGTGAATACAATTTTAATTCAAAGAGTCTTTCTCCATTCCATATTGATCAATTCGGTAAAGAGTATTTTTTGCACGATCTAATGTTTTTACGCTATTACACAATGTCTGGTGGCAAAAGTGAAGCTTACTGGTTAACAGTAGAGTGTTCTCATTCTATGCTTACGAATTTCTTAAGGTATATAGATGATTTAGTAGCTCAATATGTAGGTTTAGAAAATATTCCTGAATTCACTACCCATGATTTTAGGCATACTCTAAATACTATATTGGATGAAGGTGGTTTATCTGATCTTATACAAACTGAATGGTTTGGTCGCTCAGATCCTCAAGATACAAAAGCTTATCAACATACTAGTCCTGAAAAGAAAGCTCTCATCATAAGAGAACAATTAAAAAATGGTGAAGCTGGAGGCAGGTTAGCTGAGCAGATTTTTAATCTTCCAATCAATATCCAAGATGCTGTATTAGCGGCTAGGGTTCAAGCGGTACACGATGTTGGGACTGGATTATGTATTCATAATTTCTCACAATTGCCCTGTGAGCGCCATTTACAGTGTTCTGCTGACTGTAAGGATTATGTATGGGTTAAAGATGATAAGCGTCGTTTAGAGGAACAAAAGCGTATTCTTGCTATTACTGTACATGCTCAAGAAGCAGTCCAGCAACAAAAGCAATCCAATCGGGTGAAGAAAAGTCTAGATTGGGAGTTGCACAACAATAAAAAAATTAATGTTTTGTCAAAGCAGCTAGAAGATAATGGTGTAATTGAATTTGACCCAAAAGCTTATTTAGAGGAACTTTCAAATGTCTAGTAAGTTTCAGCGTATGACAGAAGTTGATGAGCAAAGAATTATTCGTGAGTTAAACAAATGGGCGTTGGGTCATTTTGGATCTAAATTAACTTGGGCTATTTTAGAGGATAGATTCAAATTCTCTCGTCAGTCCATGCAAGCTAAGCCTCAAATAAAAGCAGCTTACGATGTAGCTAAACAATCTTTATCAAATGGCGGAGTTACTTCAAAAGAAGATTTGGGTAAAACTGTCGAGGAATTAAAAACAGAAATAGAATCGTTAAAGATACAACTCAATTCTTTCCAAGAAAAAGAAATTAAATGGAAAAAGAGATGGCAACAAATAGCCTATCATATTCGTCAAAAAGGTATTCAAGTGAGTGATGTTGATAAGCCTGTTCATCCTAAAACAGCCTTACCAAGTCACACAACTACCGAAAAGACTCTGAAAGAATTTGATAAAGAAATCCCCTTGTCGGGACGGATTTGATCTTTATCTAAGATGCGATAACGCTCTGAAGAGCAGAGCGATACGCTTTTAACTCAAGAAGTTGGGATGAGCATACCGTTTTCGCATCATATATCTTGTTTGAGATATTCGGAAAACTTAGTTCTAGTTTTCTATATTTTTCAACTTGTTTTTCTAAAAAAATAATTTCAGAACTGACTTTTGCTTCCTCTAACTTGATTTTAGAAACATCAGATTCTTCTTTATTTAAGAATCTGATTTCATTGATTTTAGGTGTTTCTTTAAAAAGAGAAAATCTAGGATGGTGCTGGTTTAACTCTTTCTCTAAAAAACCTAATTCAACAAGTTTGCGTAATATCCGGTACATACGTTGACGATTAAAGCGATGACGTTCTTTTTTAGACAATTTCATTTGCTTCCAAAAATCATTAGCAGTCCAGTCATGAATTGAATTTGATTCGATGACAGGGAGAAGTACCTCGAATAAAGGCATTTTAAGAAGTTGCATGGTTAAATACGCTTCAAATTTACAATAAAAGAGGATTATAAGCCGTGGATATATAGTCCTCAAATAGTGATAGTTCTGTTTTTTGAGCAGTTGATTCAAAATATGTCAGAACTTACAGTTTCTTTTGGTTTGAAGGTTCGCGAACAAAGAAAACTAAAAAATCTATCTCAAGAAAGGCTTGCTTTGCTCTGTAATATAGATCGTAGTTATATGGGACGTATAGAGCGTGGTGAAGTAAATATTACTTTAGAGAAACTTTATGAATTGGCAAAAGTTTTAGAAACTTCACCTAAAAATTTACTTCCATAAACCATTGAAAAAATGATAAAAATCACAATATAAAATAGCTTATAAATTTATAATTGAGGGAAATCTAATGGAGCCATTTTCAATTACTGCAACTGTTTTATCAGGAGTGGTGTATGACATTATTAAAACATCTGCAAAACTGACATTAGATAACTTTAAGACAAAAGTTAAAGGATGGTTAATTGATGATGTTACTGCACAGAAAGTAGTAGATGAAATTAATCAAATCTCTGATCTTGAAGATTATAGTGAGAAAGGTCTCACCAAAAAGCTTGAACAGAATGAAAAATTAATAGAGATGCTAAAGACAATTAAACTTGATCAATCGGTGAGACAGGTCACACAGATCCATTCAGGATCAGGTGATAATGTAGCGGGCGATAAAAATGTGACATATAAATCAGATCTTTAAACTTTGGAAAGCACTATGACAGAATCGGTCAAGCAGGAACATTTTGGAACGGGTGATAATGTAGCTGGTGATAAGATTGTCCAATCAATACAGGCAATTGATTTTGTCAAAGTTGCTTATAATTTATATTATTTGATTAATATTGGATCATTTGATAAGGCAAAAAGCCAGCTAGAATCAAATATTCATATACCTTCGAAATCGGCACAAGTTGTTGAGCTTTTGGACGTATTTACTATATACCTAAATTCCAAAAGAAGTCTAAAAGTTGACGGTGATTTAAATACTATAAAAAGAGCAATACGTTTAGGTTCGCCAGAATTCTTAGATCTTTATAAATCGATTTTGGTAGAAATGACTTATTTAACTTCTGAGAGTGAAGCATTAGAGGTATATAATAATTTTTCAGAAGATCGATCTGATTATTTAGAGAACATTAAGCTTCGTTATTTCGCTGATGAAAATGAGTTAAACGAAACCTTTTCTAAAAAAATACTGGTTTTAGATGAACTAGGGTTATTATTTTTGGCTAGAGGATTAGCTAGAGTAGAAAAGAGAGAAGAGGCTCTAGTCGTATTAGAAAAAATTAAAGATGATGATAAAAATTTAAAAATTCTTAAGTTGGTAATTTCATATGACAAGCTATTGAATAAGCTGGATAGACCATTAGAGTATTTAGAAGAAAACATTGTTGAAGAATTTTTTTTAATAGCTTCTTCGTTTCTTGAATTAATTAAGGATGAGAGTGAGATTAGTCAGAATGCTCTGAGACTATTGATTAACCTTGTTATTAAATCAAATTTTTCAATCTGTAATATTTTGGATGTGGCTGTAAAATTCATTAATGTTATTAGACCAATAAGTAGTGAAGTTGCTGATGCTCTAGAAAACTACTCAGAAAAAAATGTAGAAATTAATCAGGATATATTGAGTAAAATAAATGATTTAAAACCCTTAAATTTGGAAGAAGCTACTCTTTGTCTAAATGCACTAACTTTAAATAAAATTAATTTTAGGGTCTTAATAAAATGGATTTCTCAATGTGGGGAAGTTGAAGATGAGAATAAATTTGATAAAGATTTATTAACTTTAGTTTTAAAATCTTTTGTTTTTAAAGATAAAAAAAATGTTAATGAGTTTGAAGAAGAATTTTCTAAGTTTTTAGATTATAAAGAAAGGAAATTTAGAAGCATACACCCATTCTATATAATTACCCTTTGTGATAATTTATTCGTATTTAAAAAACAGCAATTTTTGAATACGAATAAATTATTGGAAAAAATTATTTCCAAGAAACCTTCTCAATCAAGGATTTATTTATATTATCTTTATTCTTTAATGAATTTAGAAAAATATGACACTTTAAATTCTCATATAGAAAATATTGATTCTGATGGTATTAATCCTGACTTCTTAATATTGAGAGCGAGATATTATGATGTTGTAGGGGATTATGTAAATTCAAAAAAAGATTATATTAGAATTATTGATTATTATAAGGATAGTTTGAATATTTGGTTGGATTATTTACTTTTAAGCTTGAAACATGAAAGTGTTGATCAAACAAGAAAAATACTAGATGATATTCCTGAAAAGATTTTAACACCAAGAGCTAAAAATATTTTTAGATTTATCTATTTGGTTTACACAGAAATTGATTCTGTTTATGCAGAAAAGTTAATAACGAAATTGTTTTTGATGGAGCCTAATTTTGTTGCTCCTTATTTGTGTAATATGCATTTTTCCCTAATTGCTAATAAAAAAGAGCTTGTAAGTGATTTAGTATATGAAAATATTCATGCGGGTATAATTTATGAAGATGAAGGTGAACGAAAGCAAAAACTGATTGTTTCCGATGACTTTTTTGATTGCTCACATTTTGTTAATGCCAATTGTAATTTAGGTATTTCTTTGCTTGAAATGGATATTGATGAGGAACGTATTGTAAATTATCAAAAGATAAAATTAATTGAGAAACAACCAATTTATTTAACTATTTTCCAGATAGCATTACAAATAACGAATGATAATAGACATAATTCTTCAGATTTTACTTTTTATCCATTTAAGGTTAGGGATAGTTTTGTCGTAGAGGATATGAAAGAAATTTTAAAACGCTTTTCTGTAGATGATACTACAGAAGAGTTGATTTCTAATCCTGATCTATCAATGTATATAAAAGGTAGCTTATTTAAAAACAATGATGAGTTTGAGACTGTTTTAAAAATATTGCAGAATAAGAAAGCAAATTTCTGTTTATCTAATCCTATTGGTAATACGGTAGCTTGTGATGCACTTGTATTAGATGCCTATTCGTTCACTTATTTATGTTTCAATGATAACCATAAGGCACTAATCAAAGCAGGAATTAAAGTTTTTCTTACCAAGGAAACTTTTGATGTTATTTCTTCATGGATAAATAAGGTTACTGATGAGCAATTTTTATCTATAGCTTTTTCAGAAGGATCCTTAATAAAAACAGATGCGAATACTATTTCAACTAGTTACGCATCTTTTATTGATCAACTAAACGATCTACTTAGTCATTCTAGAGTAATTTCTCCAAATATTATTGATTTACCTGATTTTGCCAATGAAATAAGAGATATTTTGAGTCCTTCAGTTTTATCTACTTTAAGACTTTCAATTGCAAATGATATTCCTTGGTTATGCTTGGATTCAGCACTGAGGACAATATTTGTTAAGCAGGATGATGTTAAGGTTGTAAAATTACATGATTTCTTGAGCTTTATTGGAAATTATATGGACTTTGAGAGTCGTAAAATATCCATGATTCAATGGTCGAACTTTGGGCTTTTTACTGTTTATGGCTATCAAGACTTAATACAACTAGCAAAATCAACAGATTCAAATGATTGGATATTATTAACGAAGTTATTGAATGAAACCCCTTTGGGCTTTAATAATTACGAGCAAGCTTTGTTTGTGTTATCGGCTATTCTAAAACTAACACTTTGCAAATATTTGAAAAAAAATAACTTGATAGAAATAACGTCATTAGAAAACCTAATTTTTGCCTGTATCAATAAATGTATGCAAAGCATTTCAGGGACATCTAGAGAAGATCGTCTAGCGACAGTGATTATTGAAGTGATTGATTCGATAAGATTTTCAGAATATTTATTCAAAATATTCTGTAATTTTCTTGGTCAGTATGCTGTAGGGAACTTTTTAAATATAGCTTATATTAATGAAAGAATTGAGATTTTAATGAATGATGTATGAAAGTGAGTTGATCCAACTGGTAATCAATTACTTCTACAAAGCCGATGGCTGTTCACTTCGTTAAATAGAGAGTGTTTTTTAGATTGGAAATATCTTAAATTATCTTAACTCTATCACTTGTTTATAGTTACTTTTCACTTATATTTAACTTATTGATTAAATTAGATTCGGTTGTCACAATGAGTGAACAATTACAGCAAAAACCTAAAGCTCCTCGTAAAAAGTTCAAACTGACAAAGCAATTAATCAGAATTGCTTTGGATAATGGTCATACTCAAATCAGCATACAAAAGATGTGTAGATTGAGTAGCCAATCACAAGTAAGTGACTGGAAGAATGGGGTAAAATTAGCTTATGAAGATCAAATAAAGCCTCTTCTAGATTTATATGGTCATAAACTTAGGAAAGTTACCTCACAACTCTATCAGGTGCATAAGTCTGAAGAAGAAATTCAGTTGGAAGAAGAAAATGGTACTGAAGAGTCTTTTCCAATAAAGTTTATTTTGGTTGAAGGTAAAGTGATTTTACGTGAAAAATTTATAAATCCCCAACGAGACTATCAAGGACGTATAAAACGAAAAGATGCACAAGCTATCTTATCTATTCATGATCAAGGTGATAACAAATTTAGATGTGTAATTCAGAAATTAATCACATTTAAGCCTAATAACAATCATCCAGCCCATCATGAGGTGAGTGCAAATTTTTTAGCTGAGATTACAGAGCCTTTAGATATTAATGAGTTAATTCAATTTGTACGTAACTATCGTGAAGAGTCTTTAGTAAATGAAGAATACTTGATTAATTATTTTACTATCGATTACCTATTATTAAATTCGTTAGTCATGAATGGTTATCAAGTAAAAGAAGTTGAAGTGCTTCCTGCAACTTGGTAATTTAAAGTAAACCTCAAGGTCGTAGGCACCTAAAGCCTCACAATGAGTCGTAATCGACTTACTTGATTTTACCGCCTGAGCCTTACAGATCAGCCAATTCGCTCCTGTAACGCGAGGGTAAAATCCATTCTGGCATAGATTTAGATTCTGGAAACAGAATAGGAAACGAAAGTCCCGAAAACTAAGTCTATGAATTAAGGGTTAGGGGTGGGTAAGAAAGGGCAGTCAACGAAAGTTTTGCTGCCCTTTCGTCTATTAATAATTTAAAAAAAGAGAGTATTAACTCCCTTTTTTAAGCTTCTGAGTTTTATGTAACAGCTTATCCAAGAATGGATCATCACAGTATTGCTTCATAATTTACGATTCCTAGTTCTCTTAGAATGCGCTTAACAGTATTTTTAAATTCAATATAACTTCTCTGTTTACTCGGAGTGGAAGGTATCGCTAACTTACGCTGTCCGAATATACAAAGTTGATCGTGTTTTTTACCGCTAATAATACGAAAGCTCTTATGTTTCACTAGTCGCTTTACGTATGCATTGATGTCCTTATCTTTTGAGTAATACATTGCTGTCCCTAAAACAAATAGGAGATCGAAATCTCCTATTTGCATAATACTTTACCCTTGGTAGCGATCATTGTTTGGATTTAATTGATCTGAATGGTTATCAAGAGAATCCCAATAGGCATCATTATTAGGATTGATGCTATCAGAGCGATCATCGTTAGGTGTTCTAGACATTCTATTTCTCCTATCAAAGTGATTATCTAGTGATAAGAATCATAGAAGTTATAAAGAAAACATTTCTGGATATAAAAAAGATAAAGTTAGATAATTTTAGATATTTTTATTTAAGTTACTTTTGTAAAGATAGAAATTAGAAGACGCCAAGAAACTGGAATCAAGATTAATTAAATAGCGATTAACTTTACAAAAACATAAAAATAAATTATAAGTAATTGAATTTTATTGCTTATATTTAATTGTATATGCATTTCCATTTTAATTCAACGGTCATTCATATAAAAAAGCCTCCATACGGAGGCTTTTTTATGGCTTTTGATTAAAGCTCTTACTTAATTTCAGTAATAAACTCTTCACGAGGGCGACGAACTTTTTTCAAGTTCACCAACCAATCTTCATCGACTTTTCGACGACCCAATGCCATTAAGGCCACGGATTTCAAACCCTTCGACTTCAGTTGTAAGAATTCGTCCAAAGCATCTTTATCAAAACCTTCCATTGGCGTTGCATCAACACCCAGTTCAGCTGCCGCTGCTATCGCCATGGCAAAACCAATATGCGCTTGTTTTGCCGCATGATGATGTTGCTGTTCCTCAGTAAAGGTTGAAAAAAGCTGTTTTAGTCCATTCACGACATCTACTGTGGTATCCAAAGGAAGTTGACGTTGAGTATTGGTATAGTCGTAAATTTGCTGGATGCGCTCATCATCCATTTTGTCCCATGCAGTAAACACCAACAGATGTGAGGATTCAGTAATTTGAGGCTGATTCAGTGCTATTGGCGCAATTTTTTCTTTAATACTTGGGCTGGAAATGGCGAAAATATGAAAAGGCTGAATGCCTGCTGATGTCGGCGCCAAGCGAGCAGCTTCTAAAATTTGATCGACCAGATGTTGTTCTAGTTTTTCACCTGTCATACGTTTGGTGGCATAACGCCACTGTAATGCATCTAATAAAATCATGTATTTACCTGTAAATGTGAATGTGATCAATAAAGGAATTCAATTTTTAATTTTTTAATTTTTAAGGGTTAGATGGGGTAGAGCACTTTGAGCATGCCATGCAAATCTTTGGTTTTTCTGCCCAGTATTGTTTCTAAATCTTGGCTTTGAATTTCATACTGGTGATGCTTAATGTCGTATAAAGTGCCTTTGGTTAAATAGACTAAAAACTCAGGCATATTGATATCATTGAGAAGTTTTTCGAAAGTGTCATCTTCAATGTTTTGATAGTGCATATTTGCTTGAGTGAGTTCACTGAGTTCTCGTGCAATATCCTGATAAGAATAGGCTTTACTCCCTGTGAAATGATAGATCTTATTGTTGTGACCTTCTTGTACGAGTAAACGAGCCAATCCTTCACCCATTTCTTCACGAAGCGCATAAGGGACTTTGCCATCGCCACCAGGGAGTAAAATGCCATCTTTAAAAATGCTTTGTCCTAAAATCACGGGAATCGCATCGGCATACATGCTGTTACGTACAAGCGTGTAATCTAAGCCACTTTTTTGTAAGTAAGCTTCAGTCTGGAAGTGGCTGATCATTAAATCTTTTACTCCAGAACGTTCGATATCCTGAATTGCGAGTCCAGTATAGACCACATGTTTTACACCAGCGATTTTTGCAGCATCAATGACATTTTGATGCTGTTCAAAACGGTTCATTTCCATAGTCGAAATAAGTAATAACTTCTCAACGCCTTTAAATGCCTGAATAAGCGTTTCAATGTCATTAAAATCTCCCATTCTGACTTCGATACCTTGATCTATCAGCGATTGGGCTTTTTCTGGATTTCTAGCAAGGACACTAAACTCGTTTTTTTGCACTAAATGATGTAAATGGTGCACTACGCTCGATCCTAAATGACCTGTAGCACCTGTAACTAAAATCATGATGTTCTTCTCTATGTTCACTAGATCACGTGTTGTTTGGTATAACATTCAACAATCCAAACAAATGAATGACTTGATATATAAATATTGATTGTGATTTGATCTGTTATGGAATTCATAAAATCCTCATTTCAGATCAAGCTTTTATTTGTGATGTGAGTCTATGTTAATGCTAAATTTAGAGAGGGCAATCTTGATTTAGCTATACATTTTGATAGTTAAATACGGCTATACATGAGTATAGTAGTGTTCTTTTCTAGGGATTTTTAAAGCATGATCACTGAAGAACAAATAATAAATTTTGAGAAAGATGAATTTGAAAAAGACGCTTGTAGCATTGCTTTTGTAATGGCGCTGAAAGATGCGTTAAATGTGATTAATGGCAAATGGAAGCTCGCAATCGTCTGTACGCTTTTGGCTGAACAACGCCGTTTTAATGATATCGAACGTTTGATTAAAGGCATTACACCTCGAATGATTTCTAAGGAATTAAAAGAGTTAGAAATTAATGGTGTGGTTCGCAAGATTCAACTGACTGAAAATAACTTAAGTGTCACCAAATATGATTTGACTGAATCTGGGAAAAATTTATATGAAGTGATTGTAAAGATGGTGGAATGGGGTAAACAGCATCGGGTTTTAAGCTTAGAACAACATCAAGTAAATGAATAAAATAATAAATTCAAAAAATCGATTATTTTTATAAAAACATACTGTTTTACCGATTTTAAATTTTTTCGTATTCTAACTGCATAGACAAGCAATCCTATGAATGACACGAAGGAATTTAAAATGAGCTTAATCAACACTCAAGTCAAACCATTTACAGCAACAGCATACAAAAATGGTGAATTCATTGAAGTATCTGATCAAGATATGATGGGTAAATGGTCAGTGGTGTTCTTCTATCCTGCAGACTTTACCTTTGTATGTCCAACAGAATTAGGCGATCTTGCTGATAACTATGCTGAATTCCAAAAAATGGGTGTAGAAATTTATTCAGTTTCAACCGACACGCATTTCACACACAAAGCTTGGCACGATTCTTCTGAAGAAATTAAGAAAATCGAATATCCAATGGTTGGCGATCCAACTTGGACTTTAGCGAAAAACTTCGAAGTCTTGATTGAAGCAGATGGTCTTGCAGACCGTGGTACTTTCGTGATTGACCCTGAAGGTAAAATTCAGATCGTAGAAATCAATGCGGGTGGTATTGGTCGTGATGCTTCTGAATTACTTCGTAAATTAAAAGCAGCACAATACGTTCATGCTCACCCAGGTGAAGTATGCCCGGCTAAATGGAAAGAAGGTGATGCAACATTAGCACCATCTATTGATCTAGTAGGTAAGATCTAAGATCTGTAATGATCTGATGATATGAACAGTTAAAGATTGTTCCAGCTAGCCACGACCTAGCCAGCAAGATTGATCTTTAAATCCAAAAAATCCAGAACGATCTCGTTCTGGATTTTTTATATGGATTCAATTTGAAAATAATGACTGTTTTATATGAGATAACCCAGACTTTGCGGTGCATTGCTGCGTATGCCTTCGACCAGATGATCAACCAGTTTTTCCATCACCAAACGTTGTCCTTTACGGGATGCATAAACCAATTGCACCGTACCGATATTGGAGCACCAGTCAGGTAATAAGTGAATCAGACGACCTTCAGCAATATCTTTTTCAACCGTCAAATACGGTAAATCTGCAATGCCTAAACCATCGAGCACAGCATAATAAGCCCCTGCAATATCATTACTCTTCACACGGGGTTGTAAGTGAATATCAATTTCTTCTTGGCGCTCTAAATTATGCAAATGCCAGTGATATTGTTGTTTTTGCGTGCCCAAGACAATACTTGGAAATTCTGTAAGCTCAGTGACCAATTCAATTTGACGACCTTGCAGTAGTTCTGGGCTGGCAACCAGACAGTGCGTGGTTTTAATCACATCTCTGACAATAATGCTCGAGTCTTCATTGGCTTCAAAATTGGTACGAATAGCCAAATCAATATCATCATGTAACACATCTACGCGGCGACTGGTGAGTTCCATTTCAACGTCAACCTTGGGATGATCTTTTAAAAATTGCATCAATAAAGGACGAATTTGATATTCCATCATCACAGGTGGACAACTTAGCTTAATTAAACCTTGAGGCAGTACTTTTTGCTTCATCAGTACATTTTGCGCGGCATCGGCCTGTTCAATCACTTTTTGGCATTCTTCAAAAAATTCTTGACCCAAAGGCGTTACTTTAAAATGACGCGTAGAGCGTTGTATAAGCGTGACATTGAATTTTGCTTCTAAGTCTAAAATACGACGACTGAGTTTCGATTTGGTGATGTTGCTGACTTCACTTGCAGCACTAAAGCCACCATATTTCACAACAAGATAAAAATAATAGTAGTCGTCAAATGAATGCATTGATCACCTCTGGATTTAAATTTGTGCAAGCTGCTCATCCAAATTGTAAAAATTATTTATTTTAATCATGATTATTTTGGGGCGGAGATTGCTTCAAAATGTGAAGGTAGCATAATTTTCATCGATATGCTGTTTTTATGAAACAAGCGATCCTAAGATCGCTCATTCACATATAGCTAAGAACTGAAAAACATTAGCTCAAAGCATTATTTTTTTGTCGACGTGTTTTGCACATAGCTGTTGATCAAGTTGCTATAGTCAGGAATATGACTACCAAATAACGCACCTAGACCTTCAATATCGTTACGCCAGTCACGGTGTAATTCACATGAAGCGCCGAACCAAGTCAACAGTTGAGCACCTGCACTTGACATACGATCCCATGCGGAGTCACGTGTCAATGCATTGAACGTTCCTGAAGCATCAGTAATCACAAACACTTCAAAATCTTCTGCAAGTGCAGAAAGTGTCGGAAATGCGACACAGACTTCAGTCACAACACCTGCAATAATCAGTTGTTTTTTACCTGTTGCTTTGACTGCTTTGACAAAGTCTTCATTGTCCCATGCATTAATTTGACCTGGACGGGCAATATAAGGTGCATCTGGGAACATCTCTTTCAATTCTGGAACCAAAGGGCCATTTGGACCATCTTCAAAGCTGGTGGTCAAAATCGTTGGAAGGTTGAAATATTTTGCTGCAGCAGCTAAAGCCAACACATTATTTTTAAATTTATCAGGATCAATATCACGAACTAAAGAAAGCAAGCCGGTTTGATGATCGACCAATAAAACGGCTGCATTATTTTTATCTAACCGTACATAAGGTTTACCCATGATTGAATTCCTCTACTCTAAATTTGGGGAGTTTTATTTTTCAATTCAAATACATTTTATATTTGAGTGTTTCATCCTAGAAGGTTATGACTAAAGGGTTAAGCCCTAAACACGAGAAAGATAATCATATAAATAAGATAATTTTAAAAAGCCTTGAAATATAAAAGAATGCTTGAAAAAGACACTGAAAATATGATGATTGTCCTAGTGATGAGATGCAGTATGTCGGTTTAGCGCTAGGTACGAGTCTTTAAAAAAATTAAAATGAGCACATGTTAAGCCCTAGAGATAGGAGATGAAAATGAAAAGAATTATTGGCGTTTATCGTAATCAACATATGCATTGGGTCGGTGATGGATTCCCTGTTAAAAATCTATTTTCGTATGATCGTTTAGGTCAAGCCATTAGCCCATTTTTATTGTTGGATTATGCTGCACCCTATCATTTTGAGCCGACTACAGCCCAACATGGTGTCGGTTCTCATCCGCATCGTGGCTTTGAAACTGTTACCGTGGCTTACCAAGGTGAAGTTGAACATAAAGACTCAAGCGGTGGAGGTGGTGTGATCCGTTCGGGTGATGTGCAATGGATGACTGCGGGTGCAGGCTTGGTGCATGAAGAATTCCACGCCAAAAAATTTGCTGAACAAGGCGGATTTTTTGAAATGGTGCAATTGTGGGTCAACTTACCAGCTGCTGATAAAATGACACAGCCTAAATATCAAGCGATTGAGTCTCAAGATATTCCAAAAATTGATTTGGATGGAACAGGGCATATCCGCGTGATTGCAGGTTCATATCACGATCAGACTGGACCCGCATCTACTTTTAGCCCAATCAATGTATGGGATGGAGAATTACAGGTTGGTCATCGTCATACCATTCATGTGCCCGTCGATCACAATGCACTTGTGGTCGTATTGAAAGGTGAAATGCTGTTGAATGATAGTCAAAAAGTTCAAGATCATTCTATTGTGATGTTTGCCAATGATGGTGAAGCTGAAATCAGCATTGAAGCAACTCAAGATGCAAAATTTTTGGTACTTACAGGTAAACCGCTCAATGAACCGATTCAAGGTTATGGTCCATTTGTCATGAATACCAAAGACGAAATTATTCAAGCTTTTAATGATTTCAATTCGGGTAAATTTGGTGAAATACCTGTTTCAGCTTAGAGCATGAATTTTAGATTTGTATTCATGTATTGCAGGTTTCAATTTACAGTTCAATCTCATCACGAAAATGGCAGTTTAGACTGCCATTTTTATTGGTTTTTGAGTGTCTATATACTGCTTAAATGTGTATGAATTTGACCATTTGTTAAAAAATTTAAAAAACAAAACAATGATCGAATTTTAAATTCTGTTAACAACATCATTAAATTTTTAAGTTCAAACTATTTCTTACAAATCATTGGAAGGGCATCGAATATATCAATAAAAAAATAAATCCATTTGAAGTTTTATTTTGAAATATTTAGTCAGTCTTAATAATG
Source organism: Acinetobacter shaoyimingii (assembly GCF_011578045.1). Taxonomy (NCBI): domain Bacteria; kingdom Pseudomonadati; phylum Pseudomonadota; class Gammaproteobacteria; order Moraxellales; family Moraxellaceae; genus Acinetobacter; species Acinetobacter shaoyimingii. Next base: position 271,289 of record NZ_CP049801.1, read on the forward strand.
CATGTGTGTTTTTAAAATTGGATGAAATGTGAGCTTATTTTCTACCGATTTTCTAGAGACAAAAAAAAAGAGCCTCTATCCCACACAACAGAGACTCTTTTACGCTGTAATTTCTATTTATATTTTTCCTCAATCACGTTAATTATCATTGTTTTATGTGATCTAGTTCTCGTTTTGTGCGGTTATAGTAATGCAAAATAATTGACTTGTAAATACTCATTTCAAATAAATGGTGAAAATATCTAGCTTGTTTTTAAAGATATTTTTAAAAAATTCAAAAATATCAATACCTTTAACTGGTTGGTACGTGTGCAATTGTTGGTTGTTTATCGGACAATTGAATTTTTGGTTAAAATTTGATCTGATAAAGTTGGAAATCTGGCAGTTTTTAATAACCGTTTTTTTAAGATTTTCGAGCATAATAAAAAAAATGGTTAACTCTTGGATAATAATTTTGAAAATTGCAGTGATTGGTAGTGGCATGGCTGGGCTTGCTACTGCAAGAATTCTTAAAGATGCAGGACATCAGATCACTATTTTTGAAGCGCTCCCTGGGCGAGGTATGGATAGCTATAGCCTAGAATATGAAGGCGGTATTATCGACTCGCCATTGCGTGTTATGAATCCGATGTTATGGAGCAATACGCTGAGTTTAGCGACTTATTTAGGTTTGAATACATTTCCTGTTCGTACCTATATGTCATGTAGTTGGTTATTTGAAGACAAAATAGAAACGTGGCTGACGACTTCTCGTACGCGTATTGGTAACTTCCCGATTATTAACAATCGCAAGGGGATTAAACAGTATGGATGGCGATTGGTGAAAGGTTTATTACAACTCAAAACTGCTTTAAATCAATTTTTTAAATCTAAACATCAAGATATTACTTTAGGTGAATTTGCGCAGAAAAATCAGATTGAAGAAGTGTTTTGGCATGGCGCAGTTATGCCAGTGCTTTATACCATTTGTACCTGTGAACCTGAAACGATAGCGCAGTGGCCTGCAAAGCCATTATTGGTATTTTTACGTCAATTGACTGATGGTGACGCATTATTGCGTATTCAAGGTGGGACACCTGCTTTGGTCAATAAATTGATCGATGGGATTGAAATTCATAGTGGTTCGCCTATCACCAAGGTTGAAGAACAGGGTGAGCAGGTCTATGTTGAAAATGATCAAGGTTTTAAAGATCTTTTCGACCGTGTTGTCGTAGCAACACCAACCACCAAAATTGAAGAGTTTTTAAACCAAGAACAATTTGCTGAAGATATTGAATTACTCAAACAATTTAGATTTGAACAAGGTGAGTTGGTGATTCACACCGATCCAATTGTGATGCCTGCCAAACGTAAAGACTGGTGCGTACTCAGTTATATGATGGATCGTAAATTTACCCATCAGCATTTTTCAGTATGGTTGAACTCCATTGAACCAAGTCTTGTGGGTAAATCACCTGTGTTCCAAACTTGGAAACCTGTTGTCGATATCGATCCGAAGAAAATTATCTCAAAAGTGAAATTGACACGTGCAGTGGTGGATTCCAATACGTTGAGTTTGCATGCTGAATTGAAAAAGCGCCATTTGGAAAATAACCGTAAAGTGTTCTTCTGTGGTTCATGGTCATGTGAAGGTTTACCCATCTTAGAATCTGCGGTGACTTCTGCAATGGATGTGGCTCGTATTTTTGGTGCGCCAATCCCATTTGTGGGTTTAAAACCGAAAGTTGAAGTTGCGCCTCAACTGGGGTATTAATGCCATTTGAAATCAAATTGCATTAGGCAACTGAAATGAAATGGCTCCAAGCATTTAAGTTCGTAACACCCAAGCATAAATATGCGATTGATGCGAAAGCATTAGGGGATGATGCTGAATGTGCTTGGAGCAATTTGGGATATTGGAATCATGCTGATGACTCCTATCCCGAAGCCTGTCGCCAATTGGCAGATCATTTAGCTGACATTATTCACTTAACATCAAATGATAAGCTACTGGATTTGGGGTGTGGGCAGGGTGCAAGTGTTTTGCACTGGAAAAATTATTATAAAATACAAAATATTACAGCAGTAGAGTTGCAAGTAGCGTGTGTCGCAAAAATTCAGCAAAAGCAAATAGATCACTTTAACATTTACTGTGGTTCATTTTTAAATCTTAAGCAAATCCAGCTAAATTCTCAGTTTGATGTAATTTTATGTATTGATGCTGCATATCATAGCCCTTTGCATTTATTTCTTGAATCAGTCAGCTTCGTTTTAAAGCCAGAAGGACGATTGGCATTTCACACTTTGATGCTCTCGGAAAAATTTAGCCAACTGAATGTGTTACAACAAGCCAAATATCGATTTTTACTGAAATGTGCAGATGTTCAACTTGCAGACTTAATGTCAAAACCAAAGTTAGCGCAGTGTTTGAGTCATCATGCTTATGATCATATTCAGATTGAAGATTTGAGTGAGCCTGTATTGAACGGATTTTCAAAATACATTCAGGCAAGAAAGCAACATACTGCTTTTAAAGGTTTGGATGGTGTGAAGATTGAGATGACAGCAAAACTCTGCAAAACCTTATATGAGGAAGGTATTGTGCGCTATGTGCAGGTGAGTGCTAAAAAACAGCTTTAAAATATGGGGCACTTACGTTGAGAAAAATAGAGCGATAAAAACAACAAAGCCTCACTAAAAAAGCGAGGCTAAGTAAAATGGTGCCGGCACACGGATTCGAACTGTGGACCTACTGATTACAAGTCAGTTGCTCTACCAACTGAGCTATGCCGGCAACGTGGAGAGAATAATAGCGAATTTTGATAAAAACGCAAGCCAAAAAACGTACAAACGATATAACTGTATGCTTTGAGGCTAAACCGAATGAATAAAATGAATCTCAGACAAGGGGTAAAACAAGTGTCACATCCATGTGATCGTTGATCTACACTATGTCGATCAATAACTCAAAATCATTATTGATCTTCTAACGCTGATTGTTCCTCTGTTATTCTTTTCTATTTTCTTTAAGTTATTATTATTAAGTTTTAAAATACATTTATTTTTATTATGACGTTGTTTTTATTATTATACGAAATCACTTCAATTAATCGTTTAAATTAAATAATAAAAACTTATTCTTTTCTATTTATACAGTCAAAAATGACTGAATAAATAAATTATGGTTCATTATAGATGCAACATCAAAATCATGAATGATTTTATCATTTGCATTTCAAAAACCATGACGTCAAATAAGTCTTTATTGCTAACTGGTTCGCATTATTAATAGCAAATTTGATTTGGTTTGTAAACAAAAAATGAACAAAAATATGTAATTTTTTAAAAAATAATAAATAAGTATTTATTTTTTAATGAAATATTTTTTTTACGCATCGTAAGTGTTGGTAAACCTTGATTTTTTATCAATTTATCATGATTAATATATTTTTCTTATCGTTGTTTTTAATTCATTTTTAAGAAAATGTTATTAATTCTTCTGCTTATATAATTTTAAAATAAATAATCTCATTTATTTATGTGTAATACAGAGTGTTTAAGTCAGATTTTATTTTGCTGAAACATATACGGTTTTATTATAGGACATTTGTATATTATTTTTATATGAGATTTTACATGTATTCAGTTGGTGCTTGAATCAAAGAATTATGTGAAAAACGATGTGCTAGGTCGAGAACGAGCTTGGGGGAGAGTAGAATTTGAGGAAAGATAAGATGGAGCTGAACAGAAAATTCACAAGATGAAAAATTATTTTTGAACCAAAAAAAAGCCTAAACCGATTAAGTATAGACTTTTTTGACGACAGATTTTTGTCGTGGAATTTGGCGGTGAGAGAGTCCGTCAGGTTTAGTATCTAAATACATGAAATAGTTAAATATAAAATTTCATGTAAGTAAATGTACCGACATTTATACCGACATGTTTAATTTAAGACCTCCGTTTCCTCTAAAGATCTTTTTTTAAAGTCTTTTATCCATTGGGCTAATTTTTGAGTATCTTCTTTGATTACTTCAAAATCTGGTGATTGAGAATGTAATTCAAAAGGCTGTGAGTGTTCAAAGACAGAATAACGAGTCATGAGATCATCAATTAGATCACAGTCTTCGATTCGAATTTTTGCAAGAGTTGGTAGTCTACCTTGTGTTTGTAGAGAACGTCTAAAACGCAAGACAACTTCATTTAGAAGTATATATTCTACACATTTTTCAACTTGAGCCCTGAATTCACTACAATAGTTATATGCTTCTCTCTCAAAGTTTTCCACGTCGCCTGCTTTCACATAATTTTCTAATTTAGGTATTAAAGTAGATAACATCTTATTAAGAGCTGTCGTGGGTTTTTCATTTCTAATCGAGGAATTTGAAACAATACCTGTTTCATGCCTAAAGCGAGTAATGTTTTCTATATGAATATTTACAGTTGGATTCGTATTTAGGCACTTAGCTTTCTCTGTGGCTTTTCTTCCCGCATCTTGTACTAATGCTATTAAAGATAATCGATGAGTAAAAATGATGACTTGTCGTTCTTTTGATAATTCAATTAGTCTCTCAACAACTCTTTCCTCAAATACATGATCTAATGAACAAATAGGATCATCAAAGATAAAAGGTGTATTTTGTCCTGAACCAGTGATATCAGCTAAAAAAGCAGCTAATGCAACCACTCGGGTTTCACCTTCACTTAGAACTTGATGAGTCTGAACATCTTTAACTTTGCCTTGAATAGCCAGGTCGAATAGAATTTTACCTTTCCCTTTGGCTACGCTTATAGGCTTAATTGGTATTCTAGTACCACCTAATTTTTTCAGTTCTTCTTCAAATCTTTGGATATATTTTAATTCGAGCTCATCCACTGCTAGTTCGGTTTTCTTTCGAGTTAAAGCAGTAGTACTGCAAAGTTTGAGTGCTTTATCAAATTCTGCAATAGTAATTAAACGGCTTCTTTCAGCTACTAAAGCACTTTTATTCTGGTATAACCATTGAGAGCTTTTAAGTTCTTTTAGTTTTTGTTCTAAAGCTTTTCTAGAATCATCTTCATTTACAGCAATTAAAGATTGTTCTTCTACTTCTATTGTACTTAATTTTCTTTCGTAAGCCTCAGAAATAACATCCCAGTTAAATACTGTTAATTCATTAATGGAATCTGTCTGAAGCACTGTTTCAATCAATACATTTAATTGTTCAAATAGTTCATCAACTAATTCTTTATTAAGTTTTAATTTTTCTAAATGTAATGTCCATTCACCTTGCGTCAAACATGTTTTTAAAGGTGCTAAGAGTTGATCTTTTGCTCGTTCTGCTAAGTTAGCATCATTTTCCAAACTACTTCGAATAAAATCTTCAAAACCATTAAGGCGAGCTTTGGCTATATCTGTTAAGGGTTGATGACAAAGTACACAATTTGCATGTTCACCTGTGAATGGGAAGTTATGATTAGGGTAGGCGATATGTTCCGAGTATTCTTTTGCTTTATTCCATAAAGAAATCCAAACTTCCTGACCTACTCCTTCTAACTCACTATTAGAAAACACACGGTTTGCTTCTACTACAGCTAATTTTCGCTTATATGTAGCCTGATGCTTAGCTTTCACTATGAATTCTAGCGACTTTATAGAAGTTAATTCCTTGAGCTTATCAATATATTGACCAGTTACTTTTAAGCTACTTTTAGTGGCTTCTATCTCCTTTAAAAGAGAGGGAATATCTTGCTTAGCTAGAGTTGCTTCAATCTGAACCCGTTCTTGGTCATCTGTATCAGTGTAAGTACACTTTGAGTCAATAAATTCAATTGTGGTCTTTGCACTCAGTGAATTGATTAAATCTGATGCACTAGAAGAATAAAGATGTACAGGGAGTTGAGGTAGATGTGAAGTTAAAAGATCTTTTTTACTTTGTAAAATTGAATATACTTTGTCGCATACTTTTATAAGCAAAGATATAAACCTCATTCTCATCGGCTCATAAGTTGCTTCACTCTTGTTCATATAAATTTGAGCAGTTTTATTATCAAAAATATGAACATGTTTTAGATTTTGATCTTCTGAACCGTTAGGAAGCCATGAATAGGTATAAGGGGGTTGATTATTCAGGCACACTTCAACATCTGCTGATATAGGGTGCTGGTTATCTGTAAAAATATTACCTAAAATTTCTTCTTGTGCTTTTGAACCACAAATTTTTTTCAATAATCGGGAATAACTAGATTTTCCTGAACCGTTTGAACCAAAAATTACAGTTAAATTACCTCCACCAAAATCTAATGTAGATCCCATTCTTATAGCATTAACACCTGATATATTGGTGATTTTATTGATTCGGGTTTGTGGTTTAATAGCAGCATTATTTAGTGAGCCCGCACTAATAGTTGTAAATTTTCCAGTTAACTCTTTTGCCTCTTGTTCACAAAGAGCGACGAAAGATTCTAATTCTGAATCATTAGGCATTCTTTTATTGGAAATTAAAAATTCAGCGACACTTTGTAACCATTCTGGTCTTTCACAAATCCATTGTTCAAAACTATCTAACTCTACAGTTGGTTGCCCCATCATGTTCATCTAGTTTCCCCTTCTAAAAATATTTGAATTAAAATAATTTTCATAAATATAGTTGATTTTAAATGTTTTTTATTAAAATTAAGAAGTTGTATTTTCGAAATTTTCATATTCTTTTCACTAGATAAGAATATGAAAAGAATAAAAATGGGGTCTGCTAAAGTTAATATTTTGATGCTAACTTAATTGTATTAATGAGCTGTATAAGTGACATAATAAAATCAAATGCAAAAAAAAGACCTAGAAGTTTAATCTAAGTCTTTTTTTGAATCTTGGCGGTGAGAGAGGGATTCGAACCCTCGATACGCGCAAACGTATACACACTTTCCAGGCGTGCTCCTTAAGCCACTCGGACACCTCACCATATAGGCGGTGGATGATAACGAAAAAACACCACTCTGCCAAGTTGAAACAATTGATTTAAAGAAAAAGTTTTTACTGAGTGCTATGATGGTCGAAAAATACTGTCGAAATTATTGAAGATGACCATATGCAAAGTCATGCAAAAAAAGCCGCCTTACCAGCGATCACTTTAGCGGCCCTAGGGGTTGTGTTTGGAGATATTGGAACAAGCCCTTTATATGCATTACGACAATGTTTTCTCACTGCACACATCGCAATTACAGAATCCACAGTATTGGGTATTTTATCCCTAATATTTTGGTGCATGATGCTCACCATTAGTTTTAAGTACGTTACCGTGATTATGCGTGCCGATAACAATGGCGAAGGCGGCATCATGTCGTTATTGGCACTCAACTTACGTTCAACACGGTTTGCCGATAACAAAAAGATTTACCTCATTGCCCTAGGGTTTATTGGTGCTTCACTCTTTTTTGGTGACGGCATTATTACACCTGCCATTTCTATTCTGTCTGCAATTGAAGGCTTGAGCGTTGCCACGCCCATGTTTAACCAATGGTTACTGCCACTAGCCATTGTGATTTTGACAGGGCTGTTTATCGTACAGCGGCATGGTACAGGGATAATGGGTAAATTCTTTGGTCCATTAACCCTCATTTGGTTTTTATCTATTGGTTTGCTCGGACTATGGAGTGTCATGCAAACGCCATTCGTTTTGGCGATGGTGAGTCCACACTGGGCAATCAGTTTCATCATCCATCAGCCTTATGTGGCGTTTTTAACCATGGGTGCCGTGATCCTGACCATTACAGGTGGTGAAGCGCTCTACGCAGACATGGGGCACTTTGGACGCTTACCGATTAAACTGGCATGGTTTACTGTGGTATTGCCGTGTTTATTACTGAATTATGCAGGGCAAGGTGCACTGTTACTTCGGGATCCAAACGCCTTAGAAAATCCATTTTATCTCCTTATCCCGGAATGGGCGCTTTACCCCATGATTGGATTGGCGACAGCTGCAGCGGTGATTGCATCTCAAGCGGTAATCACTGGGGTATTCTCCATGGTGAATCAAGCGATTCAATTGCGCTATTTGCCTCGATTAACTGTGTTGCACACTTCAGATGTGGAACAAGGTCAGATTTATGTACCGTTTATCAACTGGGTACTTTTTATCTCTGTCGTCATTCTCATCTTGCTGTTCGAAAATAGTGCCAACTTAGCCAGTGCTTATGGTGTCGCTGTGACCATGACCATGCTCTGCGGTACGATTCTTATCTCGATATTGGCTTATGGTGTTTGGCGCTGGCCAATGTGGAAGGTGGCGTTATTTGCCATACCATTACTGCTCATCGACCTTGTCTTTGTTGGTTCAACTTCACTCAAAATTATGGGGGGAGGATGGGTACCAATTCTCATTGGTGCAATGGTATACACCATTTTGATGACGTGGAAAGATGGACGTCAAATCGTACTCAATCGTATGAGTTCCGATGCACTTCCTATGGATTTGTTCATTAAAAGCATCAGTATGGGCGATGAAACTCTCATTGTTCCAGGCAATGCGGTCTTTTTAACAGGGACACCTGATTTAGTACCTCATGCGATGCTACATAATATCAAGCATAACAAGGTCTTACATGAGCGTAATATCATGATTACGGTGATTACCCGTGATGTGCCTTATGTGCCTGATATTGAACGTATTCGTGTGGAACAGTTGGATGAACGATTCTTCCGTATCTTTATGTATTATGGTTTTAAAGATCAGCCGAATGTCCCTGAAGCATTGAAACAAGCTTATGATCAGGCCAATGTAGAATTTGACATGATGCAGATCAGCTTCTTTATTTCTCGGGATCGCTTGGTTCATACCGTTGGCGATGGTATGGCGCCGTGGCGTGAAAAACTATTTATTTCCATGCAACGAAATACCAGCCCTGTGAGTGATTTTTATCAGATACCACCAAACCGTGTGGTGGAGATGGGAAGTCAAATCGAAATTTAGCTTAATTTAAGCGTTCAACATGCTCTAAGTTTACATTTTAAATGATTGATACTAGGGGCTGTTGTCATTTGACAGATGACTACAATGTCCACAGACCCTAGACCCTAAAAAGCCAAGTTATATAACTTGGCTTTTTTATGCATCATATTTTTAAATCAGGCACTTATTGCGCAGGAATTTGACCTGCATCAGGTGCTTCTGACTGAGCATTAGGCTGTTCAACAGGGCTCGAGTTTACATCAGCATTGGCAGCAGGAGCACTCGATGCTGGAGCATTGGTTTGCGGATCAATTGCAGTAGCATCAGCAGGTGCTGTAGTAGATGGTGCTGATGTCGCAACTTGTCCCTGATCAGAAATGACTTTGACCTTGCCGCTTTCAACAAGTTCTTTGATTGAACCCGGTTGACCATTTACGGTAGTGGTAATTTTAGCTTTAGATAGGCTTTCTAAAGTTTCCCCTGGTTGAATAGCAGGCTCTGCAAAAGCAAATACACTCGCTAAAGACAAACTCGTCATAAGCCCCATTTTTAAAATCTGAATATTCATAACAAACTCCTCTTGTTTTTTAAAAGCAAATATTCCAAAGAAAATTCGCAATGAGCAATGAATTGTTTTATACCTTGTCATAATTATTGTTTCAAATTCAATTAAATATACGTAATTTTACAAATTTCCTTTATAAACATTCGTATAAGAACAACAAATTGTTACTTATATTGTAGATAAAATAAGCAGTAATTGTAGAAGCTTTATTCACTTGAAAATTCACCAGATATACTTGCTATGGATAGCTTGTTAAGCTGTGCAAAAATCGGCTGTTCGTGGCTCTTCCGGCACCCCAACATAGTCGAATAAGCTTTAAAATCAGGTGTTATATAATTGAAAAATGTAGTCCTTAAAAGTGTATTGGGTGTGGTTGCTGCAGGTAGTTTTGCTTTTGCATTTGGTGAAGAAAAAATAACCCAATATATTCCTTTTACCAACACAACGATTGATACGACATGTTTAAAGCAATTTTATCGTGACGAACCTCCTGTTATTGTCAAAGAAAGCCTGAAAAAAAATACCTATCCGCTGTGTTTCAATGGTTTTAATGTCATGTATTCTGGCGTGTCCAAAACACCACTTTGGACTGCCGAATATTTGTCCGTGAGTCGGTTAAGCCAAAAAATTAAGCGTGAAGATAGTTTCCATGAGGAACTGCGTGTAGATGCAAGTGATCGAGCAACATTAGCTGACTATAAAGCATCAGGTTATGACCGAGGGCATATGTCCCCAAATGCTGACATGCCAACCAAAGAGTCACAGTTTGATAGTTTCTCTTTAGCCAATATGGTGCCGCAAGCGCCTAAAAATAATCAGCAGGTTTGGCGTGAATTAGAAGAAGCAGTAAGAGCCATCGTCACCAAGCAAAAACAAGACGTTTATGTGGTGACTGGTCCTATTTTTAGTGGAAAAAAACTAAAAACCATTGGTAAAGGAGTGATTGTTCCTACGGCAGTTTTTAAGGCCATCTATTTACCAAGTAAGGGAATTATTGGCGCATATTATGCGCCGAATGACAACTCACTACAGGTCAAAGTAATCAGTGTGTGCCAATTGGAAGAAGAAATTGGCATGAATATTTTTCCTCAGCTGACGACCGATCAAAAGCGAAATACCTATAAATTGCCGCTTAGTTCGACTCAAGTCAAAGCCAATAAAATGATTGAATATGCGCATTGGGATGGGGAAAGTCAGTGTGCTGTAGATGTGTCGGATGAGCAAATTCAAGTTTTACAAAAGCAATTCTCTCAATCAGGGGGAAGTCTGACAAAGGCGACTACAACCAAGACATCGATATCTAAAACCACAGAAAATACAGCGCAAAAGGACCCGCAATCCGATACAGCAGAGCAAATGGCGCAGGACATCCTAGAGAAAATCTTGTCAGCAATTTGGCAGTATTTTGTACAAATGTTGAAATAATGAAATGCTGATAGATGTGCAGTCACATCAAAAATATTATATGTTGTGGGAACAATAAGCAGAATGAATGAGAAATAAGCGATGTTTAAACCTTTTCAAGTGGGTACTGAATCCCATGCTATTCATGATCTGACCATTGAAAATGGCTTAGATCGTATTAATATTTATGGCAATTTACAAATCGGTAAAGATCAGCAAGGGCTCAATGCAGCAAAGACATTGCAAGCATTGCTTAATCAGGTGGTCAGTGCTTTAGAGCATGAGCAGAATTTACCTGAAAAAGTTCAAGTCCAAAATGAGAAAGAGATTGAAAATCCTTTTTTGTAAATTTTAGAGTATTCAGTTAAATGTTAAAAAAGCCTGCTTAAGCAGGCTTTTTTAAACGTTAATTTTTAAGATTTAATGCGGATCGCGTTCGCCTGCAAATCCTTTATAAATAAGTGCCCCAATAACACCACCAATAATTGGTGCAACCCAGAATACCCAAAGTTGGCTTAATGCTTGAGTTTCAGCAAAGAACGCCACCCCAGTACTACGAGCAGGGTTAACTGAAGTATTGGTCACAGGAATACTGATTAAATGAATAAGTGTTAATGCAAGACCAATTGCAATCGGAGCAAAACCAGCAGGCGCACGACGATCAGTCGCACCCATAATAATGATTAAGAAGAATGCGGTTAATACAATTTCAATCAGAATCACCGAGCTTAAGGCATATTTCCCTGGTGATAAATCACCATATCCATTGGTTGCAAAACCACCCGTTCCTGGGAAACCTGCTTGTCCTTGAACAATTAAATAAAGTACGAAAGCTGCAGCAACTGCACCGACAACTTGAGCAACAATATAAGGAATGAGGTCTTTGGCATCAAAACGTCCACCGACCCATAAACCGACACTCACGGCAGGGTTAAAGTGACCACCTGAAATATGACCTAATGCATAAGCAGCTGTTAAAACGGTAAGACCGAATGCCAATGCGACACCAGCAAAGCCGATACCGAGTTCTGGAAATGCTGCAGCCAACACTGCGCTACCACATCCACCAAAAACGAGCCAAAACGTTCCTAAAAATTCTGCTAAATATTTATTCATTGATTTTTTCCTGTTTTGTTTTTCTAAATAGACGACGAGAAAACCCAAGATCGTCACGGTCAGATATTAATTCATTTTTCCTATTTGTGTTTAAAAAATGATGATTGACCTTAGTGTTTTTGTTTCATTGAACGCCATTGTTGTGGCGTTACCCCCATCCACTGTTTAAATGCGCGTTGAAAAGCGCTTTGTTCTGAATAACTTAACAGCAAAGAAATTTCTTGTAAACTAAGATATGGATCTTGTAAATATTCGAGTGCAAGAACCTTTCTGACATTTTGCAGTGTCTGTTGGTAGGTGGTGTTTTGCTGACTTAAGTAACGTTGTAGTTGACGTACAGATAAGTTTAATTGTGATGCAATATATTCAATTTGAAAGTTATTTTTTTGCAGTCCCTTAGAGATACTCTTTCGTAGACGCTCACTCATTTCAAATTGTGAAGGCAATTCATCCAACAAGGTCTGTGCCTGTTGGGTTAACAGATGTTGTAAAATATGATCTGATTGTTTGGTTGCCATATCTAAGGTCTTTATGGGCAATATAATTTGCATACGAGGTTGCGAGCACTTGACCTTACAATCAAAAAAACTTTCATAAATTTTAATATTTTGTGGGTTGTGTCTTAGGTGTACTTCATTGATTGGTATCTCATCAATGGCTAGATGCGTCCGTAAAAAATGAATAAACGTTGCTAATGAAACCTCATCAGACACTGAATTTCCAGAAAATGGCGAGATGTTTGGCCATGTGATACACAGATGAGATGCTGTCGTATTAAATTGAATGGGTTTTCCATCGTATATAAGTCTATGAAAAGATTTGTATTTAATAAAAAATTCAGTCAGGTTTTCACAAGTTAGACTGATGTATCCAATTACGCCTAAATGTTTAGGTTGTACCCATTTTGCGATATCTAGACCTAATCCATCAATGGGGTATTGTTTGTGTATCTCTTTGAGTAATTGATACCAAATCTTTAAATCAAATCTTTCAAGATTTTGAATTTCAATTAATTTTTCTGATACAGACAAGCCTTTTTTCTGACAATATGTATAGAGCAGATGTCCAAATCCGCCATAAATTGAGCCTGTATAACTCTTTAGTTCTTCCATGATGTTTACTTGTTATATTTAGGTTTAAAGATGTAAATAATTAATTTACTTTTACCATAATGTTAAAGTCGCTATCAATAAGATTGTTAAGTTTTTCTAAATTATTTACACATCAAATTAACGGTTTATTACGAGTCATTGGCATGAAAATAATTTTTTTGTCGTAAATAGTCAATAAAATGCTGACGAATTGTCAATATTTTTTAAATCCGTGGCGCTATAGTCATTGTACGGTAATCAAATGTTTGATCTTCCAGGTTTGTTTTATCTTTTGTTGGTTATCGTATTTTCACCAAATACCACGCGCTGTAGGTTTTCTTGGTTTGCGGAGTCTTAGGACTCCGTTTTTTTATTCATTTTTTATTCATAATGCTTAACGATAAAAAAAGAGGCAAAATGCCTCTTTCTTTCTATGCGCTGAATGTTATAGGCGCATTTCAATACCTTGGTCTGCAAGATATTGTTTTGCTTCAGGAATTGTATGCTGTCCAAAATGGAAAATTGATGCAGCGAGCACAGCATCAGCACCACCATGTAAAATACCATCTGCTAAATGTTGTAAACAGCCTACGCCACCAGAGGCAATGGTTGGAATAGTTACACGATCATTAATTTGACGCATTAATGCCAAGTCATAACCCGCTTTGGTACCGTCGGCATCCATTGAAGTTACGAGTAATTCACCTGCACCATACTCAGCCATTTTGACAGACCATTCAATCGCATCAATCCCAGTCGGTTTACGACCACCGTGAGTAAAGATTTCCCATTTATTGTCACCTGTTTTTTTCGCATCAATCGCGACCACAATGCATTGTGCACCGAAACGTTGAGATGCTTCTTGAACAAATTCTGGGTTAAATACCGCAGCAGAGTTGATGCTGACTTTATCTGCACCAGCATTGAGTAATAAACGAATATCCTCAACTTTACGAACACCGCCACCGACAGTTAGTGGAACAAACACACTTTCAGCCATGCGTTCTACGGTTCGATAAGTGGTGTCACGTCCATTTGAGGTCGCTGTGATGTCAAGGAAAGTAATTTCGTCTGCACCTTGTTCGTTATAACGACGTGCAACTTCAACGGGATCACCTGCATCACGAATATCGAGGAACTGAACACCTTTCACCACTCGACCATTATCTACGTCTAGGCAAGGAATAATACGTTTAGCGAGCATAATTTTTTCCAAAAATAACAGCCGATTATGAAACTAAGTGACTCAGGTGCTACACCTACATAGTCGAAGCGGGTATTCTATCAAAATTATGTAAGTTTTTTTGCAGGTTTTATATGTCGGTTTATACCACTTTGACTTTAAAGGAAGTTCAGGATTTTGCAGCACCTTATGGATTAGAGGTGATTGACCTGATTCCCATTCAAGGAGGTATTCAAAATACAAACTATTTTTTAGTGGCTCAAGATGGTTCACAGTTTGTACTTACTATATTTGAAGAAATGGATGAGCAAGGTGCAGGGGAATTGGTGCCTGTTCTTGAACATTTGGGGCAACAAGGTTTAGCTGTTCCTGTTCCATTGAATCATGCAGGTAAAGCCATTCATACGCTAAAGGATAAACCTGCACAAATTGCACCGCGTCTCATGGGGCAACATCCCATGCCATCCAACATTGAACAAGTGAAAGCCATCGCAGTGGCACAAGCCAAAATTCATGTGGCTTTAAAGGATTTTCCACTTGAGCGTGCGGAATATCGTAATCATGATTATTGGTTAAATGTAGCAAAAGGGATTAAACCGACTTTAAATCCTGCCGATACCGTTCTGTTAAATAGTTTGTTGGGCTTATACGATGCATTAACAGTGATGTATCCAAACCGACCTAAAGGTTTTATTCATTCCGATTTGTTCCGTGATAATACGTTGTTTGATGGTGATCAGCTTAACGGTATTTTGGACTTTTATGAGCTGAATAAAGATGAATTGTTGTTTGATATTGCTATTACCATCAATGATTTCTGTACAGAATATCCTGATGTGCATTTGAATGAGGCCAAAGCAACGGCATTTTTAGAATCCTATGAAACAGTTCGTCCGCTGACTTCTGACGAAAAAGCCTGTTTAGAATTATATTTAGCCATGGCAGCAGGGCGTTTCTGGATGATGCGTTTACAAGTGGCGCAAAAAAATGCTGAGCAGGGGCGTACAGGAGATGACATTTTGCAAAAAAATCCTTTAGAAATGCGCAACATGTTGGTTGAACGGTTAAAATTCGTGACTGCTTAAATCTTTAAATTTGATAAAAAAGGACTGAAAATGCGTGATCAGGGGCGATTGGTTGATTGGAATGATGAAAAAGGTTTTGGATTTATACAGCCCAATGATTCCAGTAAAGATCGCGTGTTTTTACATATTAAAAGTTTTGCACGTCCAGGACCACGCCCCATCATCGGTTGTGCTTTAGAATATGTGGTGCAACTCGATGCGCAGGGGCGTTATCGTGCGGTTCAGGTGACCTATTTAAAAGCTTCGCAAGCTAAAGCGAAGCCTTATAAAACTAAGAAAACATCGAATACTCAGCAGAACACGCAAAAATTGCAACCGATTCAAATTGCAGCTGTTATCTATATTTTATTTTTGGCTGTTTTCGTGATCTCAGGTTTGCTCAGCGGATTGGTGGTCTTATTGATCAGCATCATCAATCTCATGACCTATTGGTTCTATGCTCAAGATAAGGAGGCTGCACAAAATGATCAAAGACGCATTCCTGAAAACACATTGCATCTTTTGTCATTCTTGGGTGGTTGGCCAGCAGCAAATTTAGCGCAGCAGAAATTACGACACAAAACACAAAAACAACCGTTCAGAAAAATTTATTTCTGTACCATTGTGTGCAACATCATCCTGATTTTATGGCTGATTTCACCGCTTAATATTTTGAAAGTATGACTTTAAGACAATAAATTTAAAATGAAATGAGACACATATGAACTATTCAATTGACCGTGATCCAAATCGAACATTAACACTCATATTATATGTGCTTTATATCGTTGCTATTTTTTCAGCAGGTATCTTGGCGATCGTAGCGCTATTTATCAACTATCTTAAACGTAATGAGGTACGTGGTTCTATTTTTGAAAGTCACTTCACTTGGCAGATTCGTAGCTTTTGGTGGTATTTGATTTGGAACATCATTGCTTTTGTTCCGTTCTTATTTTTATTTTTCACTGGCGATAACGTCAATGCTTTTGCAGGTGTTGCTTTTGCTGCAACTTTATTCTGTGTAGCGGTGGTGGGTTTATCGTGGGTTTGGATTGTTTACCGTGCCATTAAGGGCATTATTAAGCTGAATGATAACCAGCCGATGTATCACTAAACGTGGTTTTTAGGTCTGATTTTGGGATGCATGATGATCATTGAACATGTGTACTTGAACATAAAACCTGAACAAAGTGCTGCATTTGAAACTGCATTTAAACACGCCAAAGAGGTGATATACCCGATGGAAGGTTTAAATGCAGTTCAACTGATTAAAAAAGTAGATGATCCGCATCGTTATATTTTGATGATTTTCTGGGATTCGATCGAAGATCATCAAATTGGCTTTAGGCAATCTAAAGCTTATCCAGTCTGGAAATCACTCCTGCATCATTTTTATGATCCGATGCCTGAAGTGGAATATTTTGAACCATGTATGCTGTTGGCGAAAAAACCACGTCCAGATTGAGTCATTTTTTCTTTAAAAACTTCGGCCGCCATTCACTCGTCATCACACCCAATACAACCAAGCAGCCACCTAAAATAGCCAATAAAGGCAAACGTTCACCCGCAATTCGACCAAATAAAGCCGCCCACACAGGTTCTCCAGAATAAATAATGGCAGCTTGGGCAGGGTCGACCACTCTTTGCGCCCAATTCATCACCAGTTGGATGACTGCGCTAGCGATGCCTAATCCTATTAGGACAAGTATTAAAGACCAGTGAAATTGTGGAAGCTGATTTTCACCAATGAATGGCGCAATGATGAAACAAAGTAAAGATGCAAAAATGAGTTGGAGCACTGTGACACGTCGAACATTCACCCGTCCAGCAAAGTAGCTAATCAGGATAATTTCCAAAGCAATGGTGATTGAACCGAGTATCGTAATGATCTGCCCAAACTCTAAATGTATGGCTCCAAAACCATTACCTGTTAGAAAGACAAGACCGACAAATGCAAGTAATGCACCTAACCATGTCATGACATGTGGTTTTTTTCGAAAAAGTAAAAATAATAAAATGGGGACCAATGGGACATAAAGGGCGGTTAAAAAAGCGGATTCACTGCTGGTAATGGTTTTTAAACCTATAGTTTGTGTTCCATAGCCCAGTGCGATGACGGTGCCAATACAGAACCCTGCCCAAACTTCTTTTAAGTTAAATTTTTTCAGATATTTCCATGAAATTAAACTGACCGCTATAGCCGCTGCTGCAAATCGAAAAGCGACGAATAAAATAGGGCTTGAGAAATTTAGACCATATTGAACTGTTAAAAAACTACCACCCCAAATGATGGTAATGAGGATAAGTGCGAATTGGGGTAATTTTGAGGTAGAACTATCTGGTGTTGTATTCATTTGGTGTGGAAGATCATCAATCTATTGAAGAAAACAAAAAAAGAGGTCCGAAGACCTCTTTAGGCTTTTAAATCATTACGATTAAAACGCTTGATCATCCCAAAGTGCTTGAGCTTCACGAAGGTTTAATGTGCCTTCATAGATGGCACGACCAGTAATTGCACCTAAAATACCTGGTTGACCTTTTAAGTTGCGCACGTCATCAAGGTTGGTCACACCACCTGAAGCAATCACAGGAAGACCTGAATAAGTCGCTAAATTCACGGTTTGTTCAATGTTTACACCTTGCATCATGCCATCACGTGCAATATCGGTATAAACGATGCTTGAAACACCAGCATCTGCAAAACGTTTTGCCAAATCTGTTGCTTTGACATCAGTGACATTTGCCCAGCCATCTGTTGCAACCATGCCATTCATTGCATCAATACCCACAATGATATGACCAGCAAATTTACGACAAGCTTCTTCAACAAACTCAGGCTCTTTGACTGCTTTAGTGCCAATAATGACAAAGGAAACACCAGCATCTAGATAATGTTCGATGGTTTCCAATGAGCGAATACCACCGCCAATTTGAATTGGAAGTTCAGGTTGTGCTTTTGCAATGGCTTCAACCACAGGCTTATGAATTGGCGTACCTGCGAAAGCGCCATTGAGATCGACCAAATGTAAGCGACGCGCGCCTTCATTTACCCAATGCTGTGCTGTTGCGACTGGGTCGTCAGAAAATACGGTATCGTCTTCCATACGGCCTTGTTTTAAACGAACACATTTGCCATCTTTCAGGTCAATTGCAGGGATGATCAGCATGCTTTCGCTCCTTGCCTAATCTCATTGAATTTGTTGTATGCAATCTTAGCAAAATATTGGCAAATAACTAAGCACCATATTGGGATTTTACAGGATTTGCTGAGATTCCCAGTTCCAAGGCAAGGGTTGAAATATTTTTGGGTATCAATCCTAAGCCCAGTAATTCTTGAAAGATTAATACAGGTGCATATGCATCAGCAGCTGCATAATGGATTTGTTCAGGACTCAATTTCTTCTTCGACCAATTTGACGTGCTTATTTTTTTGTTTTTATGAAAGTCGACTTTAAACAGTAAAGCCATCGCATTGCGGACGCCAATTTGATGCTCAACGCCAAATGATTTAAATGCCTTGGCTAGATCAACAACGCCACTGAGTTCTAGTCCTTTTTTACGAAATAAATGGGCATCATTTTTAAGTCCAAAGCCTACTTTGAGTTGTTTTGGATTGGCTAAAATTGGCGCTAAAAATTGTAGTATTTCAGGGCTGACTTGAAATAAGTAGGCTTTATCAAGGGTCGCAAGTTGTATTAAGTGCGGACCTGTCGAAATTTCACCTTTAGTAAATGTGGGTTTCGATTCTGTGTCGAAGCCAAATAACACGGCATGTTTAAATTCGTCGGTCAAATTTTGACATTGTTCTATGCTTTTAATCAGGATAATGTTTTCAGGCGGTAAACTTTGAAATGTTGGATATCTCACATGATTTTCTATCGTGGGTTGTCTAGATTTTGAAGGATCCACAAGTCAGCTTTCATACAAAAATAAGAGTTAATGTTATATCAATAAATGATGAGATGATGGTAGTTTTAATTCAATGCGCAAATTTTGGGAGAAATGAATGAGTCAAGATGATGATTTACTCAGTGAAGGGGCAAAAAGGATCAAGCAAATTCTAAAGGATAAAAATATCAAACCAACAGATATTGTAAATGCGCTTGGTGTATCCAAAGATACCGTTTCTAAATGGGTGCAAGGTTCTGCGACGCCTAATGCACAGAGTTTGGTCGACTTGGCACGTCTTTTAGGTGTCACTGAAAGATGGATAGCTGAAAGTAAAGATCCTAAAAAAACAGAGCCTGTGAAGTCTGAAAAAGAAGATGTTTCTCTGAAAGATGCTAGTCCAGATCAACTCATTGCTGAACTAAAGGCTCGTTACGCGGCATTGAATTTAAAAGCTGAAATCAAAGTGACTGTTGAGCCTATAGAGGGTGGGTTTGTGCTTAAAGAATAATTAATCATCAGGATTTAAAATGCCAATTATCATACGTGCTGTAGAGTTTGTTATTTATTCATTGACCTATTTAGCTTACACGGCTGCATTTTTATGCTTTATTACCTCAAGTCTGGGGCAACTTATATATGCCTATGTCAAACGAGAATTTCCAGGCTTAAGCCCGCAAGAGAGTGAGAAGTTGGTATCTGATATAGAGCTGAGTCAAGTCAGTTTTGATAAGGTTAAAATCGTTCTAGATTTTTTGGAAAGCGCAGTGCCTAGTAATATCTGGATGATCTTTTTTTTATTGTTTGCATTTTTAATATTTTTTTTCTTGACCATAATTTTTAAAAATAAAAAATTGGGGCGCTATGATCCCAGAGTTTTTATCATTATGGCATTTGGCTCGATTGCATCGGGTGTCAGCTCTCTGGTTTTATTGATTAATTCATTACTGATTGTGGCGTATCTCTACATAAAGTGGTGCACTGTAATTGATCTGCCGATATTGGATTATATGCTGATATCGATGATTTTCGCATATACACTTCTGGCTTATGGTGTACTCAATATCGAAAAGCAATTGTCTTATGATTTTACGAAAAATTTAAAATAAAGTGGGATTGTCGACATTTCACGGATGGTTGCGACAACAAACGATACAAGGCATGTCTTGCGCATTTGAGTGATTCTAAAAAAGCGAAACCTCATATGTTACTCATCATAAATGAATAAAAAAGCCCATCATTAAGATGAGCTTTAGAAGCACATATTCAAACGATGCAATTAGGTTATTCTTTAATCGTTGTCGATTGAGAGTTTAGAATATAACTTTGATAAGACGGGATAAGCATGGCAGCAATAACACCGAACACAACAAGAAGAATATAAATCCACCCCAAGACTTTTTCCCAACCACGTGTTACACGGCGAGGTCCAAATTGATTTGCAGCGGCATCACCTTTAGCAAATAAAAGATAGAGTGCAAAAAATAAATTGACCAAGGGTACGAGAATAAGTAAAGACAACCAACCTGAGTGGTTGCGGTCGTGTAAGCGGCGTATGATGAATACAAAATTGAAATAAATAATTAATAAGTAGACTGCAACAAAAATGATCACCGCAGGAATAGGATAGCTAGAAACATCTTCGAGTCTGAAATTGTCAGCTTGAAAACTGTCACTAAAGAAGCTCATGAGTGAGCCTAAAATGATGGCACCAATAATGCTACTTAAAAACATCCATGCCAAATAAGACAGGCGACCAAAGCGTCCTGAAGGACTGAATGCATTGTCTTGGGATAAATTAGATTGATTCATTGTTATATAGACCTCATTAAGGGCTGAGTTTATGGTTTTGAATTATTTATTTGGGCGATACTATCAATTTAATGAAATTTAATATAGCGCTATAGCGTTGTTATTCGTTCCCATTTGTCGCAATAAAAAACCCACCGAAGTGGGTTTTGATTTATATAAGGTTGAAATATATAAATTTAAATATCCCATTCCACGAAGTTTTTCAGCAGCTGTAAACCAGCCGTATGACTTTTTTCTGGATGGAATTGGGTCGCAAATAAGTTTTCTTTATGAATTGCGGTGCAGAAATCAAGTCCATAATTACAGGTTGCAGCAACGAGATCATCTTGTTTCGGCTCTACATAGAAACTATGTACAAAGTAGAAACGTGCATCTTGTTCAATGTCTTTCCACATCGGATGACTTGAATCTGCTTGATGAACCTGATTCCAACCCATGTGTGGAACTTTTAAACCTTCTACATCTGGGAAGCGTTTCACCACACCGTCAAAAATACCCAGTGCATCTGCACCGCCATTTTCTTCAGAATGTTGCATGAGTGCTTGCATACCGACACAAATTGCAAGTACAGGTTTGTTGAAGACTGCACGACGCACGACTTCATCAATACCAGCTTCATGCATTCCTTGCATACAATCACGCATTGCGCCTACGCCAGGGAATACAATTTTATCTGCTTGAGCAATGAGTTTGGGGGCATTGGTCACATCAACAGTAGCTCCGACATGCTCTAAAGCTTTGGCTGCTGAGTGTAGATTTCCCATGCCATAGTCAAGAAGGGCAATACGTGTCATTACAAACTACCTTTAGTTGAAGCAATGGTTCCCGCTGCACGTGGGTCAAGTTCACATGCCATACGTAGTGCACGTGCGAATGCTTTAAATGTACACTCAATTTGGTGGTGGCTATTTTTGCCTTTGAGATTATCAATGTGTAATGTCATCAACGCATGATTGACAAAACCTTGGAAAAACTCAGAGAACAAATCGACGTCAAAAGTCCCAATACGCGCACGGGTAAATGGAATATCCATAAATAAACCTGGACGACCAGAAATATCGACCACGACACGTGACAATGCTTCGTCTAATGGTGCATAAAAATGACCGTAGCGTCGAATTCCTTTCTTGTCACCCAAGGCTTGTGCAAAAGCTTGTCCAAGCGTGATACCGCAGTCTTCTACAGTGTGGTGATCATCGATCTCTAAATCGCCATCACAATGAATATCGATATCAAATAAGCCATGACGCTTGATTTGATCAATCATATGATCTAAAAATGGAACACCAGTATTGAGGGTGCCTTGCCCCGTACCATCAAGATTCACACGAACTCGAATTTTGGTTTCGTTGGTGTTTCTTACCACTTCACTGATACGTTGCGTCATAGACACGTTCCTCAAAAACGTTAAAAATGATGAATGTAAATATTTCGCTGTGACGAAAGTGACAGCATATTAGATTGCTCAGGAGGGTTAATCAATGCCTATTACCGTACATGCTATAACTTCCTTGGAAAATGATGAAGTTCGCGAACAGCTTGAGCGTTTGTATGACACCAGTCCAGAATTTGGCGATGGCGAAGATGCCATGACACAACTTGAGCAGAATCTTCACCAGTATACAATACTTTACACCGCAGAATTTAATACAAAAATAATAGGTGCGATCTGGTGTACGGGTCAAGGTGATCGCAAGACCTTAGAATATGTGGTGGTGCATCCTGCTAACCGAGGGCGTGGCGTTGCAGAGCGTTTGGTGGAGGAAGTTTGTCGTATGGAGGAAGCGCACGGTGTTAAAGAATTTGAACCTGGCTGTGGTGCGATTCACCGTTGTTTAACGGCTATTGAAAAAATTTAAGCACATTCAGACGCATTTCACCTGTTTTGAATGTATTTAAAGTAAGTGCTGAGTGGTGATATTGAGTGTGTATCAAGTTCAATGTTGCTTAAATACACATCAAAAAAACTAGATTTGCTGTAAAAGTAGGCACTTGCTAGTTTTTAATGAAAAAGGCTCTTGACGCGCTTGTGTTGAAATTGTTTAATACGCGACATCGGCGTGATAGCTCAGTAGGTAGAGCAACGGATTGAAAATCCGTGTGTCCCCAGTTCGATCCTGGGTCTCGCCACCATATTCAAAATCTGATTTAAGATTTCAATCTCTGATCCCATCAGAGATTTTTTTTGCTTGAAATTTACCCAAACAAATAAAAAAGTCATGATTTTTATTGACTATTGAACACAGTTACGGCTTAATACACCGCATCGGCGTGATAGCTCAGTAGGTAGAGCAACGGATTGAAAATCCGTGTGTCCCCAGTTCGATCCTGGGTCTCGCCACCATATTTAAAAAACCCCAAACTTTAAGTTTGGGGTTTTTTTATGCCAAATGATCTAATAAGTCTTTGAAAAGCATGGTCATGCATATTTTGTCCTACACGATCTTTTCTGAAAATACTGAAAACAGTGTAAAGTGAAGTCATATAACAACTATAAGAATAGAGCAATGAAGGACTTATTCTCAGAGCAGAGCCATATTTATCAACAGGCAAGACCGAGTTATCCGCATGCTGTGATTGCAGAAATACTCAAACATGTACCACACAAACAATTTGCGTGGGATTGTGGAGCAGGTTTAGGTCAATTTACGCAATTATTATCTCCTTATTTTGAACAGATCGTTGCCACAGATTTAAGTGCCCAACAGCTAAAACAAGCCCATTATTTGGAAAATGTCAGTTATCAAATTCAACATGCTGAAAAAACGTCATTCCATGATCAAACTTTTGACCTCGTTACTGTAGCGCAAGCCATTCATTGGTTTGATTTCGATGCTTTTTATGCAGAGGTTCAACGTACGCTCAAACCAGATGGGGTATTGGCTGTGATTGGTTATGGTCTTATTCAGATTCAAGATGTCGCAGTGAATCGTTTATTGCAGTCGCTTTATTATGAAACCTTAAAGGGTTATTGGGATGCAGAAAGAAAATATATAGATGAGGGGTATGCGACTATTCCATTTCCATTTGATGAACTGCATGTACCTCGATTAAAAATGCATTATCAGTGGAGCGTAGATCAGTTTTTGAATTACTTATCGACGTGGTCTGCTTTAAAAAAGTATAAAAAGGAAAATCAACAAGATCCTTTAAAAAAATTGGCTGAGTTTTTTCAAGAGCATGGCTATAAGCATGCTTTGTTGAATGTTGAGTTCCCAATATTTTTAAGAATTGGACGCTTGAAATCAAGTCAGATGAAAAAGAATGCTAAACGTCCATCAATCATGCGATATTCTTTTAAATCATAGTTTTATGAATGTATTTCAATAATATGTTCAATTTTGGATGTCGCGCTTGTGAGGAATTTTAATCACGAATCAGTCGTTTGCCTAAACAAATGACATCAACTTCTTCATAGCCAAGCTGCTCATAGAAGTTTTGGACGTCAATATTTTCTTTACGTATGAGTAGTTGTAATTTTGGACATCCCAATGCAATCAAGCGCTTTTCCAAGTGTTGAATCAAGGCTGTTGCAACACCATTGCGTTGATAATGTGGATGAACGGCTAAATAATTTACCCAGCCCCGATGTCCATCATAGCCCCCCATTAATGTGGCAATCAGTTGTTCATCTTTGACGGCAACTAAAAATAAACCATCTTTTTGCGCAGCTTTTCTAAAGATATCAATTTCAGGACTATTCCAAGGACGTGTTAAATCACACAGCTCCCACAGCGCAATTATTTCTTCTAAATCTGAATCTACATAAGGGCGAATGATAAACATAAGGATTCAATAGATGTTTAGTCGATAATTTCAGAGTAAACTATTTTTGATGTTTTTTTAATCTAAAAATGATGAATAATGAAAATTATTTAACTGTAATGGACTTGCGATATGTGACTCAATTGTTTAGAAAATTGATGAAACTGAATAATTAATTTATCTCGAAAATGTGGATAATGACAAAGATGAAACAATAAAATTTATAAAAAGGATAAAGCGCTATGGAAAAAGGCGAATTTGATTATATTGTCATTGGCGGTGGTTCCGCAGGTTGTGTGCTTGCTAGTCGACTTTCAGAAGATCCTCAAGTATCCGTTTGTTTGCTTGAAGCAGGTGGCGGTGGTGATGGGGTGTTGGTCAATGTCCCATGTGCTGCTGTGGTGAGTATTCCGACCAAAATTAATAACTGGGCTTTTGAAACCGTCCCTCAAAATGGCTTAAATGGTCGAAAGGGCTATCAACCCCGTGGAAAATGTTTAGGTGGATCATCTGCGATTAATGCCATGGTGTATATTCGAGGCAATCGTCAAGACTACGATCATTGGGCTTCGTTAGGCAACACAGGATGGTCATATCAAGACGTACTGCCTTATTTTATCAAGTCTGAAAATAACGAACGTATTCACAATGAATATCATGGTAATGATGGTCCATTGTCAGTCATCGATTTACACAGTGATAACCCGCTGCAACAGCGTTATCTGGATGCTGCAAAGGAACAAGGCTATCGTATTTTGGATGACTTCAATAGCGAAGAGCAGGAAGGTCTAGGCGTTTACCAAGTCACACATACGAATGGTGAGCGTTGTAGTGTTGCACGAGGTTATTTATTTCCACACTTGAATCGTTCAAATTTAACCGTCATTACCCATGCATTGACGCAACGTATTTTGATTGAAAACAATAAGGCTGTTGGCGTCGAATACCGTACAGGTAATCAGGTGATACAGCTCCATGCAAAACGAGAGGTGCTACTCAGCGCAGGCGCTATTCAATCCCCACAAATTTTGATGCTCTCAGGCATTGGCGATCAAGCGGAATTGGCAGCACACGGTATTGAAGTAAAAAAACATTTGCCTGGTGTGGGTAAAAACTTTCATGATCATCCTGATTTTATCTTTGCTTATAAGGTCAAAGAGATTGCGGGGACTTTTGGGGTATCTCTGGGAGGATCAGTTGACTTCTTTAAACAATGGCGCCGTTATCAAAAAGAACGCCGTGGTTTGCTCACCACCAATTTTGCTGAATGCGGAGGATTTTTAAAAAGCTCTCCAGAACAGACATTACCCAATTTACAGCTACATTTTGTCGTGGCTCTGGTCGATGATCATGCCCGTAAAATGCATATGGGGCACGGGATTTCCTGTCATGTCTGTTTGCTCAATCCAAAGAGTCGTGGCACGATCAAAATTACAGGATCGAAAATTGATGATCCACTCCTAATTGACCCTAATTTTTATGGTGATGATTGGGATATTGAAGAAATGGTTAAAGGCTTTAAGCTGACACAGCAACTCATGCAGTCTCAATCTTTTAAAGAGATTGTCTCAGAAGATATTTTTACAGCCAAAGTCCAGTCAGATAATGAAATTCGCGAAATTTTGAGGGCTCGCTCAGATACGGTTTATCACCCTGTAGGGAGTTGTAAGATGGGTATAGATAGCATGGCTGTAGTCGATCCAGAACTCCGTGTTGATGGCATTCAGGGCTTACGTGTGGTGGATGCTTCCATCATGCCAACCGTGGTCAATGGCAATACCAACGCACCCGTGGTCATGATTGCAGAGAAGGCGGTCGATATGATCAGGCAAAGTTATCGTCAAAGTGTTTTATCTTCAACATTAGATGCGACTCAAAGCGAACCCGCTTTGCTGAGCTAAGCTTGGTGTTGGTGATTGTATAAAAGCCCTTTAATTCAGATATCGAAAATAAAAAAACGCCCAGAAGGGCGTTTTTTAGATGCTTAACTGAAAGAATTAAGCTGATTTTTTGTCAGCAACAAGCATGTGACCTTGTTCTTCAAAGTTTGCATGCCAAGCAAGTGCTTCACGAAGAAGATGAGGTGTTTGACCACCTTTTTCACATGCGCGGTCGAAGTAATCGTTTAATGCATCACGGTACATTGGGTGTGCACAGTTATCAATGATTGCGCGAGCACGTTCACGAGGTGCTAAACCACGTAAGTCAGCAAGACCTTGTTCAGTCACAAGAACATCGACGTCATGACCTGTGTGATCTACGTGAGACGCCATTGGGACTACAGACGAAATGTCACCGCCTTTTGCAATTGATTTTGTTACAAAAATTGCAATGTGTGCATTACGTGCGAAGTCACCTGAACCGCCAATACCGTTCATCATTTTTGAACCGCATACATGCGTTGAGTTCACGTTACCGTAAATATCAAACTCAAGTGCAGTGTTGATGCCGATAATACCTAAACGACGAACCAATTCAGGGTGGTTGGAAATTTCTTGCGGACGAAGTACAAGTTTGTCTTTGTAGTGTTCAAGATTATTAAATACTTTTTCGCCATATTTAGCAGATAAAGTAATTGAAGAACCTGAAGCGAACTTCATTTTACCTGCATCGATCAATTCGAAAGTACAGTCTTGAAGTACTTCTGAGTACATGATCAAGTCTTCAAAATTTGATTCTTTAAGACCTGTCAAAACTGCATTGGCGATTGAACCAATACCTGCTTGAAGTGGGCCTAAGTTTGAAGGTAAACGACCATTTTCAACTTCTTTTTCAAAGAAAGCGATCAAGTGGTTTGCAATACCTTGAGTTTCATCATCAGGTGCAGTCACAGTTGATGGAGAGTCATGCATTTCGCTGTTAAATACGATGCCGACAATTTTCGCAGGGTCGATATTAATCGCAGGCGTACCAATACGCTCTTCAACATGCGTCAATGGAATAGCTTGACGAGTAGGGCGATATGTTGGGATATAAATATCGTGTAAGCCTTCAAAAGCAGGGCTTAAGCTGGTGTTGATTTCAACAATCACTTTTTCAGCAAAAATCGCAAAGCTTGCAGAGTTACCTACTGAAGTTGTTGGAATAATGCCGCCATCTTCAGTGATAGCAACCGCTTCGATCACAGCAATATCAGGTTTTTTCAATTGCTGGTTACGCATTTGTTCAACTGTTTCTGACAAATGCTGATCGATGAACATCACTTCGCCTTTGTTGATGGCTTTACGTAATGTGCTGTCGACTTGGAAAGGCAAACGGCGTGCTAGAACGCCAGCTTCAGTTAACTGTTTGTCTAAGTCGTTACCGAGAGACGCACCAGTGATTAAAGTGATTTTGAGTGGGTTTGCATGCGCTTGTTTAACCAATGCTAAAGGTACAGCTTTTGCTTCACCGGCACGAGTAAATCCACTCATACCTACCGTCATACCATCTTGGATAAAAGTAGCAGCTTGTTCTGCGCTCATGACTTTGTCATGAAGGGAAGCTAATCGAATACGATCTAAAGACATGGTTTAAGCTCAATTCTTGTTCAAAACTTAGACGGATTGTACCGCCCCAGATCAAGATTGTGCATCTCTGTTAGTCTAAGGTCTAATTTTTTCAATAAATACCATTATAATAAAATTTTATGCTTTATAAGGCATTGTTTTTAAAATATTTTAAAAAATCAAATAAAAATTATAATGGTTTATTTTTCAATGAAATTTAGAATCTCTCACTAAAACTCTGTTTAATTTTTTGAATCGGATTGTTGGAGACCGATTCTGTTTCTAAGTGATTCGGTAGAGGTAGAAGAATAATGGCTTCTAATCCACCTGATTCTTGATTGCGAATGACCAGTTGACCTTGGTGAATATCGACAATCCTCTTCACAATAGCAAGTCCTAAACCACTGCCTTGAACCGTTCGTGCTGAATTACCTCGAACAAAGGGTTGCATCAGTTCATCAATTTGATCTTCAGGAATACCTTCACCATGATCAATTACACTGATTTTGATGAAATTGCCTTCAACATAGGCTGAAATTTCAATAGGTTCAGCACCATAGCGCTTAGCATTATTAATTAAATTGCCAATCAAGCGTTTTAAGGACAATGAGCGTGCTGGAAGAATTGGAACATCTTGAGGAACAAAACGAATATCTAAAGGTTTAAACTGAATGACCAGTTCTTGTAGCAAGATATTGATATTGGTGTCTTTAAGTTCTTCATCAGAACCATCACGCATATAAGAAATGAACTGATCTAAAATTGCATCCATATCTTCGACATCATAAATCAGACCTTCTTTAAGAAAGTCTTCATCGGGCATCATCTCTGCACTAAGTCGAATACGGGTGAGTGGCGTGCGTAAATCGTGTGAAATCCCCGCCAACATGATTTGACGATCACGTTCAGTTTGTTCAAGTGTGTAAATCATATGATTAAACGCTTGGTTCACTTGCCGAATTTCTTGTGGACCATGATTGGTCTCTAAATACGGGGCTTTGCCAGTTTTACTATAGCTATTGGCTGCATTTTGTAATCGGCTTAAGGGACGGTTCAGCTGTCGAACGAGCGTCAAGATAATGATTGCAGCAATCAAAGGAACGCCAAGTAACCATCCTAAAATCAGTTCAGGGCTATAATTGGCATAGGTTTTTAAAGGCTCTTGAACCCAATGACCCTTCATTTCTGGGGTTTGAATCCAAATACGTGGGCTGGGTTTGAACTGGAAATACACCGTTACGTTATCGACATTGAGCTCTTTGGCGAGCGCAGACTCAATACGATTGGTAAAAAACTCTGCAATGACTTTTTCACGTGGGTTTGGATATTGAGCAGGATCAGTCACATATTCGATACCGACGCGTTGTTTGAGCCATTGGTCAGTATCGAGTTCAGTTTCATCATGAAAAATGCGTAATTGCGGATTATTGATAATTTCTAATTCAACCGCCAAATAACGAGCGTGCTGTTGAATTTCAGGCAAATACAAGGTTTTCCAAAAAAACCAAAGAGACATAAATAAGCTAAAGAAGACAATGAAAATCACCAACACAGTGGTGCGCATTGCAGCCGAACGTGGTTTGACTTTGTCTAAAAAACGTTCCCAAGGCGTACGTTTCTTTTCAGAATACGCTTCAAACTCATTGAATGTTTGTGGATCTATGGGATCGAGTTTCACACCTGCTTCCTGCCAAAATTTATATCAAGATAGGGCAATGACTCATCAATGCATTGAATATGATGCATGTGCTTTGAAACACGAAAATTATTTTGATCGATTCATTTGCCCAACATATTGCCTAGATACTGCTAAATCCTCATCTTTCAGTGATTCACTGAATAGTTCGCTGATTTAAATCGGTTACGTTCCTTTCATGGCGTTCCAGTAAATAAGATCAAACCATTCATTGAAGCAGCGAATATCAGTGGTATCGTATCAATCGAGTTTATTCAGCGCCATCTGGAACAAAGACATAACCGACGCCCCATACCGTTTGAATATAACGTGCGCGGGCAGGGTTTTCTTCAATCAAGCGGCGTAAACGTGACACTTGAACATCAATCGAGCGCTCCATTGCACCCCATTCACGACCACGCGCTAAGTTCATCAATTTATCGCGTGTTAAAGGTTCACGAGGATGTTGAACTAATGCTTTGAGTACCGCAAACTCACCTGTGGTCAATGTGACCACTTGACCTTCACGGGTCAATGTACGTGTTGATAAATCCAGTGACCAAGGACCAAATGAAACGACTTCTACATTTTGACTTGGTGCACCAGGCACTTCACGAACTTGGCGACGTAACACAGCACGAATACGCGCTAACAATTCATTTGGATTGAACGGTTTTGGTAAGTAGTCATCAGCACCAGCCTCTAGCCCTGCAATACGGTCAGAGTCACTACCACGAGCAGTGAGCATAATGATTGGGGTATCGATGTTAGATTGGCGTAGGCGACGGCAAATACTTAAGCCATCTTCTACAGGAAGCATGAAATCGAGCACGATGAGTGAAAAGAGTTCACGTTGTAGTAACCGATCCATTTGCGTTGCATCATGAGCGGTTTTAACAACGAATCCTTTGTCTTCTAAGAAACGCTGTAAAAGGGTACGTAAACGTACATCATCATCGACAACTAAAATTCGTTCGACACGATCAGTTTCATTGTGTACGACGTCTGTATTTTCAGCAGGTACAACCAAACTCATGATGCACTCCCTTAAGTTGTATTTATAAATATTTGTAGATCACAGTATAATGCTTAAGTTCTTGTTATGACTATGTATCAATTTGCTCAAAATTACAATTCTATCTGTATTTTGAAACCAAAACACAACATCCCTAAAAAATCGATACTTTTCTAGAATATCTGAGCAAATTACTCGCCTTTGATGAAGGTAGAAAAACCAGTTTAATGAATTGTTTTTTTTAAATTTAAAAGATTATTGTTAAGTTTTTCTAAATCAAAAATTTAGCTGATGTTTTTAATTGAAATTTACTTTAAATTTTCATCTGAACTTGATGATTTTTTTTAATTCAATCGACATAAAATTTAAAGGGCTTACATTCCTGATTTTTATAACATGGCACAGATTTCATACCAAAAAAAGCAAAAAATGAAACTTTTATCAAAATTTCCATTGCAAATATTCAAAACAACTGTGGATTTTATGGTCTTGGTCTTTATAATCACTAACTTTTAGTCCTTATCCTTGTGGAATTAAACACGATGACTGACTTAGTTCAGCAGTTGGCAAAAGAAATTGCCGTACGTCCAAACCAAGTAGAAGCTGCCATTAAGCTGATTGATGAAGGTTCTAGTGTTCCATTTATCGCACGTTACCGTAAAGAAGTAACTCAAGGCTTAGACGATACTCAATTGCGTCAACTCGATACGCGCCTAACGTATTTACGTGATTTATTTGATCGCCGCGAAAAGGTGATTGAATCACTCAAAGAACAAAATAAACTCAATGATGATTTACTTGCTCGTGTTAATGCAGCAGAAACTAAAAATGCATTAGAAGAAATATACGCACCGTACCGTCCTAAACGTACAAGCAAATCATTTAAAGCAAAAGAAGCAGGACTTGGTCCAATTGCTGACAAAATTTTGAATGAACAGGTTGAGCCTGCAGAAGCTTTGGCTGGGTTTAGTCATGAAGACTATCCAGATGTCGATAGCCAATTGGATGCAATTCAGCACATCATTATTGATGATTGGGCGCAAAATATTGCACTCACCACTGAGCTTAAATCGATTTTTGCGAAAACAGCAGTATTAAAAAGCTTGGTTGCGAGTGAAGAGAAAAAAGAAGTCGGTAAAAAATTCCGTGATTACTTCGATTTTTCTGAAAATCTCAATAAAGTTCCATCACATCGTTTATTGGCCATGCTTCGTGGTCGTCAAGAAAACGTACTTGGCTTAAAAGTAGATGGTCAAGATGATCAACCACTTGTGCGCGTTGAAACAGAATACAATTTAGAAACGGTTCAACCTCAAGCACGCCAAGATTTCTTAAAGCAAACTGCGAAATTGTTCTGGTTAGGCAAAGTTCGTCCAAGTATCGAACATTCTTTGTTGACAGAAAAACGCCTTGCTGCAGAAGCTGAGGCAATGGATGTATTTGCTGAAAATCTACGTCATTTATTGTTGTCAGCACCTGCGGGCGCGCGTACAACCTTAGGTGTTGACCCTGGTATTCGTACAGGGGTGAAATTGGCTGTTGTGAATGCATCTGGTGATGTATTGGCACATAGCACGATTTATCCATTTGCACCAAAAGAAGATAAAGAAGGTTCTATTGCAGAACTAGCACGTCTTTGCCGTGAGTTTAATGTTGACCTGATTGCCATTGGTAACGGTACTGCAAGCCGTGAAACAGAAGCAGTTGTTGCTGAGATGATGGCAGCAAATGCGGATCTCAAACTGACACGTGTTTCTGTATCAGAAGCGGGTGCATCGGTTTATTCTGCTTCAGAATTGGCTTCACAAGAATTACCAGATTTAGATGTTTCGATTCGTGGTGCAGTGTCTATTGCACGTCGTTTACAAGATCCGCTTGCTGAGCTGGTTAAAATTGACCCTAAATCGATTGGTGTTGGTCAGTATCAACATGATGTCAACCAAACAGGTTTAGCAAAAACACTTGAAGCGGTTGTTGAAGACTGTGTGAACTCTGTAGGTGTTGATGTGAATACTGCATCTTCAGCGATTTTGGGTTATATCGCAGGTTTAAATAAATCGATTGCACAGCAAATCGTAGAATACCGTAAAGAAAATGGTTCTTTTGAAAATCGCCAAGCATTGAAAAATGTACCTCGTTTAGGCGAGCGTACCTTTGAACAAGCAGCAGGTTTCTTACGTATTCAAAATGGTTCTGAGCCACTTGATGCATCAGCAGTTCATCCTGAATCGTATGCATTGGTGAGCAAAATTGTTGAAGCAAAAGCGACTACAGTAAAAGACATCATTTGCAATACTGAAATCATCCGTCAGGTAAATGCTGAAGAGTTTGTTGATGACAAGTTTGGATTGCCAACCATTAAAGATGTTTTAGCTGAACTTGAGAAACCAGGTCGTGATCCACGTCCAGAATTCCGTACAGCAAAATTCCGTGAAGACATTACTGAAGTGAAACAACTGACTGAAGGTTTAACTTTGGAAGGTGTGATCACCAATGTGACGAATTTCGGTGCATTTGTGGATATTGGTGTTCATCAAGATGGTTTAATCCATATTTCTGAATTGGCCAATGAATTTATTTCAGATCCGCACAAGATTGTGAAACCTGGTCAGATTGTTCAAGTGCGTGTTTTACAAGTGGATGTTGAACGTAATCGTGTGAATTTGTCGATGCGTCCAGAAGGTTCTGAAGCCCCAGCTAAAGCACCTCGCCAACCACGTCGTGAAGCAGCCAATGGTGAGCAACGTGCTGAGCGTAAGCCTCAAGCGAAGCGTCCTCAACATGCACGTCCGCAATCAGATCGTCCACAAGGTGATCGTCCGCAGCGTCAAAAACCACAAAATGCTAAGCCTCAAGAAGCGAAAATTGGTGGTTTAGGTGCATTGTTATTACAAGCAGGGATTAAAGGTTCGAAGTAATCTTTGAGCTTCAAATAAAAAACCGCCCAATGAGGCGGTTTTTTATTAGTTAGGTTCATGCTGAAAAGAAATATCTCGGATTTTTATGAAAGATACAGGTGTTGAGGTGTCACAATAACAATGTGCATCATCAAATAGGACAATATTAAAACCCTCACCATACGAGCTATTAAAAATAATTCCATCTTTATTACCATGTGTCTTAAAAAACTCAGTTATAAATTGAGTAGGAATATATTCTTTTTGAGAGTTATTCGGGAGTACTGGTAACGCGAGTTCATTTGCAAAGGTTTCAAGTAGGCTAACAAGTTTTAGAATATCGGTATAGTCTGTAGATGATAGAGATAAGAAAGATATATTTTCTCTAGGTGTTCTTAAATCAATTACATTCAAAGCTTTGTTAACACAGAATTTTGCGATGGAAATAGTATCCCCGTTATTTGGTCTGATTTCTTTAATACATATACTTTCGGTTTGTGCTAAGTAAAGATAAGAAATACCGTATGGATTAGCTCTACCCAATGTTGCTAGAGAGGGTGAAGGGGGCTTACCCATTTGGCTATGAGGTAGCACTGTAGAGCTTATTCTACCTCGGTAAAATTCTTCTAATGGATGGAGAGGGAGATTAAGCTGTTCAATAAGTTGTTGAAATGTTGTGTATAGTTCGCCATTTCTTAAAAATGCTTGTTGATAGATAGGGGTTTGAGGAAAAAATCTATTCTTATGTAGAATTTCATTTTTGAACTCAATCCATTGTTCATGCATTTCACTTGTGTTTACTGATTTATATTTTTTTTCAAAGAGTTCTCTAAAGTCAGAAAGTAAATCAGACTTAATGCGACTTATATTTGTTTCTTTTGCAAAAACTCTAAAGTCATTATCTAGGATATCAATGAACATTTCCCCATCATCATCTTCATCTAACATATCGGAAAGTCCTTCTAAAGTTGAAGATAACTCAGCGATTAGAGCTTCGAGTTTTATAGTAGCAACTCTATTTGCATTGCAATAATGACAACGACCAATGTATTGATACCCAGTAATTATTTTTTTTATAGTGTCATCATGAAAACACTCAACACAGCATTGGGAATTACTCATCTGTTGACCTCGAAAGGTACTGATAAGAAATTATTTATAGTTTCAATATGATGTTTTATTGAAATTTTTTTAATTTGTCCTAAGCCTGGAAAATGCTCAATTTTATGTAAATATTTAAAGTTATTTAAAGCATTAGTATTTGTAAAAGGAATTTTTCCTTCGTTAACTTCATCTATTAGTAAACTTAAAGCTTCAATAAATTTAGCGCCTGGATTAGTTGGCGTACCATCATCAGTTGATGAATAATGTCTAATAAATAGTTCATCAAATCTATTCTTATCTATATAAGAGCAATGTATTGTAACAACATAAGCTGGACCACCATTTTCATTAAAATCATCTCCTGTAATGGTGTAGTCACTAAAACCTATTACATTGTTTTCTTGAGTGAAATAACTATGAATGGATGAAAATTGAGATTCTTTAGGGTAATCAGCATTTTTTTTCTGCTTTCTAAAAAAGTCTTCATATATAACTTTATTATTAATTAATTTTTTTACATTGGGATTAACATCATTTTGGATGAAATTAATCATAGACTTAGTTGAAAAATCAATAATTTTATTATCAATCCCTTTTTGTATGAAAAGACCAAAGCTACCAATACCTAAGAAATCCTCATAGTTTTTGGTTTCTTGATTAATGGAATATAAAACTTGATAACTAATAGATTCAAATTTATTCAATGCTATAAATAATTCTTCTGAGCAATGTGAGTATTCACCTATTGATGGATTGATAATAATATAGGGCTCTATACTGTTTTTGTTAAGATGCTCAATTGTTTTAATTAGTTGTTTTATATCTTTTTTTACAGGTTCTATGACAGGTGTGAAATACTTTAAATTTAATTCTGAAAGTTCTCTTAATGCTAGAAGTTCATTTAACTTCCCTCTCAATATTGGGTAATACATTTCGTTCCCTCGATGAAAAAATTTTTATGAGATTTTGTAGATCATTTTGTCTAAATTTAAAGCTAATTAATGCATTAGTCAAAGAATATGGTAAAGAATTAATAGCAAATGAATGATTTTTTCTAGCTGATTTTAATGTGCTTAGTAAAGCTTTTTTTACTAATTTTGGATCTTGTTGTTTTATAATTTTTTCGCACAAGTCATAAAGTCTAGTATTCGGAACTTCGATTTTCAGTCCATAAAATTTTTCAGCAATTGATTTATATTCTTCTTTTCTCAATGATTTCATGATTAAGGAAATATCCAATTCTTCTGTTATAACAGGTTGCCGTATTGTTCTTAATGTATTTTGATCCGTTAATACAATTACACCAACTTGCGGAGGTGCTAAATGTAAAATATTTTCTAACATTGAAAATGAACAAACAACATTAACCTTATCAAATACTTTTAAGAAAGAAGATAATTGGTTATCTAATCTTAAAAGACTATCGTATTCAGTTTTGATTTCATAACAGGTGGAGTGGCCATTTAAAAGAACAAGATCAGCTATATTAGAGCCGACACGGAATTCGGAAAGAAGATTTGAAGTACTAAAAGAGTGTCTACCAAGAAAAATTTTTCTAGCAATAATATTTTTATAAATATATTCGTTACGATAATTTTTACTTAGTATGTGGTAAGCATTATTGTAAAGTTCATCAAATGATTTAACTTCAAAATAATTAGCAATTTCGAAAAGTTTGATCTTTTCTAAGGTTAAAAGATCATTGCAAGCAATAGCATTTAAACAATTGCTTGTAAAAAGCTTTGCAACTTCTCTCTCAGAAATCATAGTGTTTTTAATCATGGATTAATAGGCACATTGTATAAAAAACCTCCCATTTAGGGAAGTTTTTTTACAGCTACTCATCCATTAATCATGGGCACAATCCAACTGGTGATAATCAATAAAATGCCAAAATGCCCAATTTTGCGAGTGATTTTGACTACAGGCGGGACATCTTGAGTTAACACAGAAGGGTCTTGAACACTCTGTTTCTGTAATCTCTTGTTATGCCAAAGAAAGACTGTTAAATCGATGCAAATGAGGAGCGTGCCCACATCGGCGACAAGATCCATGATTTTGGTTTGATCTAGAGAAATACCGAGAAAAATTTGATAGCTGAGATAAATTGCAAATGCAATGCTGGCGAATTGCAGAATGTTAAAAAAAGTACGCATAGATTTGTTACAACAAAAATGAATTGAATTTATAGCATGCTTAAAAAAAAATCGTCAATTCATGTGAAAGTTGATCATAAATAATCATTTTATTTACAAAGTTTTATCTTCATATTTTTTAATCTTAATCTAATTTTTATCAGCATGAACACTACGATAATTATTTATGTTTCTCATTATTTTATGTAATTGTTAGACAATGCAATTGATGATCATTTTCTCATAAAGTAGAGTAAAACAACCTATAAGTGTGATTTAAATCGCATAAAATGAATGATTTTTCTTTATTTGATAGTTGAAAAATCACGTAACTTTCATCAATGGATGAGCAAAATAATAATGTCTGAAAATGTTTTGGAAAAAAGATTTTACCCGAATGACCTTCTCTCTGGTTTAGTCGTATTCTTAGTCGCACTTCCATTATGTTTGGGTATCGCCAGTGCATCTGGTGCACCACTTATTGCAGGTGTGATCGCAGGTGTGATTGGCGGGATCGTGGTGGGCTATCTCAGCGGATCGCATATTAGTGTATCTGGTCCTGCTGCTGGACTTGCCGCAATTGTATTATCGCTGTTGAGTCAGCTGGGTGGAAATTATCAAGCCTTTCTCTTCTGTTTGGTTTTAGCGGGTTTATTACAAGTTGCATTTGGTATTTTTAGATTAGGTTCATTTGCCAACTTTATTCCCACCAACGTTATTTTAGGTTTGCTGGCTGCTATTGGTATTATCCTTATTCTCAATCAGATTCCTCATTTAATTGGGATTAAAATCGATTTATTAAAACTGCACTGGCGTGGTGGGTTTGAGACGTTGGCGCCACATTTTGATTATGGTGCAGGGCTGATTGGTTTATTGAGTATTTTGCTGATTTTGGTTTGGGATAAAACCCCACTGAAAAAGACCCAATTACCTTCAGCGTTAATTGCGGTCATCTTCGCTGGAGTGTTGAATTATATTTTTATTCAAACCAATTCAAATCTTGTTGTGCGTAATGAACATCTGATTGATCTGCCCAATGTCTTTTCAGACTCAGAAACCATTTTTAGTTTCCCTGACTTTTCTTATTGGAATCATGCAGTCATTTATACAGGTGCAATTACCTTAGCAGTCGTAGCTTCAATTGAGACGTTACTGAATTTGGAAGCGGCCGATAAAATGGATCCGCAAAAAAGAGCATCACCACCGAACCGTGAATTGTTTGCACAAGGTATAGGCAATACTTTTTCAGGTTTAATCGGCGGCATGCCAATTACATCGGTCATTGTACGTAGTTCTGTGAATGCAACAAGCGGATCAAAAACTAAATTTTCAGCTGTGTTTCATGGTGTGCTATTGGCAGTGGCATTGGTGTTTTTAACACCCTTAATGAATATTGTGCCTTTATCTGCACTGGCTGCCATTCTGATTCTTACTGGTTTTAAACTCGCAAGCCCTATGCTATTTAAGCGTCTATACGGTGAAGGCTGGAAGCAATTCTTACCATTTATTATTACGGTGATTGCAATTATTGCGACTGATCTACTGATTGGTATTATGGTGGGGCTGGTGATCAGCTTGATCATCATTTTACGTAATAATTTGCGCCGCGGTGTGCGAGTGATTCATGAAACACATTTGCATGGCAAATTAACCCGCATTGAGTTGGCACCAAATATTTCTTTTTTAAACCGAGCGGCTTTAGTGTCTGCTTTGGAAAAATTAAAACGCGGTGAGCAAGCGGTAATTGATGCTTCAAACACCTATTACATTGATCCAGACGTATATTCGGTGATTAAGGATTTTAAAGAAGGTTCAGCAGTCACTAAAAAAATTGATTTGAAACTGATTGGATTTAAAGCGCATTATCCTGAAATTGTTGAAGATGAATTGGATATCAATGTCAGTACGCAGGAAGTACAGCGCCATTTAACGCCTGAGCAAGTGTTACAGCTGCTTAAAGAAGGCAATTATCGCTTTGTAAATCATGAGCGTTTGCATCATAACATTGCTCGTCAGATTCAAGTCACGTCGCAATCGGGGCAACACCCATTTGCTGCAGTATTGGGATGTATGGATTCTCGTGCACCGACAGAGCGTATTTTTGATGTCGGTATTGGAGATTTATTTAGTCTTCGGATTGCAGGAAATATCGCAGGTGAGAAAGTTTTAGGTTCTTTGGAATTTGCTTGTAAAAGTAAGGGATCTAAATTGATTGTGGTGCTAGGGCATACAGACTGTGGTGCAGTCACGGCAGCTTGCCAACTGTATGAGCAAAAGAAAGATATTACTCAACTCACTGAGACACCCCATGTGCAGTATTTCTTGAAACCCATTATGGATGCAGCAGATACAGTGACCAAAGAACAACCGGGTTGTCATTTAACCAGTAGCTTTGTACATGCGGTGACCGTACTCAATGTTCAAAATAATATTCGTTATAT
The DNA here is from genome assembly GCF_011578045.1 of Acinetobacter shaoyimingii. Taxonomy (NCBI): domain Bacteria; kingdom Pseudomonadati; phylum Pseudomonadota; class Gammaproteobacteria; order Moraxellales; family Moraxellaceae; genus Acinetobacter; species Acinetobacter shaoyimingii. Next base: position 310,832 of record NZ_CP049801.1, read on the forward strand.
TTTGCAAAATAGTGATGTTTTAAGAGCAATGGTTGAGAAAAATGAAATTAACATTGTCGGTGCGATTTATGATGTGCATACGGGCAAAGTCGATTTTATGTAAGATATTCATTTGATTAAAAAAGACCTTCCGATGAGAAGGTCTTTTTTATCGCGATTATTTTTTAATGGTTTGATGTTATTGAATTAAACATTCTACAAGAAAGCTAAAAATGACCATCACAGTTCCAATTTTGGTTATGAGAAAACCATGGCGTTTCTGTGTTTTGACATTGTCATACTGTTTTTCTTCGATATTGTTTAGTTGGTTATCTTGCTTAAAATCTTGCTGTTTAAGATTGTGAGATTTAAGTGTGCCAGAATTTAGTGTTTCAGGTTGAAGCGTGCTTAGATTCAGATTCAAAGCAATATCAAACGATATCATGATTAGGCCGATCAAGATTATGCTTGAAAATGAAAAAACAGGACTTTGACCTAGTGGGAAAAAACCAATAAGCCCCAAGATTACAATGATCAATAAAAAAGCTTTAGCCAGCCACAAACTTTTCATTATCCCAGCTCGTTTCGAATTTTGTTCTATTTTGGAATATATTTCTTAAGTGAATATTAAATTATCATTAATTGTTGATTTTTGAAAACATTTATTTTTTTAGGATGGTATAAATTGAAAGTGTAGAGATGCTCAATGGTGAGCATCTCTACATTGTGTGAATGGAAATGGATAGTGTTGCTTAACGTGTGGTGTAACCACCATTGGCAAAAATCGTTTGACCAGTAATCCACCAACCATCTGTTACTAAAAAGCGAACTAAAGGTTCAATGTCTTCGATTTTGGTTAAGCCACCTAGCGCAGAAGCAGATTTGTGATAAGCCACAGCTTCAGGCGCTTCTTGTCCATAGAAAAATGGGGTATCCATTGGACCTGGAGCAACGGCTGTCACAGAAATTCCACGCTCCCCAAACTCTTTAGATGCTGCGCGGGTATAGTGTTCAACGGGTGCTTTTAAGCCTTCATAGGTGGAATATAGACCTGTATAAGCCGCCAGTAAACTGGTCACAATGGTACAAATTTTACCGTCGTTATTTAAATGTTTACCTGCAGATTGGATAAAGAAATAAGCAATTTTGGAATTAATATCACTCATCGAATCAAATTCAGTTTCAGTGGTTTCCAAAAACGGTTTTTTGAGAACACGACCTACTGTATTGATTGCAATATCGACACCCCCAAATGTTTCTTTGGCTTTAAGGAATAGCGCTTCAATTTTTGAAATATCTGATAAATCGGCTTGAATGGTAATTGCTTTGGAACCTAAGGCTTGTACAGCGCTAAGCGTTTCTTCAGCATCTGCTCGTGCGCTTTCACTGTTAAAATGAATCACTAAATTGGCACCTTGTTCGGCAAATTTTCTAGAAATTAAGCCACCTAAATTTTTTGCACCGCCAGTGATGAGTACAGTTTTACCTTTCAAATCATGTTTTGACATTGTTTTATTCCCTATCTTCATTTTTGTAAGTTAAATCTTAATGGACTTTTAAATCCCCCAATAGCTGATAGACTTGTACAGATTGTTCAGTAAAGTTGAACAATGTGATGAAGAGTATTTTTGATGTTTTAAATATAAGTTATTGAATTATTTATAAAGTAATTGTCGTGCTCATAAAAAAAGAATAAGTGAGTGATTAAAATGGATAAAGTTGAGTATTTAAAAACATTTTGCCTTGTCGCAGAAATGAAATCCTTTGCTCAGGTCGCAAAATATTTAGGATTGCCACGTTCAACAGTGACATACGCCATTCAAAGTTTAGAAAAAGAATATGAAGTTTTACTGTTTTATCGGACAACACGAAAGGTCAGTTTGACCCATGAAGGAGAGTTGTTTTACCAAGAAGCACAACAGTTAATTCAAAAACTCAAAGAGTTGCATCGGTTCAAGTATCAAGTGCGAGAACAGAAAGGCAAAATAACGGTTGGATTGCCAAAACGCATGGCGACACAAATTCTAATTCCCAGATTGGCTGAGTTTTATCAAAACCATCCTGAAGTCAAAGTACATATTAAATGTTGTGATGAGTATTCGAATTTGATTGATCAACAGTTGGATTGTGTGATCCGAGTGGGGGTGGTGAAAGATGAATATCTGATTGCAAAATCATTGGGAACATGCCGATTGTGTAGCGTGGTAGCGCCCAGCTACATTCAATTTTTTGGAAAACCAACACGCTTTGAAGATTTAGATCAGCATTATGCTGTTGAGTATTTGATTGAAAAAAATCAAAAGGATAAGAGTGAATTGCTGTTTTTGGGGCAACGCTTAAAATTACCGCATTTGGTTTTGGTTGAAGACACAGAAAGTTATATTCAAGCAGGATTGGCAGGATTAGGAATTATTCAAATTCCTGAATTTGATGCACGTTTTTATCTAAAACAAGGAACATTGATTGAGATATTTAAAGAAAATGAATCGATCCAATTACCGATTCATTTTCTCAGTCCAGATCGTAAATTTCGTCCAGAATATTTGCAAGATTTCATGCGCTGGTTCGCAGAGATTTTACAGAGCACGATGGATGCTTCATCGCAAAATCAAGCCCAGCCTAAGTCAAATTGATTACCAATGTTCACCAGGGAAAAGACGTGCGTAGGCACGTTGCACAAGATTTAACTTTTCTTGCTTGCCAACAGAAGCGGTTGAACTTGGGAATAAGTTATAACCAATCGACATCAGAATATTATTAATATCAGGGGCGATCGCATAGGTGATAGATGCGAGACGGCCTAAATGCGTTGCCACTTTCTTAGGACGTTTAACAATGGCATAAGCAATGAGGTCTGCAGCTTGTTCAGGCGATAGGGTTGGAACGTAATTATAAATTTTAGTCGGTGCAATCATTGGGGTTCTGACCAATGGCATATAGACAGATGTAATCGCAATTTTATGTGCGTGAACTTCTGCAGAAAGACAACGACTAAAGGCATCTAAAGCAGCTTTTGATGCAACATAAGCAGAAAAACGTGTCGCATTTGCCAGTACACCTATCGAACTAATATTAATAATATGGCCATCTTTACGTTTGATCATATGTGGCAAAATATTTAAGATCAGACGAACTGCGCCAAAATAATTCAGTTGAATGGTACGTTCGAAATCATGAAAACGATCTGTTGATTCATGTACGGCACGTCGTATCGATCGTCCAGCGTTGTTAATTAAAATGTCGATGTGATCCACTGCAAAGAGTATTTGTTGTGAGACTTCATCAATGGCATTCATATCATTTAAATCACATGGGAAAACACTGGCTTTGCCACCTTTGGCTTCGATTTCTGCTTTGGCTTCGATCAGTGCTTCTTCAGTACGTGCGACCAGTAAAACATGCGCTCCTGCATCTGCAAGTTTATGTGCAGTCGTCAGACCGATACCACTCGACGCACCTGTGATGAGAACAACTTTATCTTTGACTTTATTGATTAACTTACGATCTAATTTATTATTCATTCTGGTTTTCCCTATTCGCCAAGAATTCATTTTTAAGTCAAGTTCGTTTAGGATGATTTTTGCCTAAAAGATATACAGACTGTTTAGCCGAATAATAACTTAAAACAAGGAAATTGCTATAATTAAGTATATGAATTTACAAATTATTTTAGAGTAATTACTCTATTTATCATATTTTTATTTGTGTAGAGATTTTTATCACATTCTTTTGTAAAAGAAAAGTAAAAGCATACAAAGCTGCTTCAGATTAAAACAGCTTTGTAACTTAAAACTTAGACTTGAGCTAAGGCCTGTTCAAGGTCTGCAATCAAATCATCAGCATGTTCAATACCAATCGATAAGCGCACCATATCTATACTGACACCTGCCGCTTTTAACTCTTCTTCATTGAGTTGACGATGGGTGGTGGTTGCAGGGTGACATGCGAGACTTTTTGCATCACCAATATTGACTAGACGAGTGAACAATTGCAGGGCATCAATAAAGCGAGTTCCGCCAGCGAGCCCATCTTGAACGCCAAATGATAAAATTGCCGAAGGTTTCCCTTTAACGTATTTTTGCGCCAAAGCATATTGAGGATGATCTTTTAAACCTGCGTAATTCACCCATTTTACTTTAGGATGTGATTTGAGATATTCAGCCACTTTTAATGCATTTTCAGTATGGCGTTCCATACGCAGACTTAAGGTTTCCAATCCTTGTAAAATTAAAAATACATTTTGTGGACTAATCGCAGCACCTGTATTTCGAAGTGGGACGACACGCGCACGTGCGATGTATGCCGCTTCACCCAAAGCCTCAACATAATTGACCCCGTGATAACTTGGATCAGGAGTATTGAGTGCTTTAAAGCGTTCAGGATATTTGCCCCAAGGAAATTTACCGCTATCAACAATAATCCCACCAATCGAATTACCATGACCACCAATGTATTTGGTCAGTGAATGCACCACAATATCAGCACCAAAATCGAAAGACTTTTGTAGAACAGGGGTGGCAACGGTATTGTCGACAACTACAGGCACGCCATATTCATGCGCAATTTTGGCAATGGCTTCTAAATCAATAATATTGCCAAGTGGGTTACCAATGGATTCCACAAAGACCAATTTGGTTTTTTCATCAATTAAACCACGTAGTGCTTCAGGGTTTTGATAATCGAAAAAGCGCACTTCAATCCCTTGTTTAGGAAGCGTGTGTGCAAATAAGTTATACGTGCCACCATATAACGTTGATACAGATGCAATATTGTCACCCGCTTCTGCGATGGTCTGAATCGCATAGGTAATGGCTGCCATACCCGATGCCAAAGCCAAAGCGCCAATACCGCCTTCAAGTGCTGCGACACGTTGTTCAAGTACCGCAGTGGTTGGGTTCATAATGCGTGTGTAGATATTGCCTTGCACTTTTAAGTCGAATAAATCTGCACCATGTTGAGTATTATCAAAGGCATAAGATGTCGTTTGATAAATGGGGACAGCAACGGCTTTGGTGGTTGCTTCAGGAGCGTAACCCGCATGAATGGCAAGGGTTTCGTCTTTGTAGGTCATTGTTATTGCTTCCTGCTGTTTAAGAATTCGTCAAATATAGCATTTAGAGTATATTCAATATGATCTAAATTGTTGAAATATTTATCTATAAATTGCATAAGGCTGCAATGATATGGCTTTAAATTTTAAATAAATCTATGAATGAGTTTTGCATATTTTTTAAACTTGTAACATTCCATTGAAGAATAGGTTAATGCCTTATTTTTTTAATGTATTCATCGTATAATGCCTGCGGATATTGTTCGCATACTTTTGCGAATGTTGCTTTTTTTATAGAGGAGTCCTACGTGGCCCAATATATTTACACGATGAACCGTGTGTCGAAGATGGTTCCGCCAAAGCGCGAAATCTTAAAAGACATCTCTTTATCATTTTTCCCGGGCGCTAAAATTGGTGTACTCGGTTTAAACGGTGCAGGTAAATCTACCTTGCTTCGTATTATGGCTGGCGTAGATAAAGATTTCTCAGGTGAAGCGCGTGCTCAACCAGGAATTAAAATCGGTTACTTAGAGCAAGAGCCACCTTTAGATGAAACAAAAGACGTTCGTGGTAACGTTGAAGATGGTTTACGTGAACCTCTTGATGCACTTGCACGTTTAGATGAAGTTTTTGCTGAATATGCAGCTGAAGATGCTGACTTCGATGCACTTGCAAAAGAGCAAGAAAAGCTAGAAGCGATTATCCATGCTTGGGATGCACATAATATTGCAAACCAAATGGATCAAGCTGCGGCTGCATTAAACCTTCCGGCGTGGGATGCAGATGTCACTAAGCTTTCAGGTGGTGAACGTCGTCGTGTGGCACTTTGCCGTTTATTGCTTTCTAAGCCTGACATGTTGCTTCTTGATGAACCGACGAACCATTTAGATGCTTCATCTGTATCTTGGTTAGAACGTTTCTTGAAAGATTTCCCAGGCACAATCGTTGCGATTACGCATGACCGTTATTTCTTGGATAACGTGGCTGAGTGGATTCTTGAGCTTGACCGTGGCATGGGTATTCCATACCAAGGTAACTATTCTTCTTGGTTAGAGCAGAAAAATGCCCGCTTAGAACAAGAGAACAAGCAAGAAGAATCTTTTGCTAAAGCATTGAAAAAAGAACTTGAATGGGTTCGTTCAAATGCCAAAGGTCAACAAAAGAAAAACAAAGCGCGTATGGAGCGTTTTGAAGAGCTTAACTCTCGTGAATTCCAACAGCGTAATGAAACATCTGAAATCTACATTCCACCTGGTCCACGTTTAGGGAACAAGGTTGTAGAAGTTGAAGGTATCAGTAAATCGTTTGGTGATCGTACGCTTTACAAAGATTTATCATTCGTTGTACCACCTGCAGCGATTGTGGGTATCGTAGGTGAGAATGGTGCAGGTAAAACGACACTATTCCGTATGATGACGGGTGAGCAACAACCTGATACAGGTACAGTAGTACTGGGTGATTCAGTAAAAGTTGCTTATGTGGGTCAGATTCGTGACACATTAGACAACAACAAAACCGTTTGGGAAGAAGTGTCTGGCGGTCTTGATATCTTACGTATTGGCGAGTATGAAATTGCTTCTCGTGCGTATATCGGTCGCTTTAACTTCAAAGGTCAAGATCAGCAAAAGCGTGTAGGTCAATTGTCAGGTGGTGAGCGTAACCGTTTACAACTTGCGAAAATCCTGCAAATGGGCGCAAACGTGATCTTACTCGATGAACCGTCAAATGACTTGGATATTGAAACCTTACGTGCGCTTGAGGATGCAATTTTAGTCTTCCCAGGTACCGTGATGGTGATCTCGCATGACCGTTGGTTCCTCGACCGTATTGCAACACATATCTTGTCATTTGAAGGTGAAACTCCAGAATTCTTCACAGGTAACTATGCGGAATTTGAAGAATACCGTCGTAAACGTGATGGTGATGACTTAGTTGCGAAGCGTCAGAAATACCGCAAAATTGGTGGTTAACGTTCTACTGAATGCATATTAATAAAAGACCAGCCTAAGGGCTGGTCTTTTTTTAATTAAAGTAAAAAAACTGGCGAAAACCAGTTTTTTTGAGGGGGAAATAAGGTTAGGATGTTTTCTGGTTAAGAAATCACGATTTGGTTTAAAGCACGTTGAAGTTCTTGCTGAGCAGCTGGATGACCTTGATTTGCAGCTTGCGATAACCATTTTTCGGCATGTTGATAGTTACGATCTAAGCCAAGTTGACCATTCAGATAGCTTAAACCCATTTTATATTGGGCATCTTTGTCACCACGTAACGCAGCTCTGAGATAGTTCCACATTGCATTACGGGCATCCTGGTTATTCGTGTAACCATCGGGACGATTAGAATATAAATTATTTGAGATATTTTCTTCAAAAACATGTGCTTGCTGTAGCTCGTAATTGGCTTCAGATGAGCTGCTTTGATGAAAATTGTTCTTTAATTCGTTTTGTTTTCTAACTTTTTTAAGTAGATAAGTTAACATGCTAAAGGTCCCCCTTTAATTGTTATCGACGAAAATGAAAAACCTTATATCTATAACTTATATTGTTTTTTTGTGACTGCAAATCAATTTTTGTAACTGTTTAAGTAAAAACAAAGATATTCATTCCAAAATGATACTGATTGGATTTTTTATCAAAAAATATTTATAAAATTCAAATGTGTATTGTTAAGTATGATTAATAAATAAATGGAAATTAAAGATGAGTGGACATTCAAATCATGACCATAGTCATGTCGTGGTTGGCGAAGGAAATTTTAACAAATTGCGCTGGGCATTGGTGATTACCGCTCTATTTTTGATTGTGGAAATTATTGCTGCACTTTTTACTAAAAGTTTAGCCTTGTTATCCGATGCGGCGCATATGTTTACGGATGTGGCTGCTTTAGCAATTGCATTATTTGCGATCAAAATTGGTAAATTACCTGCAGATGATAAGCGAACTTTTGGTTATCAACGTTTTGAAATATTGGCAGCACTGTTCAATGCAGTCATGTTATTTGTTGTCGCCATATACATTCTTTATGAAGCGTATCAGCGCTTTACCACACCAGCAGAAATCCAAACCTTAGGCATGCTGATTGTTGCTGTGCTTGGGCTAATTGTTAACTTGATTTCAATGCGTATCTTGATGTCTGGGGCAAATGATAGTCTCAATGTTAAAGGTGCGTACTTAGAGGTGCTGAGTGATGCGGTGGGTTCGGTCGGTGTAATTATTGCTGCAATTGTTATTTATTACACAGGTTGGATGTGGGTGGATTCACTGATTGCTGTATTGGTGGGGGTATGGGTATTGCCGAGAACATGGATTCTATTAAAGCAAAGTATCAATATTTTGTTAGAAGGTGTTCCAGAAGAAGTAGATATTGAAAAGTTAAGACAGGATTTATTGAGTTTGAAAGGGGTGGAAAGTATTCATCAACTTAAAGTCTGGGCAATTACCTCTAAAAATATTCATCTGACAGTACATTTGTATGCTCCTGAAGTTGATCATACTTTGCTGTATCAAGAGGCAATGGAAATGTTAAGTCATCAGCATGGAATTTCAGAAATGACATTACAGATTGAGGATGATTATTGTCTGGCTCAATCACATCAGGGACATGTTGCTCATGAACATAAAGAGCGTGATGGGCATTCACATCAGCATTAAGTTGATGTGAATGTATTTTGAATGCCTAATACGAAAAATTAGTTTTCCCACTCGTGGTTACAATCGCGACATTTCCATTTTTTTTGCGATTGCATAAATGCTTGCATAGAAATTTTAAAATCTGGAAGATCACGCCAAAACATGACGCCTGCAATTGCAGCAACAATAAATACAGCAAGCGTGATGAACATTAATGTTTGTCCAGAGCCATTGCCAAAAATGGACATACCAATATTTACGATCAATAAAATCACGAACAATAAGATGGTAGGAACCAAGATGACTAGGCTCTTAGGTACCATCGGGCGGGTAACAGGACCGTTTGCTTGTGTAACCGGTAAGATTTTACGACTTTGACACTTTGGACATTGGTATTGCATTACAACTCCAGATTTTTCATTCATGCGTTATTTTAATCGCAAACTGAGAGAAAGCAAAAATCTGTTTTTTGAATATGGCTGGATAGCATTAATTTAATGATGACTTAACATAAATTAAAAGATTATGTTGAAAGCTTAGATTTATATTAAATTTTAAGACAACAAAAAGCCCAAGTCATGATGCTTGGGCTTTTTGTGTAAGATGTGCATAAACAACATCTAAAATTTGGCGTCCCTACGGGGATTCGAACCCCGGTTACCGCCGTGAAAGGGCGATGTCCTAGGCCTCTAGACGATAGGGACTTATCGAGGCAACACAGTAGGTTATTTACGACCTAGTCTCTGTGTGAGCGCTATATTAGGGGCATAGCACTCACACGTCAACCTTAAATTTACTTATGCTTCATCAACTGCATCATTTTTCGGCAATTTTAAGCTTTCGTTGAGTTTTTCCCATACTTTTGCTTCTTTTTTGCTCGGACCACCGACGATTTCAAGCGCATGGCGTAAACGTGCAAATGTTAAATCAGGACCGATGGTGACCATAGATTGCATCACAGGGGTTGAGGATGTTGAACCTGCAATAGCAATAAAGAACGTTGGCATAAAGTCGCGAAGTTTAATGCCCATTTGGTTTGCAAGATCCATGAGGGTTTGACTCACAGTGTCATTGTTCCACGTAAACATACTTTCCAAACGCCAAATGGCAAATTGAAGGCTTTGACGAACTTGTTCTTCAGTCAGTTTTTTACTTTCAAATTGTTCTTTACTGATACTTGGGAATTGGTTGAAGTAGAAACCAGCCCAATTCACAGCTTCAGACAATAGGTTAATACGCGGTTGAATCGCAGCTGCGATGTCTTCAAGCATTTGGCGGTCAGACTTCCACGCCAATAATGTGTCAAGCAACTGACCTGGTGTTAAGCCCTTAATCCATTGACCGTTTAACCAGTTAAGTTTTTCCACATCAAAGATTGGACCACCCAGTGATACACGTTTAATGTCAAAGTTCTCGATCATCTCAGCTAAAGTGAACTTTTCACTTTCATCAGGCATTGACCAACCCATACGACCCAAATAGTTCAACAAAGCTTCTGGTAGTACGCCAATATCTTTGTAGTAGTTAATCGAAGTTGGGTTTTTACGTTTAGACAGTTTTGATTTGTCTGGGTTACGAAGTAATGGCATGTGACAAAGCACAGGCATTTCCCAACCAAAGTACTGGTAAAGCAACTGATGCTTAGGTGCAGAAGGAATCCATTCTTCACCACGAATCACATGTGTGATTTCCATTAAGTGGTCATCGACGACATTGGCTAAATGGTAAGTGGGTAAACCATCAGTTTTAAGCAGAATTTGCATGTCGACTTGCGCCCATGGAATTTCGACTTCACCACGGAGCATGTCATTAAATTTGCAGATGCCTTCATTCGGTACTTTCATACGAATTACATGCGGTTCACCAGCGGCAAGGCGGCGTTGTACTTCTTCTTGAGTAAGCAGTAAACCACGGCCATCATAACGCGGTGTTTCACCACGTGCTTGTTGTTCAGCACGCATTTGATCTAATTCTTCTGCGGTCGCAAAGCAATAAAATGCATGACCCTTTTCCACAAGGTCCAATGCATATTGCTTATAAATGCCCATACGTTCAGATTGGCGATAGGGTGCATGAGGACCACCAACATCTGGACCTTCTGACCAATTTAAACCTAACCAACGGAGTGAATCTAAAATCATTTTTTCAGATTCAGGTGTTGAGCGAAGTTGGTCAGTATCTTCAATACGTAGAATGAATTCACCGCCATGTTGTTTCGCAAAACACAGGTTAAATAGCGCAATGTAGGCAGTACCTACATGAGGAAAGCCAGTAGGCGAGGGAGCAATACGAGTACGAACTGTCATGACCAAAAAATATTCAGAATGTGTATTAAATCTATTATAACGAAAAAAGATCAGCTTTATGCTTAATTGATGAAATCATCAATAGGTATTTTCAAAGATTATAAATGGAAAAACCAACAAACAACGGCTTCAACTGGGGCTGAAGGTAATTTGTTGGTTTTTAGCTTTAATGTCATAGAGTCACATTAAAGTGTTCTTAATCCTTTGAGTCTTAAGAGTTATGAGGCTGGAATAAAGCTTGTACAAAACGAGAGAAGCGTTGATGTTGCTCCGCTAAAAAGTTTTGAGATGGTGCATTATTGATCGAGGTGATCATTTTGAGTTGATCAACATCGGTGGTTGGTAATCTGTTGTCTTGACGTTCACGTTTTTGTTGTGACAAAGCCTTAACAATGGGTGATTGCTTTTCAGAAATCATCATAGGCTGAACACTTTTAATGCTCTTTTGAATCGCAGCAGCAGAAGTTGTTTGTGTCACTGCACCGAAGGCGATACTTATTGTTAAGAGTAAATAATTATGTGCTTTTTTCATTTCAATCATCCCCAGATGTGTTAGATATTTTTTAGTAGAAATTGATCTTGGATTACAATTTAACCATATTTTGCCACAAAAAGTACAAATACATCATAATTTTTTACAAAAAAACGATAATTATCACAATAAGTGTAAATGTATTACTGTGAAAGTTTAAACTTTGTTAGTTTTAACAAAGAATTATGAAGATAGAGTGAAGAAATCTAAAACATATCTTTTTTTTGAATCATGATCTGAATTTTAAGCATAAAAAAAGTGCAAAATAAAAGCAGGGGAAAATATATCATAAAAAAAGATTTGGACATTTTTTATTCTTATAACTAAGTGATTGTTAATTCAGATAGAAAAAAATATATTAGCTCAAATCATGAAAATAATGAGTTATAAATGAACAAGTTTATTCAAAAAACATTATTCAGTGCAATCGCTGTTGGGGCGCTCGTATCCAGCTTTAATGTTATTGCTGCAAAGGACTTCTTAAATGTTTCTTATGATCCAACACGCGAGTTCTATCAAGAATATAACAAAAGTTTTGGTACTTATTGGAAAAAGAAAACCGGACAAGATGTGAGTTTTAAACAGTCACATGGCGGATCTGGTAAGCAAGCACGTTCAGTTGTTGATGGTTTGCAAGCAGATGTCGTGACTTTAGCCTTAGCGAATGACATTGATGAAATTGTCGCTGCTGGTCAGATTGATAAAAACTGGCAAACAGAGTTTAAAAACAACTCTGCACCATACACGTCAACAATTGTCTTTTTAGTTCGTAAGGGGAATCCAAAAAATATTAAAGACTGGAATGATTTGGTGAAACCTGGTGTAGAAATTATTACGCCAAATCCAAAAACGGGTGGAGCACCACGTTGGATTTATCTTGCTGCTTGGGGTTATGCGCTTAAACAGCCTGGCGGTAATGATGCTAAAGCACGTGAATTGGTTAAACAGCTTTATCGAAATGTGAAAGTATTGGATTCTGGTGCTCGTGGTTCATTAACAACGTTTGCAGAACGTGGCATTGGTGATGTTTTATTGTCTTGGGAAAATGAAGCATTACTTGCGATATCTGGTCCTGATAAAGATAAATATCAAATCGTTTATCCTTCTATTTCGATCTTGGCTGAGCCTTCTGTCGCAATTGTAGATAAAGTCGTTGATAAAAATGGGAATCGTAATTTAGCGAAAGGCTATTTAAATTATTTGTATTCACCTATTGGTCAGGATTTAGCAGCTAAATACAATTTCCGTCCACGTGATGCCAAAGCTGCTGCAAAATATGCACATAAATTTCCAAAAATTAAACTCTTTACCATTAATGATGTATTTGGTGGTTGGGCAAAAGCGCAAAAAACACATTTTGTAAATGGTGCAATCTACGATCAATTTACTGCTGAAAAATAATGAAAAAGAGCACCGATCAGGTGCTCTTTTTATTGTTGATAAGACATTTAAAAATTAAAAAATATCTTTAAATAGAGGTGTCAGCAATTTATTGCCATATTCATTCAAATGATCACCATCTCGATAAATGGCACGACCCTGATATTGCGTAATACAATGATCAGACGTACAGAGAACAGCTGTTGAGTGAATAATTTCTGCGCCACATTTTTGCGCGACATTTTGCTGAATTTGAGCCAGTTTTTCTGATCGAGCGAGATATTGCTTGAATGGCAAAGTTCGATGTTCCGTTTTTCCAGATCTAAAAATTGATTGGTTCATAGTCTGTGGAACATTGAAGCCAACTTCTGGAATTGAATCGACAATATACACCTTGGAATGGCGTGTTAAATCGCAAATGGTTTTTTCATAGTTTTTTGCAAATGCTGCATATATTTCGGCTTTGTTGGTACTGTGATCACTAAAATTGATCGTAAGTACATTCTTTGTTTTTACACGAGCAGGATCATTTTCACCTTCCAATCTTTGCAAATAACGATTGATGAGAATGATAGGTGTACCTTGATGCTGTGCTAAGTATTGTTGTTTCTTCTGATTAATTAATTCACATTGGTTGTCGTTAAATTCTGCATTAAGAATATATGGACAGCCTGAATTGGAAAGGGTAATTGTACCTTGCTTTTCTAAGTCTAAAGCATTCGAAATCCCTGTTGTTACAGCGTTGGCATGACTATCGCCTACAACAATGGCACGAATATTTGAAGCATTGCCAATCATACACTCGGAAAGATCATCATCAGATTTAGAGACGCAGTCATAAGGATTTTCATTTTCAGCATCGGCAAGAACTTGTCGTATTTCTGGAGGGTAATGAAACTCCATGCCATTGGTGGCTTTAACGACATAGCTGAA